>CAYTPX010000011.1:36928-57428 GCA_964439955.1 uncultured Bacteroidaceae bacterium | reverse complement strand
TTCTTCCACCAAAGTGCGCTGCCCTTTTATCTTTTCCTTCCGCAATAGGGACAAAACCTCCCGCAGCTTTCTGCGTGGAATTGCGGCATACGAATGATGGTCGCGTACCTCAATCAAACCGACCTCACTACCTTTCAGCCCGCCCATCTTGCAAAGAAATCCAAGCACATCCGCCCGGCTCACCTTGTCCTTCTTACCTTTCCCGATGTATAGGGTACTCTTCTCCGGAAGCGGTATGCGCCGTGCTAAGGAAAGCAATGGCACGGCATCCGCATCGTCCGCTCCCTCGGGCAAAAATCCTTGCACCCGGGGTACAGGGTATTCCCCATATTCCTCCGGGGTAAGATACGAAGGCAAGTTCTCCCCCAGCGAGCTAATCCAATAGGCCGTCCCCGACGGATGGTCGCCCCGTGTGGAACGCCCGTTCCGGTGTAAAAATTGCTCCGGCTGCATAGGCAAATGGTAGTGGACCACGCTCCGCACTTCCGGGATATCCAATCCGCGTGCGGCCAAATCCGTGGCCACCAAGACCAGACTGCTCCCGGAACGGAAACGATAGAGGGCGCGTTCACGCAAATTCTGCTCCATCCCCCCGTGGAAAGGACTGCACGGCACACCGTTTTTCGACAAGAAAGCGCACACCCGCTCCACCGCTTCACGGTAGTTGACGAAAACCATCGCCGGAAACCCATCGTCCTTCCCTGCCAGCATAGCCAGCAAAGCCAACAAAGTGCCCAACTTGTCGGGGACGGGGCTGGAAACATGGAAAACGGAAAGCCGCGCCCGTCCGGAAACCTCCCCGGGGGCACAATCCGGGCGGAAGTCCATCCGCAAGGCATCGGGGCGCAGGAAAACGGGGAAATCGGCGCTCTCCGTGGCCGAAACGAGCCACTTCCGTTTCACAGAGGGAAGCCCGTCCTGTATTTTCCGCATCACTTCACGAAATCCCAACTCCATCATCTTGTCGAACTCATCGATTATCAAAAGCCGGACCTGCGCCGTTTCCAGATAACCTTTCCCCATCAAGTCCGCAATACGCCCCGGGGTCCCGACCACCAAGGCCGGGTTTTCCTCACGTAGCACGCGCCTTTCGTTGGCCATCAGGTGTCCCCCGCAACAACAGGCCGCCTTACGCGGCGGGAGGAGGGCTTTCCATACCGAAGCTATTTGCTGCGCGAGTTCGCGCGAGGGGGACAAGAGCAGGAAAGCCGGGGACTTTTCGGGAAAAGCGCCGGGGCTTTCCTGCAATTCATGCAGCAGGGGCAACAAAAAGGCCAAGGTCTTTCCACTGCCTGGTGCGGACAGGAGCAAAATATCCCTCCCCTTCCCGCATGCCGAAGCCATCATGGACTCCTGCATTGCGTTGAGCCTTTGGATGCCCATGGCAGCTACCGATTCCGGCAACGGATAATGTTTCCCTTCCATCACCGGGTCGTAACGTGGAAGCATCCCTGCTTCAGTTCATACTTGACGTAGCAACGCTTTTCTTCCTGCATGTCGCGCAACACTTCAGAAAGCACCAACTTCAGCGTATCCCACGCCACAGGCTCCAACGGGCGTCCGTCGGGGTCAGGAACTTGGCCGAAGCGCCTCCAGGAAATGTCGAAAGTCGTCCCGTGCACATGTGCGGAGTTCTCCACGGCATTGGGGTTACGCACACGTAACTTCCGCACGTCCTCACGCGTCCGGAGCACGGAAGTCACGGTAATGAGGTACGGGTTCAATCCCTTGCTGCCCAACGAATCGAGGAAACGTGCCCCTATGGTATCCAAGCAATTAGCAGCGCGGGGGATGAGATAAGGGATGGAATGCGTCAGGGAATCAAGCTGATAGTAGCGTCCTCCTTCAAGTTTCCGCAAGCGGTGCTTCATGTGTTCGGCCTCGGACCGCCCTTCGATAAGGGGAATGCCCAAGCTCTGCGCCATGGGAAGCTGCACGTTGTTTTGGTCGTTGAACACTTTTTTGTAACTCCACACGCCCTTTATATTATGGGGCGTGTTCCTTTTCAAGGACATATCCTTCGCCTCCTTTTCCCCGCCGCAACTTATGCACAACAGTTCACAGCAGAGAAACCAAAAGAAAGCATTCGTGAATACTTTTCTCATAAAATTTGAACTGGAATCGGAATGAATTAAGAACGCACAACTATAAACTTTATTGTACTAACGGTTTTGTATAACTAAAATTTCACCCGGTCAATTACATAACCGCAGGCAACCTGCAATAGACAATCCGGGCATTGTTTTTCAACCCGCCATTGGCCGTTTCTATCAAAGCCCGTTCGTTTTTCCCAACAGGATTTTGCCCGCCACGTTTATCTGGGATTCCTTCACGTTATTTTCCTCCTTAGTTATCAACCCTTGCCGTCCAAGAATATTCCTACCCCCATGCCCTTATCCCCCAGAGAGATAATTTAAGCCTTATATCGGACTCCCGTTAATTTGAGCAGCAAGGTAACCTTGGGATAAAAACCTTCTCTTTTGTACCTAACAAATAGGAAGCCTACTGCCTCCTTTCCGGGGACATTCCGGAAAAAACGCTTGGGGAAGGGCGGGCAAGCTCCCGGTCCGGCCTCTGCCAAGCATGGCTTCGGCCGCTTGCCCGAGCCGTCCCGGAGGAAGAGCGGCTTTGTTTTTGCCAATTTCGATAGCGGCATCGGCAGGAAAAAACAGGCATAGCCACCAATATAAGGAAGCAGGCATAAACCGCAAGCTGGAAACATACAAGCGGTATTTGCGTGGCACTGGAAAGTATTCCCCCGCCTTTTCCTGAAAAGTTACGCCGCTTACCACAGAAAGTCCCGGGGCTTCCAAGAAAATCACACTACTTTTCGTACCTTTGCCCCAAATATCATCCACTAATATACTACCCGTTCCGTATGATTATCCAAAGCGCCGAATTTTCGACGAGCAGTGCCCGGGTAAGCCAATGCCCCACGGACAACAAACCCGAATACGCCTTCATAGGGCGGAGCAACGTGGGCAAGTCCAGCCTGATCAACATGCTTTGCCAACGGAAGAAACTGGCCATGACCTCGGCGACACCGGGGAAAACGATACTCATCAACCATTTCATCATCAACAAGCAATGGTACTTGGTGGATTTGCCCGGATATGGCTTCGCCAAACGGAGCAAAACCATGAAAAAGAAGTTCGAGGAACTGATACGCAACTATATATTAATGCGTCCACAGATGGCCAACCTGTTCTTGCTCATCGACATCCGCCATAATCCACAGCCTATTGATTTAGAATTCATAGAATGGTTGGGAGTCAGTTGCATCCCTTTTTCCATCGTTTTTACGAAAGCTGACAAACTGTCGAAGAGCCAAATCCAAGCCAACACGGAGAATTACTTGAAGACGCTTTCGGAGAAATGGGAAGAACTCCCCCCCTATTTCATCACTTCAGCGGAAAAGGGAACCGGAAGGGACGAGATGTTGTCCTATATCGAACATATCAATCAGTCGATAACCCAATAGTTCGCAAAGAAACGCTCCCCATGGATTCCGCGAAAGTTCCATGGGGAGCGTTTTCTTGATGAATGGTTTGCCGTACAGCCCTCTTTGGCATTCCCGTCCCTTCAGAAACGGTAGCCAAGCGTAGCCACAAAGCTATGCCTTTTTTCCTTCAAGGAAACTGGCTGGAGGTCAGAATCGTCAAACGCGTAGAAATCGCCCTTTTGGGTCAAGAACTTATAAGCCAAATCCAAATAAGTATTGCCCGTCAAACGGACACCTATGCCTGCCGTTACTTGATGCAATGCTTCGTGGTTTGTATAGTCCGTATCCGTATTGATTGAGTAGTAGGGCAAACTTTTATAGCTGCCTTCTTTGTAGGCCGAAGAGCTATAGTTATACCCAGCACGCAAAGCCACCTCGGGCATGACCTTATACTCGCCGCCCACGCGGAGCGTATGCACACCTTTTAATTGGCTGCTTATCTGCTCGTTCCCATACAAGTCGTTTTCTCCATAAGGATTCTTCAAATTACAAGAAGAATAGTCCTCATATTCATATTCAGCCCCCAAAGCGATATTAGTCCCTATCGTATATCCTGCACTCACATTGAACAACCAAGGGGTACGCAAGCGGAAATCTTGGTCTATCGGGTAGCCAGACATATAGTCGTAGCTTGACACATAGGCGTCATCCAGCGTAACCGTCTGCGTCTGCGATACGTCATCCCATTCTACTTCATATTCATATACCGCACCCGCATCAAATCCCGTGGTCAATGTCAGGCGGTAGAATACCGGGGTATGCACCGCAAAACCTATCCGGAGCGGTGATTCTTCTATCGGGCGGACGATGGCACCGAGCTTAAAATCTACCCCGTCACCGTGAATCCAATTGTCGCTATATATATAATAGCCTAAGAATTCCCCCAAATCGTTGTCCATAATCCCTTCGTCATAGTAGGTATTCTTCGTGTAATCTACATGATAATAACCGATAGAGGCTCCCAAATAAAAGCGGTCGTTGAAGTTAAAAGAAAAAGAGAAGTCCATTTGGTCAATTCCCCCTTCTTCGGTACTATTAAATAGGGAAGTAGCCTCCGTCGGAAGGGCAAAGTTCCCATCCAAATCCAGAAGGTAACCATATTCGTACATAGAACCGGCATCGTCCATGGATCTCATGATTTCCGTATTTACCGCAGCCAAAGGCAGCCAACCCACATTCCCATTATAGAATGGATTATAATCTTCAGTTCCCCAGATGTCGCTTTCGGGTGTCCCTTTTGCCATTGCCGCTGCTTGCCCCAGCTGGGAAAGCCCGTTACGCAAGACCTGGTTCAACGACATATTCTTATAGAAATTGTTCCGCCGCTGATATTGAAACCCAAAATTCACATTGGAGAGAATCCGGGATGTCTCCACCGGAAAAGGAATTACCACGCCGATATTGTTCAACCGGGCTTGCGTATGGCTTTCATCCATACCGCCCAAGGAGGTACTATGCTGGTCGAAACCGGCGGAAATCATAATATCCGACCGGCGGAAGATTGCCAATCCCGCAGGATTAGTGGAAATGACAGAGAGATCCCCTCCCAAGGCGCTCATAGCCCCCCCCATGCCTATGAAGCGAGCCGTACCGTTCAATTCATTTCCCGATAGCTTCGCGGCCTCATAAGCCGTGGGCTGTCCCGCCATTTCAGCAGCAAATAAAGACACCGCTGCCATATAAAAGAAACGTTTCATATATGAGATTCTAAAGTTTTATTCCATGATACCTGCACTTTCTGACAATCCTCCGTTTTATTAACGGCCTCCACTCCGGCTTCCACCGCTTCTCACACTTCCGCTCCGGCTACCCCCCGAAGCGCCCCCAAAGCCAGTAGAAGGAGAAGAAATGGTAGACCTGTTTATGGAAGAACGCACGGAAGAGCGTTGGATCGTAGAGCGTTCCGTAGAACGGGTCCGTGTGCTTTGTTGTTGTATTGCGGTAGACCGGTTGCTGGTCGTACCGGATGAACGTGTCCTGCGCGTAACCGTACTGTTGTTGGTACGGGTATTTCCATTAGTTTGGTTATTCGTAGTCCGGCGAACCGTACTGAGCGACCTGTTGGAAGTCGTCCCGTTGCGGGAAAAACCACGCGTAGCAATCATTGAAGCCCCCGAGGAGTTCCCGTTCCTCATAAAGCCCCTTGCAACAGCGTCCGTACCCCTCCAGCCCATGCGGTTGGTCACATTACGAGGACGCCAACCGCCTGCATAATGATGATTGGGAGTCCACCACCCGGGATGATAATGCCAACCGGCATACCACCCCCAGCGTACACTCCAACCCCATCCACCGTAAGGATAACCCCAATACAACGAGCTGTACCATGGGCCATAATACCACGGGTCATAGATGTAATCCCAATAAGGGTCCCATATCCAATAGGGAGAGTCCAAATAGATACGCAGCGAAGGATTGCGGAAGCGGATAATGCGCGCCGTATAAGTGTCGTCATCGTCCCAGATAACCACATCGGCATCTTCGCCATCTACATATATGACCTCTTCACCATCGCCCGAGGAGGCCGACGCGTAATACGACTCTCCCGCCTCGTAGCCGTCCGACCCCTCGTCGTAATATTCCTCATCGCCATTTTCATAACGGCGATTATAGGCATCCACGTCGAAGTCTTCCGTATAATACGACCCCGAATAATCCGCAACGGCAACCTCCGGATCATCCTCTTCCACGGAAGAAGCGGAGGCATCCACATCGCTTGTTATAAACACGATTTCCACTTTGTCCTTCCCCTTGTCTTCTTTCGAAGGCACATAATAAACCTCATCCTCGTATCCCTGGGCCCACAAAGAAGCCGGTACCGACAACGATGATATTGACAACAAAAATACGACCAGCCTTTTCATAAACAAAAGAGATTTAAACGTGATTATATTGTAGGGCAAATATAAGAAGAATCAAGCTATTAACAAAAATATCAACAGCCTTTTTACTATACCTTTTTGTTATTTCACTATCTTTGCATAACAAATCCGGAACAACTGTAAGATTACACCCTCTTACCGCGATGAAATACAAGCAACTCTCCCTGCTGATCAGCCCTTATAGCGAGGAATCGGCAGAAATCCTGACCGCCTTTTTGGCCGAAGTCGGTTGTGACAGTTTTTCCCAAGAAGGGGAAACCTTGCACGCTTTCATCCCTTCCAGCCAATACGACCCGGGGCGCATCCGCCAATCCATCGGAAGTTTCCCCGAAGCTCTGGCAAAAATAGAATACCACGTGTCCGATGCGGAAGACAAGGACTGGAACCGGGAATGGGAGCAACATTATTTCCAGCCTATCGTCATCGGAAACCGCTGTTGCGTGCACAGCACGTTCCACCGGGACATCCCCCCGGGCGAATATGATATTGTGATCAATCCGCAAATGGCTTTTGGGACTGGACACCACGCCACCACTTCACTCATTTTGGAAGAGCTGTTAGAAACAGACCTCAGGGGAAAAGCGCTCTTGGACATGGGCTGCGGCACGTCCATACTTGCCATTTTGGCCACCTTGCGGGGTGCGACTCCCGTCACGGCCATCGACATCGACGACTGGTGCATAAACAATTCCTTGGAAAACATCGCCCTGAACGGCCTGGAGGGGAAAATAACAGTCCTGCACGGCGACGCCTCCCTGCTCTCCGGGCTTCCCAAGCAAGACGTCATATTGGCCAATATCAACAGAAACATATTGTTACAGGACATGCCTGCCTACGCCCATGCCCTTTCACCCCGCGGAGGAGAAATCTGGATGAGCGGGTTTTATACCCAAGACATACCCGTCCTAATGGAAAGGGCAAAGCAGCTTGGCTTTTCATACCTATCTGATAAAGAAAAAGATGGATGGTCTTGCTTACACCTGAAGTTCAATTAAAAAAAGTCTTTCCGGTTTTCTTGGAAACCGCTTGCGTCTCTCTTAAAAAGCGCCCTTGCTTTACCGTATGATATACCCTTCAGATTTTGAACAGAAAATAGGATTTACCGAAATACGCCGCCGCCTTGCCGGACAATGCCTGAGCACGCTGGGGAAAGGGGAAGTCGACAACTTGGCTTTTTCTACCGATTTCGCGCACATTACGGCACAATTAGCCCGGATACAGGAGTTCTTCCAAATACTTGACGGGGACACTGATTTCCCTTGCCAATACTTTTTCGACACTCGCGACTCGCTCAAACGAATCCGCCCGGAGGGCTTGTACTTGAGCGAACCGGAACTGTTCGACTTACGCCGCTCGCTCGAGACGCTCATCTCCGTGGTGCTGTTCCTTTCCCGGAAAAGCGGCGCGGAAGAAAGCGGTTACCTCTACCCTAACCTGCATGCCTTGGTGGCGGATTTGGCCGACATGCGCCCCATTGCCCGCAAGATCGACACGATACTCGACCCTTATGGGCATATCAAAGACAATGCATCCCCCGAATTGGCCCGGATAAGGAGCGAGAAGTCGCGCACGCTCAACTCCATTTCCGGGAAACTCAATTCTATTTTGCGGTCTGCCCAGAGCGAAGGAATAGTAGACAAAGACGCTTCACCTACTATGCGCGACGGGCGGTTGGTCATCCCGGTAGCCCCCGCCTTCAAGCGGAAACTCCACGGAATTGTACACGACGAGTCGGCTTCCGGGAAAACGGTTTTCATAGAACCCGCCGAAGTGGTAGAGGCCAACAACCGGATTTTTGAGCTGGAAAACGAGGAAAAACGGGAAATCATCCGCATCCTGACAGCTTTTGCCGACGCCATCCGTCCGGACCTCCCCGCAATCCAGGACAACTACCATTTTTTGGCGGTTATCGACTTTACCCGCGCAACAGCCCTCTTTTCGCGCAGCATCGAAGCCATCGTGCCCCACCATATTTCACCCCACCCCATAATCCGCTGGGCGCAGGCAACCCATCCACTCTTGCGTATCTCGCTGGCCCAGCACGGCGGCACGGACGGCACGGCGAACCGCATCGTGCCGCTCGACATTACGCTCACCCGGGAAAAATACCTGCTCCTCATCTCCGGCCCCAACGCCGGGGGCAAGTCTGTGTGCCTCAAGACTGTGGGATTATTGCAGTACATGCTCCAATGCGGGCTGCCTGTCCCTCTGTCGGCCGACAGCGAAACCGGCCTGTTCCAGTCCGTATTCATCGACATAGGCGACGAACAGTCCATTGAAAACGAACTTAGCACCTATTCCTCCCACCTGACCAACATGAAGCAGATGTTGCGCCATGCCGACAACTGCTCACTCATCCTCATAGACGAATTCGGCGGAGGGACTGAACCGCAAATCGGCGGGGCCATAGCGGAGGCCATCTTGGAAGAATTTGACCAAAAGGAAGTATTCGGCGTCATCACGACACACTACCAAAACCTCAAGCATTTCGCCGACTCCCGCCCCGGCATCCAGAACGGAGCCATGCTATACGACCGCCACCAGATGCGCCCCCTTTTCCAGCTCTCCATCGGGAAGCCGGGTAGTTCCTTTGCCATCGAAATAGCTAGGAAAATAGGGTTGCCGCAAGGAATCATACAAAAGGCGTCGGAAATCGTCGGGCAAGATTACATAAACAGCGAAAAATACTTGCAAGACATCGTAAGGGACAAAAGATATTGGGAACAAAAGCGGCAGCAAATACGCCAACAGGAAAAACAATACGAGCAGGCCATCGCGGAATACCGGAAAAAAGCCGAAGACCTGAAGGGCAAGCAAAGGGAAATACTCGACAACGCCCGGCAGGAAGCCGAAAGGCTACTGAAGGAATCGAATGCCCGGATAGAGCACACCATCAAATCCATCAAGGAGAGCCAAGCAGAGAAGGAACCGACCCGGCAGGCACGGCGTGAATTAGAGGAATTCCGCAATGCCTTGGAACAACACTTTGCCCAAAAAGAATACATGCTCTCCACCCATCCCGATCCGAAGGGCAAGGCAGAGCGAAGGGCGGAAAGGAAAACCGGGAAAAAAAAGGCGGAAGCCGCCCACCCGTTGAGAGTCCCAACCGCCCCGGCCACCCGGTTGCCACAGCCTGAAAGCCTGAAGCCGGGCGACTATGTGCGCATAAAAGGCCAGTCCGTTAGCGGACAAATACAGGAAATCAACCCGAAAACAGCCATCGTCCTGTTTGGTTCCATCAAGACCCAAGTGAAAACCGACCGCTTGGAGCGTGCCGCCGCCCCCGTATTGCAAGAAAGCCGTGCAAAGGCTACTTCGTTTGTAAGCAGCGCCACTCAAGACGAGATTTACGAAAAGAAGCTCCACTTCAAGCCTGATATCGACGTGCGCGGGATGAGAGGCGACGAAGCCATCCATGCCGTTACCTATTTCATAGACGATGCCCTGCAAATCAATATGCCAAGGGTTCGGATCCTGCACGGAACCGGAAACGGAATCCTGCGCACGCTCATCCGTGACTACTTGGCTTCCACCCCGGCAGTACGCAACTTCCGGGACGAGCATGTGCAATTCGGTGGAGCAGGCATCACCGTAGTAGACTTAGATTAGGCATTACAACGGGATTTCTTATTGGATGATCTTCAATAGACCGTATTTTGACCCAAATGGAAGAACAGGGAAACCTTTTTAACGATGCCTTAATCGCGGAAGCGGAAAGGATACGCCTAATCTTTCCTTATTACGCACTACCTTGGAAGAAAGCGTATTCCAAGAATTATGTTTTACCATAAAATAGCACAGACGGGGCAAGAAGGCATTGTGGACAATAAACCCAATCATTTTCCCCCGCATATTGCATTTTTTATGACAATAATACTTGCTTATAAATTATTCTTCTTACCTTTGTCCCGAAAAACATGTTTAACCATCTAATAAAGTACTATTATGAAAAGGATGTTTACTGTGCTGGCGGCAACTGCTTTGATAGCAGTGTCTGCTTCTGCCCAAAAAGAGAAAAACAATCCGTATTACAGTGAGAAGTGGAGCGATAATATTTTCGTCTCCGTAGGTGGTGGTGCCCAGTTCGGCCTTCTCTCTTCTAACTATGACGCCGGTTTCTGGAGGGCATTGAACCCCAACATCTATGTGGGAGTTGGTAAATATATCAATCCATTGTGGTCGTTCCGTGGAGTCGTTAGCGGTTGGCGTAGTTCTGAGCGGCTTTCGGGCAGGAATGAATTAACGAAGAAGTATATAAACTTACAGGCCGACCTTATATACAACTTGACCAATGCGTTCTTGGGATATAACCCTGACAAGATTGTGGAGGTTTCCGTATTTGCCGGCCCGTATGCGAACTTCTTGAAGTCCGACTTTAACAGGATTTTTCCGGGTATCTCTGCCGGTGGACAGTTGAAGTTCAACATTAATAAGTACTTCTCCATTGACGTGGAAGGCCGTATTGCCCGCCAACGCGAAATGGTATATCGGGTGAACGACCGTTTCTATGTGACGGGTACGGTAGGCGTATCTTATACCATCGGTGGAAAAGAATTCCAAAACTGCAGCAAGCATGACCTCTGCTTGGCAGAACAAAAGTCGCTCAACGACCAAATCAATGCCAACAAAGCACAAATTGAAGACTTGCAGAACCAACTGGCCAACTCCAAGCGCGAGACCCAACAAGCCCTCGCCGAGGCTGCCAAGAAGACTGCCCCGGTAGCTGACTGCGACCTGAATGCTGGCCCTGTTGCCGTATTCTTCAAGATAGGAAAGGCCAATATTGACGACCGTGGACAAGCCAATATCGAGCTCGCTGCGAAGGCCATCAAGGCAGATCCTAACGGAAAGTATGTCGTACTTGGATATGCTGACAAGGCAACTGGTAGTGCTGCTATCAACCAAAAACTTTCCGAGAAGCGTGCAAAAGCCGTTTACGATGCCCTCGTAGCTGCAGGTGTTGACGGTTCACAACTCGAGCAACAAGGTTTGGGAGGTCAGGACAACATGTTCTCCAGCGATGCCTTGAACCGTGTGGTAATCATCAAGAGAAAGTAAGATACAAATATTTCCCAAACAAGACGAAGGGGACGCCCATAAAGGTGTCCTCTTTGTTTTTTTATATTTATCCACGTAATGAAAAGAAAATAAGCCTTATCTTCTCCAATCTCCATTTGCAGATATCGAAGATAATCCATAATTTTGCCCCAACAAATCACTATGATGAAATTAAAGTCCATACTGGGTACTCTATTCTGTACGGTCGCCCTCAGTAGTTGCTCGGAATACACCTATTTATACAAGAGTAATAATTACCGGTATAAATATGAAGTGGCCAAAGCATTCTATGCTTTAGGCAAATATACGAAAGCATGCACCCTTATAGAAGATGTGTTGATGCAACTAAAAGGAACAGCCCAAGCCGATGAATCCCTCTTCATCTTGGGCGAAGGATACCTCCGTAGAGGCGACTACGATTTGGCTGCCACTTATTTCAAACAGTACTACGTATCCTATCCTCACGGCAAACTTGCTGAATTAGCCCGTTTCAAGACTGGGAATGCACTTTACCTCAATGCTCCTGACCCGCGTTTGGATCAAAGTGATTCATACACCGCTATACAAGAACTGCAAATCTATATAGAATATTATCCTACCGGAAAATACCGCCAACAAGCAGAGGAAATGATTTATGCCCTTCAAGAAAAGTTGGCCGAAAAAGAGTTGGAATCAGCCAAGCTCTACTATCATTTAGGAACCTACTTGGGTAATAATTACCAATCGTGCGTGGTAACTGCCCAGAATGCATTGCGTGATTACCCTTATTCCAAATTCCGGGAAGATTTTTACATCTATATACTTCGTGCTAAATACAAGGTAGCCCAAGAAAGTGTGCCCGAACGGCAGGCCGAACGCTACCGTGATGCGGTCGATGAATACTATACTTTTAAAAATGAATTTCCCGAAAGCAAATATGCCGGGGAAGCTGAAAAGATATTCCAAGACGCGTCGAAAAGATTATGATTGCGCAAAAAAGAATGAAGGGATGGAATCCTTTCCCCTTGCAGCAATATATGTAAAGTGAACGAATCTCATAATTCTGTATAAAAACCATACACATGGATTACAAAAAAACAAACGCTCCTACAACTACCGTCACGCGTGACATGATGGATCTTTGCTCTGATACGGGCAATGTATACGAGACCGTGTCTATCATTGGCAAACGAGCCAACCAAATAGCCGTTGAGATAAAAAACGACCTTTCCAAGAAATTGCAAGAATTTGCCACCAACAACGATAACCTCGAAGAAGTATTTGAAAACCGCGAGCAGATAGAAATATCCCGCTACTACGAGAAACTTCCTAAGCCCACTTTGATTGCAACCCAAGAATACATAGAAGGGAAAATTTATTATCGAAATCCTGCGAAAGAAAAGGCCAAGATACAATAGCCGTATCCCTATTCCCGCTTTCTCCCATGATCCAGCGTAAACAGACCCTATACCTGCTTTTAGCCGCCGCCATACTTATTAGTGTGCCTTTCCTTCCCTTGGGTCATACCGACTCGGGGAATCCTTTCACTGCTCTGGGAGGTATACCCGGTGCGCCTGTAGCCTATGGGATAACTCTGTTTATTGCTGCCATCGTGGCTGTAGTCGATGTGTTTTTCTGGCGGAATCGCCCTTTACAGATGCGGATTGCGACATTGGATCTCCTGCTTGTCATCCTCTCTTATGGCGTTTTCTTTTTTAGCCACAACCATATCGTCCCTTCTATCCACTACACCGTCCAACTTGCTAATTTCCTCCCGCTCTTTGCCATTTTCTCCCTCGCTTTGGCCATCCGGGGTATTCGCCGCGATGAAAAACTCATAAAGTCTCTTGACCGTATTCGCTGATTTTCAGTGCTACACCCAATGTCCAATGATGTTGGGCCAAGAATCAAGAATACAAGATACTACGCCTTCTTGCTTTTAATGAAGGCGTAGTTTTTTATAGCGGAAGATATTTAACTTTCCAACACAAGGCAATATTATCTTGAGCAACCTTTTGGAAGTAAGAATACGGTCAAGAATTTTATTGCGTGGACTAATGCTTTGTTTCATGGTCCAAAAGTATCCCTAAGCAAGTGGTTTATGGCTATATGAGCGACAAGGCATCTATTACATATTGAATATCTGTATTTTTAGAAAGGCGGAGAAGCTGATTCAGAATTTATAATCCGCAAAACGAAACGTATCCCCGCGAAGTATTTTCTCCACTCTTGAAACTAAAAAAGGCATCGAAGTGTTATTTCTCGATGCCTTTTTCTAACCACATTTTACTATCCCGCCAGCTATATTCCAGCTTATATCGAACTCTCGTTAATTATCGAAAAACTATTCCGGTAAAGAAACGTTTTTCGGTGTAGCCCTTTCTCGTTTGTTATGTTTCTTCCCTAGTTTGTCGCCGATTTCCTTACGGAGCGTACGCCAACCCGGCATCAATTTTAGGTTACGGCGCACTGGCGCGTCGTATAACAGGAAAAGCAACAGCAGCAACAGGCAGCCATAGATGACCCAGCCGTAGATTTGCTTGATACTGATTTCCATCATGCGGGCAATGAAGCCCTCCATATATTCCCCTAGCGGGAAAGGGGCACGGCTGAAGGCCACACGGTCAATCGAAGCGCCATAGCGGGCGAGGTTGTCTGCCACATAGTGCGACAATCCTTGGGCGTAAAGTGCCGCGCCCATCACGCCACCCACCACCATGTGCAACATGTTGAATACGCTCAAGGCCTGGAAAAAATGTTGGAAAGTCATGATTTCTTCCAAGCAGACCATGAATGTGGCACTGAGCACCGCATAGGCAAATCCCCGGCAGGCGACAGGCAAATACAACTGCGTGATGTGGATGTCCGCCGACAAGGTGAAATAAATGACCACCAAGTAGGCAAGCAAGAAAGCCACTCCCACGGTTATCAAGCGGATGTAGTTATACCGGCGCACGTGCATCCACCAATAAGAGAAGAGGCAACCCGCCAAGATCCCGGCCAAGGCAAGCCAGTCGAGACGCATGCCCACCAAGTCTTCATAGTGCATGACTTCTTCGTAATATATTTCTTCGAGTACATGTTCGGTGGCCAAGATGGCCTCCACAACGGTAATGAGCAGCAGCACGGGAGCCAAATGCTTGTAAGTCCACACCTTCGGCTCGATGTACGGATGCCTGATTGCGTGCATCCGCCACAGGCAAAGCAGGAAAGTAGCCCCGATGGCCAGCGCCAGTTGCCGCATGACGGGACTGTTGAACCAGTCGTACCAGTCGCCGTAATCGAAGAAATAGGCCACTTCGAGCAACAGCACTGCCCACATCAATGCCCCCAGCCAGTCTATCCCCACGAGCGGGAACTTCTTGACTATCCGGAAATGGCGCGTGCACCCTTGTACGATAAGGAGATCCACTATCATCAGCGCGGCAATGAACCAATGCATGTAGGTCCAATGGAAATAATACATCAACGTGGTGGCAAGCAGGTCGGACACCTGCATGCTACCTAATATAATAATGTGGAGCAAAGGAAAGAACACGGTAAAGTCGCGCTGGGGCGTCATCCACAACTGGATGTTTGACATGCATTCGAAAGTACCCTGTATCTTGCAAATGCCCTCTATGAAGCATAAGAGCCAAAGCAACGGCAAGAAAGTGACCGACGGAGCAAGCAGGTTGCAGAAAAGTACCCCACAAGCTGCCGAAGAGAGCAAAGTCTTGTTCGTAAAGCGAAACTTCATGCGGAACAGCAACGGGAAGTAAATGGCCATACCCGCAAGGTTGGCGTAAAGGCACATAAGCAAATCTTCACGCATCAGGCAAGTCTGGCCGACCATCTGGTTCAGCGTCCCAAGGTAGAGGCCTCCGGAGAGCTGGAATGTGACCGCCATGAAGACATAGAGCCACGGCTGTATCCGTTGGGGCACGAAGCCGCGGAACATGGGCATCGAAAAGGGATGGGTAGGTATAGGTGCACTCATGTGGGGAAACCTGTCTTCAATATTTTATTTTGCACTCCACGTTGAACCCGGCCCGGAGGAGCTTCAGCTTGTCCGCGTCGTTGCCTTCCAGGCTGATGCGTACGGGGACGCGCTGTTCCACCTTGACGAAGTTGCCCGTGGCATTGTCCTGCGGGATAAGGGAGAAGGCGGCTCCCGTCGCTTCGGAAATGGACTCCACAATGCCTGTATAGGTAATGCCCGGCACGGCATCAGCCGTTATTTCCACCTGGGCGCCCTCGGCGATGTGGGGCAGTTGCGTCTCCCGGTAGTTGGCTATGACCCAAAGGTCGCCCTCGTCCACGATGTCCACCATCGTCTGCCCGGGCTGCACCAGCTGGCCTTCGTGTATGTCCTTGCGGCCAGTGACCCCGTCGCAGGTAGCGCGGATGACCGTATACGAAAGGTTCAGTTCTGCCAGTTCCACGGCGGCTTGGGCCAGGCGGACGGCAGCCTCGTTCTGCCCCAGGCGGCGCGACTGCTCGTCTTTCTGGAGCGAGGTGGAACGCCTGATGCGCAAGGCCTGCTCGTAGCGGGCCTGCATGGCCTCGAAGGCCGTTGCCACACGGTCGTATTCCTGGCGGGTCACTGCGTCGTTTTCCAGCAGCTGCTTGTAGCGTTCGTACTCACGCCGGGCGTTGTCGAGCTGTGCACGCACCTCTTCGATGTTCGCCTCGTTTACGCCCAAGTTGCTTTGCGTGGTGGCAATCCCCGCCGTCGTGATTTGGCGTCCGGAAAGGGCGTTGGCCAAATCGGCCTCCGCTTGTGCCAGCCGCAAGCGGTACTCACTGTCTTCGATGATGAGCAGCGTATCGCCTTTCTTGACGGGGCGGTATTCCTCGAAGCATATCTTCTTGATGAACCCCTGCACGCGGGTATTTATGGGGGTAATGTGTTGCTTCACCTGGGCATTGTCGGTATATTCCGACCCGATGTGCACGAAGCGGGAACATACGTAGATAAGTCCTCCAGCAAGGAGGCATAGGATCACGGCGTTATAAACTTGTTTTTTGATTCTTCTGTTTGTCATTGTTCTTAGTGGTTTAGGAATTTTGTCTGAGTATCGGGGCTTCTTCCAAGAAATGGCAGGGCTTTTCGGGAAAAGTGCTGCCACTTTTTTGAATTACAAGGTATGGGTCAAATATTTCAAATAATAGAAATTGTAGATTACGCTGATGCGGGCGTTTTCCAGTTCCAGCTCGGCGGCCAGCTTCGTGTTGCTGGCGTCCAGCATGTCGGTAAGCAACGCCAGTTCGTGTTCGTACCGGTGGCTGACAATCTCGTAGTTCTCATGGGAGAGTTGCACGGACTTCTCTTTCGCCCGTAGCTCGGAAAGGGAGGTCAGGAAACGCGTATAACCGGCCTGTACGGCGTTTTCCACCTGTTCCTCAACGAGTTCCTTGTTTTCTTGTGCCCGGCGCACGTTCAGGCGTGCCTGTTTCAGCCGGTTCCCGTTCTTGAACAGGGAAGAAAGGTTGTACTTCACGCCGACTCCTACGTACCAATAGTTGAAATTGTTGTCCAAAACGGGCACTTCGATGGTGATAGGCCCGTCCAGATGGTCGGCTGCCACGATCGACACATGGGGCAACCGTTCGGAACGCTCGGCTTTCACCTGCTGCTCGTTGAGGTCGATGGTGGTTTGCGCGTGCTGCAAGTCTAAGTTGCTTTGGCTGGCGAGCGACTGCCATGCCTGCTCGGATAGCGTCCCCCCCGCACATTCCAGCAAGGAGCTGTCGGGCACGATGATTGTCCCCTCGGGCAAATGGAGCGTGGTGGCCAAGGTGTGGCCCAAGATCTTGCATTCGTCCAAGACGCGGGTTAATTGTACTTGCAGGTCTTCCTCTTGCAGTTCATAGCGGGTAATGTCGTTTTTCAGCACAGTGCCCTGCTCGTGGCGGGCTTCCATGCGGGCAATCACCTGGTCGGTCAGGTCGAGGTTGTGTTGCAATACCTGCGCTTGGTTGTTTAGTTTGTAGAGGTTCAAGTAGTAGCCTACCAAGAGGAAACGAATATCCTGCCGGTTCTTTTTCCAGTCTAGTTCGGCCAACAGTTGTTCCAGCTCAGCCGTTGCGATGCGGCTGCTGATGGCGCCTCCGGCATAGATGGTTTGTTGTGCTTCCAACGCAAAGTTTTGGCCAAAATGGGGCATGTCGATCCGCATCCCGTTGCTGAAGTCACGGTCCCATAACCTGCCGTCTCCGAGGTAACTGACCGAGGCCGAGATATTAATGTCGGGCATGCGCAATGACTTTGCAGCCTTCAATGCTTCGTCGGCAGCCTCCTTTCCGGTGCGGTACGACTGGATGCTCCGGCTATTTTCTTCGGCCAACTGGAACAATTCCTCGAGGCTGCCCACTTTGGACTGGGCACATGGATTTTGGCAGCATAGTGCGAAACAATACAGCACTATGAACCTGTAAATTTTGCTCATACGTGTAGTTAGAATTAGTATTGTAAAAAAATAAGGTTGGAGGGTGGCTAAAGGCAGGCAAGGAAGCGGAAATCAAATAAGAGCAGCAACACCCCATGAATGGAAATCATGGATTTTATTCCGGTATTGAGTTCCTTTTAAAACAGACAAAACCATTTTCTTTATTATTTCGGCCGCAAAGGTAGGAAAAGAGGCAATAAGTTGTAACTTATACCTTTGTAGTATTTAAAATTTATTAAGTGTCCGCGCGTTTCTCTACCGGTATTTTCGCCTTTCCGGAAGGATTCTCTACCTTTGCTCCCCAACCCTTATAAGTTACACACATACAGATTATTTTTATGAATCTATTGCGAAAGGCATTATTGCCAGTAACCTGTTTGACGTTAGCAGGCGTGATTTCACCTGTGCATGCACAGGAGACAACGGAGAACACGAGTTTTGTGCCGAAAGAAGTATGGAGGGATACGGGGGGAAATCCCATCAATGCCCACGGTGGAGGACTGCTGTACCACGATGGGACATACTATTGGTATGGTGAATACAAAGTAGGCGAGACGGTACTCCCTTCGTGGGCCACATGGGAGTGCTACCGTACCGACGTTACGGGCGTGGGGTGTTACTCGTCGAAGGATTTGCTTAACTGGAAGTTCGAGGGGGTATGCCTGAAAGCGGTCAAGGATGACCCGGAACATGACTTGCACCCTTCCAAGGTATTGGAACGCCCGAAAGTGGTATATAACAAGGAGACGGGAAAATTTGTTATGTGGGCGCATGTGGAAAGTGCCGATTATTCCAAGGCCGCTGCCGGCGTGGCGGTGAGCGATAGCCCGACGGGGCCGTTCGAATATCTGGGCTCGTTCCGCCCGAACGACGCCATGAGCCGTGACCAGACGCTATTCGTGGATGACGACGGGAAGGCCTACCAATTTACTTCGTCCGAGAACAACCAGACTTTGTATATCAACGAACTGGACGGCGACTACCTCAAACCGACAGGCCGCTACGTGCGCCGCTTCATTGGCAAGGCACGGGAAGCTCCGGCCGTGTTCAAACACGAGGGAAAATACTATATGCTCTCAAGCGGTTGTACGGGCTGGGATCCGAACCAAGCGGAGTTGGCAGTGGCCGACAGCATCTGGGGGGAATGGATCGTGCTGGGCAATCCCTGTACAGGGCCTGATGCAGATAAGACTTTCTATGGGCAAAGTACCTACGTAGTGCCTGTGGCCGGAAAGGAAGGGGCATTCATCGCTTGCTTCGACATGTGGAAAAAGAAAGACTTGGCCGACTCCCGTTACATTTGGTTGCCTGTCATATTCGGCACGGACGGAGGAGTAACCATTCCTTGGTACGCAGAATGGGATTTGAGTATATTCGACAAACAATGAAACAATGCTAAAAGGGTGGCCAAACAGCCACCCTTTTTTATTTGGAGCTGATTTTTTGGTTATGTTCCTGCGCCGGTTTTTCTGTCTTGCCTGTTTCGCGGTATCGTTGGTACTGTGCGGTAAAGCACAGTATGTCCCTGATATTTTGGGGAATGGTTATGAGCAACAAGCACTATCCTATTGCACTGACGGAGGGGACACGGTCTGCTGCACGCTTATACGCAAGCAAGCTTCCCTGAAGACCCAAGACGCCCTGCTTTACCTGCATGGGTACAACGACTATTTTTTCCAATCTGAATTAGGCGACAGTGCTGTCGCCCGCGGATTGAACTTCTATGCATTGGACTTACATGGCTACGGGCGTTCCATTCCGGCCGCCCAAGAGCCCTTCTATTGCCGCGATTTGGCTGAATATTTCCCGGACTTGGATTCGGCATTGGCCCGCATACGTTTGGAAGGGAACAAACGGTTGGTGATTATGGGGCACTCGACCGGTGGGTTGATTGCCGCCTATTATTTGTACCGGGGATGTACGTCGGGAGATTCCTCAGCCATTGCCGGACTTGTGCTGAACAGCCCTTTTCTGGATTGGAACTTGACTGCTTTCCAGGAACGCGTGCTCATGCCCGTCGTCTCGGCTGTGGGACGGTGGTTTCCACGCTGGAAAGTGCAAGGCGAGGGACATAGCTTTTATTCCGATGCCTTGCGGGCCGACGCAAAGGGCGAATGGTTTTTTAATACCGGCTGGAAGAAACCGGACGGTTATGTGAAGCGGGCTGGATGGCTCCGTGCCATACATAGGGCACAACGGGAGCTACAACGCGAGACAGTGGAACTCCCTTGTCCCGTATTGGTCTTGTCTTCAGACAGCTCGGCTTGGGAAAAAGGAATTTGGCAAGAAGATTTCAGATGGAAGGACATCGTCTTGGACGTACAAGACATACAACGTTATGGCAGCCGCTTAGGGAGCAAGGCCGAATACCGGGCTATCCCGGGCGGGATGCACGACTTGGCTCTTTCCGCCTCCGATGCCCGGGACGAATATTACCGCGTCTGTTTCCAATGGATACATGGCCTATTTGAGTGAACCTGAAGGGAAACTTTTCCTCAAAATGCCATGCCCTTTTCTTAAAAACCGCCAAGGGAAAATCCCTTTATATTAGCAAGTTGGGGGTTCCGGACACATCCCCCCTGCCTTACATCCAGAAGACGCTTCCACGTACACCGCAGGTTCACGGCTTGTTTCGCAGTAGGCCAATC
>CAYTPX010000011.1:0-36828 GCA_964439955.1 uncultured Bacteroidaceae bacterium | reverse complement strand
GAAGACGCTTCCACGTACACCGCAGGTTCACGGCTTGTTTCGCAGTAGGCCAATCTTACGCGGACTCGACACAAATTACATTATTTATAGAAGTTTTTCAGCCCGTCCTTCAAGAAACGCACGTAGTTGTCCACATCCTCATCGTAGGAATAAGAATAGGACAACGGTTTCCCCGCTGCATCCACAAGGACATAAAAAGGCTGTGTATTATGCCCGAACTTGGTCCGTTGCAGAAAACTCCACTTGTCGCCCACGGTGCGCAACGTGCGTTTCCGGCCGTTCTCATCCACCTCCACCGGAGCAGGTAGGGGTGTCTTATCGTCCACATACAGAGAAACCAACACATAATCGTCGCGCAACATGCGCTTCACCTCCGGGTCGGTCCACACGGCCAGCTCCATTTTCCGGCAGTTCACGCAACCATATCCCGTGAAGTCCAGCATCACAGGCTTACCGGCATCGCGTGCATGCTGCATGCCCGCCTCATAATCGAAGAAAACGGCTTCCACGATTTCTTCCTTCTGCAGGTTGAAATCCTGCGTATTCATAGGGGGCGAAAACGCGCTGATGCCCTTGAGCGGGGCACCGAACAAGCCAGGGAACAGGTAAACCGCAAAGGACAAGGAGGCAAGAGCCAAGAAAAAGCGGGGCACACCGATGCGCGTATCCTCGTCATCGTGGGGAAACTTTATTTTTCCCAGCAAGTAAAGCCCCAACAAGGCAAAAAGCACAATCCAAATGGCCAGGAACACTTCACGGTCAAGTATGCCCCAACCGTAAGCCAAGTCGGCTACCGACAAAAATTTCAAAGCAAAGGCCAACTCGACGAAGCCTAACGAAACCTTCACGACATTCATCCATCCTCCCGACTTGGGCATCTGCTTCAGCCAATTGGGGAAGAGGGCAAACAACGTGAAAGGAAGGGCAAGGGCGAAGGCGAAGCCGAGCATGCCCATTGCCGGGGCAACGATGCTCCCAGAGGTGGAGACCTCTACCAGGAGGAAGCCGATGATGGGCCCCGTACAGGAGAATGAGACCAACGAAAGCGTAAAAGCCATGAGGAAAATGCCCAATAACCCGCCGGTACGATCTGCCTTGCTGCTGACCTTCGTGCTCCAAGAGGCTGGCAAAGATATCTCGAACGCCCCAAAAAAGGAGGCGGCGAAAACGACAAGCAACAAACAGACGATGATATTGAACACGGCATTCGTGCTCAACTCGTTCAGCGCATTTCCTCCCCGGGCCAAGGTGACAAGCAGCCCAAGCGATACGTAAATGACAACGATGCTCAAGCCATAAATGCAGGCATCGCGTACACCCTTCTTCCGGTCGCCCGAGCGTTTCAGGAAGAAGCTCACCGTCATCGGGATAATCGGCCACACACAGGGCGTGAGCAAGGCCAGCAGCCCGCCCAAAAAACCAGCCAAGAAGACATAGGCCAATGCCCCCCGCGCCATGCCGCCCAACGCATCCCCTCCGGAGAAAGCCTGCAACTCCTCGGATACCGGTGCCCACCAAAGGGCGGAATCAGCCGAGGACGTTGCAAGAGAAACCTCTAGCGCCGTGTCGGCCGATGAGACCGCAGGCAAGGCCGGGGCTGGCGGGTCCGGGGAGACCACTTGTGCCGCCACGGCAGGGGCGGAAGCCCCAACGGCCTTTTCCTCCTTCCGCGGCGGGGTTGCAGCCTGGGGGCCTTTGCCCTCAAAACGGAACTCCACGGAAGTCGGCGGCAAGCAATTCTGGTCGTCACACGCGCCATATTGCAGATAACCTTTCACCACGTATTCGGGTGCCGTGAGGCGCAACCGTTGCACAAACGCCCCCCGGCCCTCGAAGTAGCGCACATCCATCCCAAATATAGGGTCGAAGCTTTCCACTTCGTTCCCATCCGGCCTTAACCCGCCTATCGGTTCAGCACCGTCCAGCTGGTCGAAATGGATGGCGGCCTCAGTAGGGCCGCCCGAAGGCAAACCGGTGGAATACAGATGCCATCCGGGCATGATGGACGCATCGAAGCGGATTTCCAACTCTTCGGGCAAGACGTTTTCCGACGTGACCCGGAACAACACGGGATCCTGCATTTGTGCCTCAAGCAAACCCGCAGGGGCAACAAAAGAAAGAAGCAGGAACAAAAAACGTAAAAGTCGTTGATTCATGGCAACAAGGGCTCATACAATTCAGAGGGCAAAGATAAGCAAAGTTGCATTTCCGCCCGGTAATTTCCAAAGGAAATACGATGGTTAAGGCAAAGAAAAAACCGCGATTCCTCGAAAAGCCCACAGGGGCTACGCCAAAACCGCAAGGGCTTCCACTCCGGACCGCCGGGGCTTTTCCCTAATTCCCTCCCGCCTTTTACCCCAAACCGATACCAAGGGACAATGAATCCCCCAAGCGTAACAAGCCAAAGTGCGCCAGGATTTGGATAAGTCGGCTTGGAGCTTTTCCTTGCAGCACATGCGATACAAGCCTTTGATACGGGCAAAGACGGGGATTTATCCCCCATGAGGAAGGCAGTTTTGGCACAATTTTGAAAAAAAACTTTCTAATATCTCAAAAAGGCTTTATCTTTGCGATGTAGGTAACTATTTTAATCATAGCAGAATGAATAATGACCCCCACCCAATAGCCGTTGATTACATCTTTGAAGCCAGTTGGGAAGTCTGTAATAAAGTAGGCGGAATTTATACAGTCCTGTCTACACGTGCAAACACCTTGCAAACCCAATATCCGGACAAGCTTTTCTTTGTCGGCCCGGACGTATGGAAAGAAACGGAAAGCCCCTATTTCCTACCCGACAACTCCCTTTATGCGGAGTGGATCAAGCATGCCGCAGAAAAGGAAGGGCTGGCAATCCGTGCCGGGAGATGGGACATTCCGGGGAAACCCATTGTGTTTCTAATCGACTTTTCCGTTTTTTTCGCCCAAAAGAACGACATCTACTACCAGGCGTGGGCTGATTTCGGGGTCGATTCCCTGCACGCGTATGGAGACTACGACGAGGCTTCGATGTTTTCCTACGCCGCCGGGCGCTTGATGGAGAGTTTCTACAGGTACAATATAAAAGGGAATAAGAAAGTTATTTACCAAGCCCACGAATGGATGAGCGGATTGGGCGCGCTCTACTTGCAAAAGAAAGTGCCGGAAATCGCCACCATCTTCACGACACACGCCACTTCCATAGGCCGCAGCATAGCCGGGAACGACAAACCCCTCTATGACTACCTGTTTTCCTACAACGGCGACCAAATGGCACGCGAACTGAACATGGAGGCCAAGCACTCCATTGAGAAACAGACGACACACCATGTAGACTGTTTCACCACGGTGAGCGACATTACCGACCAGGAGTGCCGCGTTTTACTGGAGAAAGGCGCAGATGTGGTGCTGATGAACGGCTTCGAGAAAGGCTTTGTCCCGCGCGGGACCGCGTATGGCTCCAAACGGAAGCAAGCCCGCAAGGCGATCTTGTCCATAGCCTCGGCCCTGATGGGGGAAACCTTCGGGGACGAAGAGACGCTCATCATCGGCACCAGCGGCAGATATGAATTCAAGAACAAGGGGATTGACTTGTTCTTGGAATCGATGAACGCCCTGAACAATAGCGATTCCCTCCACAAAAAGATAATAGCAGTCGTGGCCGTACCGGCATACAGCGCAGGGCCGCGGCAAGACTTGAAAGAACGGCTGCTGTCAGGCAATACGGATTTCACCACCCCGTTGGAAAATAATTACCTCACCCACTACTTGCACAACCCGGGAGACGACCGGCTCACCTGCATGTTGGGCAATTTGCAACTCCACAATGGGAAGAACGACAAGGTGAAGCTCTTGTTCATCCCCTGCTACCTGGACGGGAATGACGGGATTGTCGGGAAGACCTATTATGATACTTTGATCGGATTCGACCTCACGATTTACCCGTCATACTACGAACCGTGGGGCTATACACCCTTGGAGAGCATCGCTTTCCATATCCCGACGATTTCCACGAACCTGGCAGGATTTGGGTTGTGGGTTAAAAGTCTGGGCTTGGGCGACTCCATCAACGACGGCGTGGCCATCATCCACCGGTCCGACTACAACTATTTCCAAGCCGCAGAAAGCATAAAAGAAATTGTACTCTCTTTCGCAAACAACGACAACGCAAAAGAGAAAAAAGAAATAGCCAATCGCGCCAAAAGTATTGCGGAAAAAGCTCTTTGGAAGCACTTCATCCTCCAGTATTACAAGGCTTATGAAACAGCCTTGGCAAAGGCCGCGTCGCGCATGGAAGAGTTGGGAGAAGAACTGCCTGACGACTTGTCGGAATCTTGAGAAACGGGAAGACAACCCCGGCCTTTTGTACTAACTTCAACACTTAATCAAAGATAACAATGAAAATCAGATCGAGTAACGCAAACACCCCGCAATGGAGAGAAGTAACAGTGAAATCCTCCCTGCCCAAAAGGCTGGAGCAACTCTCCGAATTGGCCCATAACCTATGGTGGTGTTGGAATTATGAAGCGACCGACCTTTTCGAAGACTTGAACCCTCAACTTTGGAAGGAATGCCGTCAAAATCCCGTAGCTCTTTTGAATGCGATGAGCTACGAAGAATTGGAAGCTGTCTCCAAGGATAATGCATTCATGAAACGGGTCGACCGGGTTTACGAGGATTTCCAGTCCTATATGTCGGTCAAGCCGGACAAATCGCGCCCCTCTGTGGCCTATTTCTCCATGGAATACGGCTTGACCTCTGTCTTGCGCATATATTCTGGCGGCTTGGGAGTCTTGGCCGGGGACTACCTGAAAGAAGCATCCGACAGCAACGTAGACCTCACCGGGGTTGGTTTCCTATATAAATATGGCTACTTCAACCAAACCCTCTCGATAGATGGCCAACAAATTGCCAACTATGAGGCGTCTGACTTCAACAACCTCCCCTTGGAACGCGTCATGGACAAGGACGGGAATCCAATGGTAATCGCTGTCCCCTACATGAATTATTTCGTATATGCCAACATATGGAGAGTAAATGTAGGCCGTGTCACCCTATACCTTATGGATACGGACAATGACCAGAACAGCGAGTTCGACCGTCCCATCACGCACATGCTCTACGGAGGCGACTGGGAAAACCGTCTCAAGCAAGAAATCCTGCTCGGGATTGGCGGTATCCTCATGCTGAAAGCCTTGGGCATCAAAAAAGACATATACCATTGCAATGAAGGGCATGCGGCACTGATCAACTTGCAGCGCCTCTGCGACTACATAGACGAAGGACTGACCTTCAACCAAGCCATGGAGGTCGTGCGCGCATCTTCCCTCTATACGGTCCATACGCCCGTACCGGCTGGCCACGACTACTTCGACGAAGGCTTGTTTGGCAAATACTTGGGTGGATATCCTGCCCGATTGGGCATCAGCTGGAACGAGTTTATGGACATGGGACGCAACAATCCTGGCGATGCGGGAGAACGTTTTTGCATGTCCATATTTGCATGTAATTGTTCACAAGAAGTAAACGGGGTAAGCAAATTGCATGGCAAGGTTTCGCAAGCCATGTTCTCGACGATTTGGAAAGGCTATTTCCCTGAAGAGAACCATGTAGGCTACGTAACCAACGGCGTACACTACCAGACATGGACGGCAAGCGAATGGCAAGAGTTGCACACGAAAGTCTTTGATCCCACATTCCTGTCGAACCAAAACGATGAGAAGATATGGGAAGCCATCGACAAGGTACCTGACAATATTATTTGGGGCATGCGCAAAGCCCTCAAATATAAACTTGTCGATTACATCTCCGAAGAATTCCGCAACAACTGGATTAAGAGCCAAGGAGACCCGGCACGAATTGTAGCCCTCTTGGAGAAAATCGATCCAAACGCGCTGCTTATCGGGTTTGCACGCCGTTTTGCGACGTACAAGCGCGCCCACTTGCTCTTTACTGACTTAGACCGATTGGCCAAAATCATCAACAATCCTGACCGCCCGGTACAATTCCTTTTCGCCGGAAAGGCACATCCCCACGACGGGGCGGGGCAAGGGCTCATTAAAAAAATCTACGAGATTAGCCGACGCCCTGAATTCATCGGGAAAATCATATTCTTGGAAAACTACGACATGTTACTTGCCCGGCGCTTGGTCACAGGGGTAGACATCTGGATGAATACACCGACCCGCCCGTTAGAGGCATCCGGGACATCTGGAGAGAAAGCCTTGATGAACGGTGTCCTTAACTTCTCCGTGCTCGACGGGTGGTGGTTGGAAGGATACCGCGAAGGAGCCGGATGGGCGCTGACCGAGAAACGGACGTATCAAAACCAGGAATATCAAGACCAACTGGATGCTGCCACGATTTACAATATCCTCGAAAACCAGATTTTGCCTCTCTATTATACGCGAAATGACAAGGGATACAGTGAGGAATGGGTGAAAGCCGTGAAGAAATCTATCGCCAAAATCGCCCCCCATTATACGATGAAGCGCCAATTAGATGACTATTACAGCAAATTCTACAACAAAATGGGTCAACGCAGCCAGATACTAAAGGCTGACGACTATAAGAAAGCCAAGGAAATCGCTGCATGGAAAGAGCTTGTCGCTTCTAAATGGGACTCTATCGAAGTCGTTTCTTCAACTAAGGAAGAAGATATCCTAAAGGCCTGCATCGACCGTGGAAAGGACTATCTCATCACATACGTCATTGATGAAAAGGGATTGGACGATGCCATCGGGTTAGAATTGGTTAGCACCTATACAGACAAAGAAGGGAAGCAACACATCTTGGAAGTAGAACCGTTCAAGATGGTCAAACGAGAAGGGAATCTTTACACATTCCAATTGAAGCATAATATTTCTGTTTCGGGACGTTACAAGGTAACCTATCGCATGTTCCCCAAACATAAGGACTTGCCTCACCGCATGGACTTCTGTTACGTCCGTTGGTTCTATTAGTGATTTGATTCCCGCTGCGGAAATTTCCGTTAAGCTGGACTCCAAATTCCAAGTAAATAAAGTGCGTGATGGGAAATATCTCCCATCACGCACTATTTTTGATGCCACATTTCTTTATAAGTATCGGCAGGAATGGCAACGTCCGGAAAAGGCCATCATAAAAAAGGAGTCAAGCCCAAGCTTAACTCCTTAATCCCTAAGTGTCGGGGTGAAAGGATTCGAACCTTCGACTCCCTGCTCCCAAAGCAGATGCGCTAACCGGACTGCGCCACACCCCGTAACCCCCAATTTAGGGGAACTCTATTCTCATATACAATAATGTTCCATCCACAGGCTTACTTCCTTCATTCAAAGTAAATCCTGCTGCCGGAATACTTTAACAAGTTTTTCTATTGCCACATCAATCTGCTCCTTGGTATGCGTAGCCATCAGGGAAAAACGTATCAGCGTATCACCTGGTGAACAAGCGGGAGGCACTACGGGATTGACAAACACGCCTTCTTCGAACAACTGCGTAGTAACCAAGAACGTCTTCTCCATGTCCCTCACATAAAGAGGGATAATCGGCGTAGAGGTATTTCCTATCTCAAAACCCAAATCGCGGAAACTTTTCAAAGCATAATTCGTAATTTCCCACAAGTGGGCAATCCGTTCCGGCTCGATCTTCATGATGTGGAGTGCCTCGCGCGCAGCAGCCGTGGCCGCAGGCGTATTGCTTGCGCTAAAGATATAGGAACGGGAATTATGCCGCAGGTAATTGATTACGCTTTCGTCAGAAGCGATGAAGCCTCCGATCGCCGCCAAGGACTTGCTGAACGTGCCCATTATCAGGTCTACGTCTTGCGAGAGGCCAAAATGGTCGCATGTCCCGCGTCCTTGCCGCCCCAATACTCCTAACCCATGGGCTTCGTCCACCATGATGCTTGCATTGTACTGTTTTGACAAACGGACTATCTCGGGCAGATTAGCGATATCGCCTTCCATGCTAAAGACTCCGTCCACCACTATCAGCTTCACTGCTTCCGGACGGCACTTCTGCAACTCACGCTCCAGAGCGGCCATATCATTATGCCGGTATTTCAGGGCGGTGGAAAAAGAGAGCCGACGCCCCTCGACGATAGAAGCATGGTCCAATTCATCACAAAGTATATAGTCATTCCTATCCGTCACGCAGGAAACAACCCCCAGATTCACCTGGAATCCGGTGGAATAGATAATGGCATCTTCTTTCCCTACAAATTCCGCCAATTCTTTCTCCAATGCTATATGCAAATCAAGCGTGCCATTCAAGAACCGGGAACCTGCACATCCTGTCCCATATTTACGGGTGGCCTCGATGGCAGCCTCCTTTACACGAGGATCGTCAGTCAGCCCCAAATAAGAATTGGAGCCGAACATCAAGACTTTGCGTCCTCCCATCATGACTTCCGTACCCTGCCCGCTCTCTATGCAGCGGAAATAAGGATACACTCCTTTTGCCTTTACCTGCTGAGGTAGTGTATATTTTCCTAATTTATCCTGCAATAACCCCATAAATATGGTTGTTCATGTTTTTATTCAGGCCGCAAAGATAATTCTTTTGTCGCGTTTGGCAGCAAAATCCGGCACTAAAATTGCCCCCGGGCGTGGAGTTTTTCCCAAAAAGAAGCCTTTTTTCCCTTTTTTCATAGTATATTCGCCTCACTTTTTTCCTCACTACCTATTCGATAGAAAACACATGGAAGAGCGCAAGAAGAGAATCCGCTTCATCATCAACCCTGTCTCGGGCACCGGGAAAAAGAAAGACATCATGGCACTCATAGAGAAGGCTACCGACCGTGCCCTGTACGACACCGAAATCTACATGACCCGCCATGCCGGACATGCCGAAACCTTGGCACGGGAAGCCGCGCAAGCCAAGATCCATGCCGTAGTGGCCGTTGGGGGCGACGGCACCGTGAACGAGGTAGGACGCGGAATCATACACTCATCCACGGCCATGGGCATCATACCTTGCGGGTCTGGAAACGGATTGGCCCGACACCTGCATATCCCGCTCGACGTGCCGAAAGCCTTGCACGTCCTCAACACCGGCATCATAAAGTCCATCGACTACGGGCTCATCGGGGAACACCCCTTTTTCTGCACCTGCGGCGTGGGATTCGACGCATTGGTCAGTTTCCGCTTCTCGACCGACAAGAAACGGGGGATACTCACCTACTTGGAAAAAGCGCTCTCCGAGTTCCTCAAATACCAACCCGAGACTTACGAGCTGGAGACCGAGGACGGAATCATGCAACACAAAGCCTTCCTTATCACCTGCTGCAACGCATCGCAATACGGGAACAACGCGTTCATCTCCCCCAACGCTTCCCTGCACGACGGGCTGCTGGACATCACCATACTCGAACCTTTCACCGCCGTGGAAATCCCGAGCATGGTATTCCAGCTTTTCAACAAGCTCATCCTGCAAAACAGCCGCATCCGCTCGTTCCAGTGCAAAGAACTGACCATCCACCGAAAGCATGAAGGAGTGGCCCACTTCGACGGGGACCCCGTGATGCTGGGGGCCGACATCACGGTACGCATCGTACAAAACGGGCTTTCCGTCATCACGCCCCGCCAAATCGAATACGCCCCTATCGAGCAGGTGCAGAACCTCATCAACCCCGTCATCAAGGAAGTCACCACTTTCAACCGCCAAACCCTCGCCCGCAACATGGAATTCCTAAAAAGCCTCTTCAGGAAATAGCAAGAAGCGCAAGGGCTTGTCCCGGGAAGCGCCAAGGCATATTACCAAAAGACCCGGGGCGGCATCGTGGGGATGCCGCCCCGGGTCTTTCTGCCCGTACACCAAACAATGCTACTCCACCGTCACCGACTTGGCCAAGTTGCGCGGCTGGTCTACATTCAGGCCGCGGCATACGGCCACATGGTAGGCCAACAGCTGGAGCGGCAATATCGTCAGAAGCGGTTCCAGGCATTCGTGTATGCGGGGGACCGGTATGCAAATGTCGGCTATCTTGCACACTTCTTCATCCCCCTCCGTCACTACGGCGATGATGCGCCCCTTGCGTGCCTTCACTTCCTCCATGTTGGAGACGACCTTCTCATACATCAAATTACGCGTTACGATGAACACGACAGGCATCTCCTCGTCAATCAAGGCAATCGGGCCATGCTTCATTTCCGCCGCCGGGTAACCTTCAGCATGGATATAGCTGATCTCTTTCAACTTTAACGCCCCTTCCAAGGCCACAGGGTAATTATAACCACGCCCCAAATAAATGAAATTGCGGGCATAGGTAAAGCATGAAGCAATGGAAGCAAGGTCCGCCTGCCCATCCCCACGCAAGACTTTCTCCATCAAATCCGGCACACTGCGCAAGTCGCGCAAGATGGCTTGGTATTCCTCCGGGGCACAACGGTCGTATGCCTTTCCCAAGCTCATGGAGAGCATGACGAGCGTCGTCAATTGCCCCGTGAAAGCCTTCGTGCTCGCCACGCCTATTTCCGGGCCGACATGGATGTAACACCCCGTGTCCGTGGCCCGCGGGATAGAAGAGCCGACCACATTGCAAATCCCGAAGATGAACGCACCACGTTGCTTGGCCAAACTGATGGCGGCCAACGTGTCGGCCGTCTCCCCGCTTTGGGAAATGGCGATTACCACCTCGTCGCCCGTCAAGACAGGGTCGGAATAGCGGAACTCGGAAGCATATTCCACCGTGACGGGCACTTTGCAAAGATGCTCCAACAGATATTTCCCTATCAAGCCTGCATGCCAAGAAGTGCCGCAGGCGACAATGATATAGCGGTTCGCCCGCAACAAACGTTCCTTATTGTCACGCACTGCGCTCAAAACGACACAATCCTCCCCTACCCGGCCGCTCATGCAATCCCGGATGCTGTTGGGCTGCTCGAAAATCTCTTTCAACATGAAGTGCTCATAGCCTCCCTTTTCTAGTTGTTCGATGTCCATGTCTATCTTTTGGACGTCGGCTTGCACTTTCAAGTTTTCCAGATTGATGATTTTTATGTCGCGATTCCGCCTCAAAAGCGCGATTTCCCCATCCTTCAGGTAGATTACCCTGTCGGTGTATTCCACGATAGGGGTAGCATCGGAGGCTACGAAATACTCCCCTTCACCCAATCCCACAACCAGCGGGCTGCTCTTCCGGGCGCAAAACAGGGCATCGGGGTCTTCCCTGTCTATCAATACCAAAGCGTAAGCACCTACCACTTTGCACAATGCCATGCGGAAGGCCGACAGGATTTCACGATGCCTGTTCTCCGCAATGCCCTCTTTCCGCGCCATGACCGCATTGTAGGTATATTCGATCAACTGCACCAACACTTCGGTGTCGGTATCGCTCTTGAATGTAAATCCTTTCTCCTCCAGTTGCCTCCGCAGGTCGGCATAATTCTCGATGATACCGTTGTGGATCAATGCGAAACGACCAGATTGGGAAACGTGGGGATGGGCGTTGGTTTGATTCGGTACTCCGTGGGTAGCCCAGCGGGTGTGGGCAATACCGATAGTGCCGGAGCAATCCCTTTCTTGCGTATAAGCCTCCAGGTCGGCAACCTTCCCGCGCTGTTTGTAGACGTTCAATTCCCCGGAATCCGTAATCAATGCTACACCGGCGCTGTCATATCCCCGGTATTCCAAACGTTTCAATCCTTTTATCAATATAGGGTAAGCCGTGCGCCCACCTACATATCCTACTATTCCACACATTTTGTTTACTATTAAATTCCTAAAACTCTACCTTTCCCATTGGAACTATCCTCTTTTAGCCTCGTTCCTTCCAAGCCGGGCAAACCCCGTTTCCCTTGGAAGGCCTCCTAACGGGGTTCAAGCCGAAAGCGGGCAATCCCCCTCTGCCTGTTGGCCAAACAAACATGTTCCCTTCCCCTTTCCCGGGACTCCCCGTCATGTCCCGGAAAGACCTTCCGTCTTACGCCGGGCCGAATAGGCCGCGAGCCCCTTATTGAAGAGTATCCCCAATAAAAAGTCCAAGACGATGATTAAGTTGATATTCAAGAAAAGGCTCAAAAACGTATTGAGCAACAAAATCATCAAGGAGAGAATGATTATAAGAATCATCGCGGCATGTTGGCTGAAGCCTGCGTCAATCAAGCGGTGATGTATGTGGTTACGGTCAGGCATAAACAAGGGACGGCCACTCATCTTCCGGGCATACATCACCCTCGCCACATCAAAAGCCGGAAGGAAAAGCACACTGAAGGGAAGCAGGATGGGCATTGCTTCAAACGATTCTCCAAGATCCATTTGCGAATGCTTTATGGCCAAATAACCCAAAAGGAATCCTATGGACAAAGAACCCGTGTCACCCATGAACAACTTACGTATCTGCCGCGCAAATACATTATAATAGAAAAACGGTACCAGCAACCCTACACAGGCAAAGGACAGCATACTGTAGAAAACCATGTTGTGCCAGAAGAAAGAGAACCCCATTGTCACGAAAGCCACAATGCTCAGTCCGGAAGCAAGGCCGTCGATTCCATCGATAAGGTTGATAGAATTCGTTACCAACACGACCACAAATATTGAAAACGGTATGGATATGTAAACCGGAAGTTCATATACGCCGAATATCCCGAACGTGCTTTTGAAGAAGACACCCCCAAGGCAGAACATGATGGCCGCCAAGATCTGGACACGGAACTTGGCCATAAACGTCACCCCAATAAGGTCGTCTTTCACTCCCACCAACAGAAGCAAGACCATGCCGCATATCAGCATGTAAAGTTCCTGCTGGAATGAAAGCAATGTCGCCTGGCTGAGCATCGCGTAGGCCTCCGTGCAGTCCAGCGAAGGGAAGAGGAGCTGCAAATTGCCCGAGTCTATCAGCCAAACGCGCAACGTAAATACCGTAAGGAATGAGAAAATCAAGACCGGGACAAACGAAACTCCCGCCAACCGGGGTGTAGCTATCTTATGGACCTTGCGGGCGTCTGGAATGTCATACAGGTGCTTCTTGCGCGAAATAAGCAAAATCTTCGGCAAGAGGAGATTCTCCAAGAAAAAAGCTACACCAAACACGCAGACTACCGAGAGGGCATTCACCAAAACCGCAGAGCCGTTTTCCATCGTTTCATAATTTTTGACGGCAAAAATAATACCTTCCTCCCATATCAGCAAGAATATACAGGAAATTTATTGACATTTATTTATCCGCAATCCCGCCGTATCTTCCGGCCTTTCCGCCCTCCCGGGCTTTCCATGCTACCCTTTCCCGCCTTGTATCCAGTTATATATCTAACCATTAGGCCTTCTTTTACACCCAGACGGACTTTCCTTGGAGGAAAATTATGGAAACCCCTCAATCCAATGTGAAGGTTTTCGTACCAATCAACAGGCCATCTGAAAATATCTCCACGCGATAAGAACCTTCATAGAGAAATTCCTCCACATCCCAATACACCGTGAGCGGGGTTTCTTCCCCCGTATACTCAATCATCTTTTTGATGGAATAAGGAATCACCCGGTTCTCATAGCGGAACGTATCGCCTTTCCCCAACACGGTGTTATTCGGTTTCACGATACGTACATACACAGCCCTCATACCCGTATCGGCCGTCGGGTTACGGGCAATGGAGAAATCCACCTGCAGCTGGGTCACATCCTTTATTTTACGGGCCTTTTTCCCTTTCTTGTTCTTGGCAAGGAGCGAAATACCCGTGGCATCCAACTGCGCGGCACGGGAAACACGTTCCGTCAGGTCTTCCTTTTCCTGTGCCAAGTTGGAGGCCCGCGCCGCAGCCGCCTCATATTTTGCCGTAATCTCTTGGGTTTGCGCACGCAAGCCTTGGTTTTCCCGGTTCAGGCTGTCAATCTGCTGCACATAGCTGAACAGCACTTTGCGCAAAGAGGCCAGCTCGTTCTTCAACCTCCGTATTTCCGAGGCGTTCGAAGCCTTTACCGTCCTCAGTTCCTCCAGCAAGTGCTGCACCTTGGCCTTCTCAGCCGTCAGCTTGTGGGCTAATGAATCGTTTTGAATCGTAAACTGCAACTCATCATATTTCTTGGAAAAACTGGTATATTCCTCTTCCAATTCTTGCCGGTCGAGTTCGAAATTCTTAGTGAGCTCCACGTTTTCCCGTTTCGAGCGCGTCAATTCAATGGAGACATAAACGACTGCCGCCACCAACAGTAACAAGGCTATAGCTAAAGGAATCCAAATCCGTTTTTTCATAATGTCCTTAAAAATAGTTTCTTTACCCGTATCTTCGTTTCAAAACCGACGCAAAAATAGGGAAATAAACGCATCTTCACTTAGCTTTCCTACCAATTAACGTAAATTATCGAAGCCCTCCCGCAATTACCCGTCTTCCATATTACGAGCCGGGGAAGCACATGCCCGCCCCCGGCCAAACCCCTTTTGGGAAAACGGGGCGACCTCCAAGCAAAAGTGCGGGCGCTTTCCGCGCAAAGTCCCGCGACTTTTCCGCCCAAGCCCTGCACCTAATCAGCCCGGAAGCCGCAGGGAAGAATCCAAAATCCTCATAAATGAGGAGCGGCATTCTCGGGGAAAAGCCCGTACCTTTGCTGCCGCAAAAAAGACGATGAAGCCCTGACCCGGCTAACCGGAACACTTCAAAATAGTAAATACCTATATATATGGACACCAAACACATCCTCCTCCCCTTCTTTTTCCTATGCCTTTCCCACGGGAGCATGGCGGCACCGGCCTTCCCCCCTTCCTCCACCCTCCCGGAGGCGGAAACATACGATGAGACACCCACCGATTTAGACAGCCTGGTCATCGTGGCTTCTCCCAAGGAACACACCCGCTTGGCGCAACTGCCCTTGTCTTCCACCTCGCTCTCCTCGCAGAACATGGAACTGCAGCGGGTGAACTCCATCAAGGACCTCAGCTCGCTGGCGCCCTCCCTCTTCATCCCGGACTATGGCGCACGCAGCACGTCGGCCACCTACCTGCGCGGCATCGGTTCGCGCATCAACACCCCGTCGGTCGGCCTGTACGTGGACAACATACCGTTCCTCGAAAAGTCGGCCTACGACCTCAGCTACTACGACATCGACCGCATCGACATCCTACGCGGGCCGCAAGCCACGCTCTACGGGCGCAATGCCATGGGCGGGCTCATCAAGGTTTATACCAAGTCCCCCATGGACTACCAAGGCACCGACCTACGCATCCGCAACGGGATGTTCTCGGCCCATTCCGCCTCCCTCACGCATTACCACCGCATCAGCCCGCAATTCGCCTTTTCCGCGGGAGGGTTCTATGAATATTACGACGGCTACCTCAAAAACAGCTACCTCCGCAAAAACGCCGACAACGGGCAGTCGGCCGGAGGACGCATGCACGCCATCTGGCGTCCCGGGGCACGGTGGGAAGTGGACATCAACGTGGACTATCAATACAGCGACCAAGCAGGTTACGCATACGGGGCTTACGACAAGGAGACGGGCACAGTGGCCGACGTGGCCTACAACGACGACGGCTCTTACTACCGCAACCTGCTCAACTCCAGCCTAAACGTCAAATACCAAGGGCGGCAGTTCCTGTTCTCCTCCTCCACCGGCTACCAATACCTCCGCGACCGGATGTACATGGACCAAGACTTCACTTCTTCGTCCATCTACACCTTGGAACAGAAACAACGGCTCCACTCCGTTTTCCAGGAAATCAACCTGCGCAGCAAAGGCAAGCGGAAATGGGACTGGCTACAGGGCATCTCCGGCTTCTACCAAGACCTGCATACCAACTCGCCGGTTACCTTCCGGGAGCAAGGGGTGGAAAGCCTTTTGGAAGACAACATCAATTCCTACCTTCCCTCCACGCTGGACGGAAGATTCGACATTGCAGGGACGGAACTGGCCGTGCCCTCCGACTTCAGCACGCCGCTCCTCGGCTTGGCAGCTTACCACCAATCCACGCTGAACGGCATCCTCCTCCCGGAATTGTCGCTCACGCTCGGGCTGCGCCTCGACTATGAACACATGAAACTGGACTACCTATCCTCCGCCCGCATGCAATATACTTTCCCCGTGTCGGCCATGGGGCAGAGCCTCGACCTAGGAAACACCATTGCACCCGAGTTGGCCGGAAACCTGTCGGATGACTACGTTCAGCTGCTACCCAAACTGGCTCTCAGCTATCGGTTCACGCCCGGACGGCAAATCTATTTCTCCGTGGCGAAAGGTTACCGGTCGGGAGGCTACAACATACAAATGTTCTCCGACCTCATGAGCCAAGAATTGAAGGCTGGACTGACCGAACAAATACGGTCCGACTTAGGAAACGCCATGACAGACGCAATGAGCCAAGCCGGGATGCCCCAAGAGACCATAAGCGGAATCGTAGGACAGGTTACCGGGTCGATTCCCACCTTTGACCGCCAAGAAGTGGCGCAAACCGTCCCCTACAAGCCGGAATACTGCTGGAGCTACGAGGCCGGGGCTCATTGGGAAGCATGGGGCGGCCGCTTAAAGACCGATGCCGCATTGTTTTACACCGACATCTATGACCAGCAAATAGCACGGTTCACGAGCAACAACTTGGGGCGCATCATGGTCAATGCGGGGCGTAGCCGGAGCTATGGCGCGGAACTTTCGCTCCACGCCGCCCTTACCCCGCGCTGGAGCATCGGGGCGAACTACGGGTATACGCACACTACTTTTGTGGAATATGAAGTGGGAACGGATGGGAACGGGCAGGATTATAGCGGGAACTACGTGCCTTTCATTCCTCGCCACACGGTATCCCTGACGACGAGCTACTCCATCCCCTGCGCCGACTGGAGTTTTATCGACAAAGCGTATGTGAGCGCCTCTTACCGCGGCATGGGACGCATCTATTGGACCGAGCAAAACGACGTCTCGCAACCATTCTATAGCCTATTAAGCTGCAACATCGGCGCGACCGTGGGCATAATGGAAATCATTTATTGGATTCAAAACCTTACGGGTACGGACTATGTAACCTTCTGTTTCAATAACTCCACCAGCAGCGATGCCTATTTTGCACAGGAGGGGGCACCCTTCCGCATGGGTATCGACCTGCGCTTCCGCTTTTAGGTTGCGTGCAGGTTCGCGCTTGCCGTTACAGCCGTCCCCACAAGTCGGCAGGGCTGCATTGCGCAAAGTCAGGGATAATCAAATCCCCCTTGCCCTCCAGTTCCCCGGCAGTCTTGGTCGTGGCCAAAGCAACGACCTCCATCCCTGCGGCGCGGCCGGCGGCCAAACCATGGAAAGAGTCTTCGAATACGACACATTCGAAAGGCTCTTTTTCCAATAATTGCGCGCCGAGCAGGAAACACTCCGGATGGGGCTTTGAATGTGTGACCTTGTCGGCCGTCACCCATACCTGGAAATATCCAGCGAGTTCCGGCCGCGCGCGCTTCACGGCTTGCATCTTCAAATCATTGGAACTGGTAACCAAAGCCATAAGTACCCCTTCTTCCTTCAAATAGCGGAGCATCTCTTCCGCACCGGGTATGTACGCATATTCCATCCCCTGCTCAAAACGGTTCAAGGCTTCCGTTATGCTGGGCTGTTCGTCTGGGATTTCCGCAAAATAACGGGCATAAATCTGGGTGAGCGTCTGCCCTTTTATCACTTGGTCGAAGTCCGGGATTTCCGGATGATACTTCTTTCCTTGCTCTCCCCAAAAGATACTATACTGGCTCTCCGTGTCAAGTACAACCCCGTCGAGGTCGAAAAGGGCGGCAGACTTCTTTTTTTCCATTGCCATCACTACATTTTTAAATATGAATCATCACCCAAGGAACGGGAAGTTTTATTCCCATCCTGCATCTTCCGGGCAATTCCGGCGCGAAAGTCCGAAGATTCCCGGGAATGAGAAGCAACGGATAAACATCATTAGCAGAAATAAAGGCTTTTTAATTTTGCCGGATAGCATTTGGCCACATGGCACATCCCCCGTTTTGCCTTTCTGTTTTTTATCCATACCTTTGCATCCGGAAAAGGGAAATATCCCCTTTATGCCGCGCACTGCGTGGCCGTGTATTCCAGGACACCACGTATAAAAACAGGAACGATGAAGAAAAAAAATCTCGTATCGGTACCGTTCATGGTACTTTCTATCGTATTTTGCGTTTGCTTGGTGACTGCCAACTTGTTGGAGACCAAGGTTGTCCAGTTGGCAGGTGCTGTATCTGTCACTGCCGGGTTGCTTGTTTTCCCGATTTCATACATTATAAATGACTGCATCGCCGAGGTTTGGGGATTCCGCAAGATGCGGTTGGTCATTTGGCTGGGGTTCTTGATGAACTTCATGGTTGTCGTGATGGGACAACTGGCCGTGGCCTTGCCCGCAGCGCCTTTCTGGAAAGGCGAAGAAGGCTTCAATTTCGTATTCGGCATGGCCCCGCGGATCGCCGCGGCCAGCTTGGCTGCTTTTTTGGCGGGCTCGTTCGTCAATGCCTACCTGATGAGCCGCATGAAAATTGCCTCCCAAGGAAAAAATTTCTCCTTACGGGCCATTCTTTCCACCGTAGGGGGCGAAAGCACTGACTCGGTCATTTTTTTCCCGCTGGCTTTCGGTGGCTTGATACCCATACAGGAACTGGCAAAAATGATGCTTGCCCAAGTCATACTGAAAACCCTCTATGAAGTAATCGCACTTCCGATTACCGTGCGCCTCGTGCGTTATATCAAGCACAAAGACGGATGTGACGTCTACGATGAGCATATCTCTTACAATTTCCTGAAAATAACAGAACTCTAAAACGAAGTTTATGATGAACCACGACCGTGCACTCGTCGTATACAGCGGCGGGCAAGACTCTACCACATGCCTGTTCTGGGCCAAAAAGCATTTCAAGACTGTTTACGCCTTGAGCTTCACTTATGGGCAGAGACATGAGAAAGAAGTCGGATTGGCCCGGGCAATCGCCCTAAAAGCAGGGGTGGAGTTCAAACAAATGGATTTGCCCTTCATCGGGAAGTTAGGCACGAACTCCTTGACAGACTTTTCCATCCGGATGGATGAAGAGAAACCCGCCGATTCATTCCCCAATACTTTTGTCCCGGGCCGCAACCTATTTTTCTTAAGCATTGCTGCCGTCTATGCCCGGGAACTTGGTTGTCTCCATCTTGTAACCGGCGTATCACAAACAGACTTCAGCGGTTATCCCGACTGCCGTGACTCTTTCATCAAATCCCTGAACGTAACCTTGAATTTAGCCATGGAGGAGCAGTTCGTCATCCATACTCCCCTGATGTGGCTTGACAAAGCCCAGACTTGGGCATTGGCAGATGAGTTGGGCATACTGGACGTGGTACGTAACGAAACCCTCACTTGTTACAATGGAATACCCGGAGACGGATGCGGTCATTGCCCCGCCTGCAAGTTGCGCCGCGAAGGGTTAGAAAAATACTTGGCTTCCAAGAAATAAGATTTTCTCTACAAGGGGAAAGGAAGGCCATGACTTCCACCAGGAAGTCCGAAGGAGAAATAGCCAATGAGTTGATAAATCATCCGGCTATTTCCTTTTTAGCCTGTCCCGATAAACTCCGGCAATCAATCTGACGGCAACCTGCAAAGTGATACTTCCCGTATTGATTACCAAATCATAGCGATGGGGGTCACTCCATTTATCGCCCGTATAATATTCATAATGGGTAATTCGATTACGATTGACGCGCTTTATCTCCGCCCCTGCCTTCTCTGCCGCTATTCCATACTCACCAACACAACGGGCATAAGCCGTCGCAAAATCGGAATAACAAAAAACCTTTATTGCGCAAGGGTTATCACGCAGGACAAAATCGGCACAACGCCCCACAATGACACATGCCTCCTGTCCGGCCAACTCCTGTATCACCGTACTCTCCGCCACAAATAGGACGTCATCGGACGAGATACTCCTTGTCAAAGACTGCAAACTGCTATTTTTCGCGGTAATGCATTTCAACCAATAGGACGGTATCAACTGCTCGTTCCGCCGTATGTATTCCTCGTCCATATTGCTTTTCAATGCTGCCAAGTGGATGAGTTCCTTATCATAGAGTTTCAGCCCCAACTCTTTGGCCAGCATCTCCCCCAACAAATGCCCACCACTCCCGAACTCCCGGGCGATCGTGATGACCACAGGCTTCGGCTTTGCTTCCCCAACAGGACATTCCGCCATCTTCTGCTCCACCAGCCATTTATCCAGAAAACTGCAATAAGGGGTCAGGAAACGCACAATCGGCCCGACCACCAATGCAGCCACCACCGTCCCCTCCCGAACGCCATAAAGGCCAGACATGAAGCACAGCGACATCAAACATGCAAGAAGTACCAGCGAACAATCGAAGCCCAACTTGACATAGCCAAACTCTTTCCGAAACCGGCGCGCAATCGTTTTTACGAAATACTCGCCTGAGAGCATGGCCGCATCAGCTTTTACCTCCAAAGCAATGCCCGTAGCCAGAACGACACAGCCGATAAACAAATAACCAAGCTGGCTGAGATATTCTTCCGGCTTGACCCAGGATAAAAAACCCATGGCACAATCTATGAACAAGCCGAAGCAAAGCGAAATAGGAACTTGTAAAAGATACATCCGAAGGTCAGATTTCAATACCTGCCTGCCCATCAACGGCAATTCGAGCAGCACAAATAAAAGATTGACTATAATCGTCCATTGCCCCATAGTCAAGGGAGTGAACATACTAAGCACGTAATTGACACTCGTAATGGGCGACGTGCCCAACAGGGCTTTCGTTATAAAAGCAATGCCCAGCGAATTGACAAAAAGGGAAAGGACAAACAACGCATACCGCCTGAGTAAATACACTTTCATGTCTTTTATTATTAAAAAATCACGCAAAGTTCCTTTCTTTTCCCGGTTTGCCAAACATGAAAAGGCAACCAACTTTAGTCGAAAACGAAACAAGCCGTATCTTTGCAACAGGCAAGTTCACCAAAGCCTTGCCACCCGACTTTTAAAAAAAGACATGGAAGAAAAAAGAAACCCCTGCTATGAGTTGGTCGAATACTCCCTGGAAGCAGGTGAAGAGACTTTGTTAGACAGCACGTTCAGCATACTTCTTGCCACATCGGGCCAAGCTGTAATCTCTTCCCCCGTAGGGAAACACGTACTTACGCAAGGCGACTTATGTCTTCTTACTCCCGCCATGGGAAGCTCCCTATGCTGCACCGGTGAACACTGCAGCGTCAAACACCTCCAACTCATGCCCGCTTATTTCGACAGCCTCTCCGAAAGCCAGCTGTTCTACCACCAACTTTCCCGTTTCATAGCCGACCGTACCTTGCCCCTCCTCCACCTTCAACCAGAAGACTTCAGCCCCTTGGAACAAACCATCGCGTCCTTCTCCGGATTATCCCGGTTCCATACCTACAGGAAAGGCATCACACACCATTTGTCCAGCTATCTCCTGCTCCAAATAACCGACCTCTTGTGCCGACAATCCTTCCCAATAAAAACGGCGACCTACATCAAACATACGGATGAGTTGTTCCGAAACTTCAAAAAGCTATTGGTAGAACATTACAGGGAGCAACACAAAATCCGCTTTTATGCCGACCAACTCCACATCTCCACCACCTATCTATCCCGGATCGTAAAGGCTGCAACTGGCCGCACTGTGCGCTTCCACCTCTCCGGCCTGCTTTGCGCCGATGCCCGGAAGCTATTGGAAAGCAGCGACATGAATATCAAGGGGATTGCCGGCCTGCTGGGTTTCTCCAACCAATCTGTCTTTGAAAAGTTTTTCAGCACCCACACCGGGATATCACCACTGAAATACCGGCTAAAGAAAGAATACCGGTAACCGGGGAACATTTATCCATATTCCCACAAACCATGCCCCTCCCCCGACAGGCCATGTTACGCTTTTGTAATAAAAGGGCGTGTTACAAAGGCTTTCCCATGCCCAAACCCTAAAAAGAGGACGCATTTATGGGTGCGACAAGGGAAAAAACGGATATTTGCATCCGAGACAAATTTATTAACCCCTATAACGAAAAATGAGAAAATACCGGATTCTGGTCGTAGACGACGAGGAAGACTTGTGTGAGATACTGAAGTTCAACCTTGAGAACGAAGGCTATGAGGTCGATACTGCCAACTCTTCGGAAGAAGTGCTCAAGTTAGACTTAAAAGCCTACGACCTTTTGCTTTTGGATGTGATGATGGGTGAAATTTCGGGCTTCAAGTTGGCCAACATGCTCAAGAAAAAGAAAGAAACGGCACAAATACCCATCATTTTCATCACGGCCAAGGACACGGAAGACGACACGATGACGGGCTTCAGCCTGGGTGCAGACGACTACATACCCAAGCCTTTCTCCCTGCGCGAAGTGCAAGCCCGCCTCAAGGCAGTGCTCCGCCGCACCGCGCCACAAGAGACACGCACGGAAGAGCCCATCATCTACAAAGGGCTCTGCATCGACCCCGCACGCAAAAGCGTGACTATCGACGGGGAAGAAGCCAGCCTCACGAAAAAGGAGTACGAAATCCTGATCCTGCTGCTGCAAAACAAGGGGCGCGTATTCTCGCGCAGCGAGATTCTCTCGCGCGTGTGGACGGATGAAGTATATGTCGTAGACCGCACCATAGACGTCAACATCACCCGCCTACGGAAAAAAATAGGAGCCTACGGGAAGTGCATCGGTACCCGCTTAGGCTACGGCTATTTCTTCGAACAAGACTGACAGTTTTCCCCATGGGACATCCCAAACAAAACAAGCACTCCGCCTTTGCACGGACGCTCTACCTTTCCGTCTTTTCCCTGTTCCTCGTATTCTGCGCATGCACCGTTTGCTACCAATACCACCGGGAGAAAGATTACAAGATTGGCCTGCTCTACCAAAAGCTGGAAGACTATAACCGGATTCTCATCGACGAGTTGCGACACACCGCTCCTCAAAATGCAGGAACAGGAGAGGCGGCCAAAGAGAGGCTCGTGGAGAAACTGGAAAAGTACTTCCCCGAACATGACCTAGCGGACTTCCGCGTCACAATCGTTATGTCGCAAGGCAACGTTTTATACGATACCGACCAACAAGACCTTTCCCACTTCGAGAACCACCTGGACCGCCCGGAGATACGGGATGCGCGGCGCAAAGGGAGCGGCTACGACGTAAGGCGCAATTCCTCCAGCGTAGGGAAAGAATTCTTCTACGTCGCAACCCAAGCCCCCGGAGGGGATTACTTCGTGCGGACGGCACTCCCCTACAACACCCAACTGGCGGCCTCGCTCAAAGCAGACTACCACTTCATCGCCTTCTCCTGCCTCCTGCTCCTCACCCTTGCCGTCTTCTTCTGGCTCATCGTGCGGAAAATAGATATTACCATCATCAAACTGCGCAGCTTCATACGGAAAGTGGACAGCGGGGCTGCCATCGACGAAAATGAGGAGAAGGATTTTCCCAACAACGAGTTGGGCGAAATCTCGCAGCACCTCATCCATATCTATAAAAAGCTGGGCGACGCCAAACTCCAGCTGCTCGAAGGCCGGGAGCGCCTGCTCGAGCAGAAAGCAATCCAGGTGCAACAACGAAAAGAACTGACGCAAAACGTGGCGCACGAGCTGAAAACGCCCGTCGCCAGCATACAAGGCTACTTAGACATCATCGTGAATACGCCCAACCTGCCGCCCGACAAGCGGGACACCTTCCTCAAACAGTGCTACTCGCAAAGCACACGGCTGGCCAACTTGCTGAAAGACATATCCCAGCTCACGCTTATGGACGAAGCCCCCGATATGATTTCCAAAGGGCTGCTCGACGTCCGGCTCATCGTTTGCCGATTAGAGGAAGAACTGCGTATCAACTATGAAGAACACGGCATGCACTTGGAAAACAAACTCCCCACCCGCCCCCTGCTCATACGGGGAAACCAGTCGCTCGTCTACTCCATTTTCCGCAACCTCATGGACAACTCCATAGCCTATGCCGGGGAAAACGCCACCATGACCATCGAACTCCTGCCGGAAGCCAACGAGTCCGAGTTCCGGTTCCGTTACTCCGACAATGGCCCGGGCGTAGGGAAAGAACACCTAAGCCGCATCTTCGAACGGTTCTACCGCGTCGACAAAGGCCGCTCCCGCAAGATGGGCGGCACGGGACTGGGGCTGGCCATCGTGAAAAACGCCGTGCTTCTCCACAACGGCACCATAGAGGCCTACGCAAACACGCCGCACGGGCTCTGCTTCGAGTTTACGCTCCAAGCAAAATAAACCGGGCAAAACACGACAAACCACACCTCTCCTCCCCAATCGTGCCGGATGCTTCCCAAAAAGCACCCGTAGCTTTTCAGCCTTTGCCTTGCCGCTTTTCCCCGAAAGCACCGGCATTTTCCAGAGAAACGCGCCCCTGTTTTTATCGTCAGATTCCCAAAGATTCCGGGTCCAGATGGGGACTATTCGCAAAAAACTCAATATATTTGCGAAAATAATATTTATCCCCATAACTATCAACCCGATATCCGATGAGAACAAACACCTTGCTCTGTACGTTCGGCCTGCTCCTCTTCCCTTGGACAGGCATGGCAAAGCCTGAAAAAATCCAACTCGACTCGCCCGACGGACGCATCACCGTATCCATCACGCTTGACGAAAAAATCAGCTACTCCGTGTCATTACGCGGAGACACCCTCTTCTCCGATCCCGGCATCGCCCTGCGCCTGCAAGACGGCACCGTGCTGGGTGCCAACCCGAAGCTCTCCAAAAAAAAGACCTATAAGGCCGATGACGAGATTGACGCACCTTTCCACCGGAACCCGCTCATCAAAGACCGCTACAACGAAGTGGAACTGGCGATGAAAGGCGACTACGGAGTCCGCTTCCGCGCCTACGACAACGGGGTGGCCTACCGGTTCTACACGCAACTGAAGGACTCCATAGCCATTGCCGCGGAAGACCTGGCCCCCACTTTCCCCACCGGAAGCATCAGCTGGTTGGCCTACTCCACCAACCCGCAGAAGCCCATGGCGATGGCCTTCCAGAATTACTTTACCCAAGCCCCCATCTCGGCCACCGATGAGGCGCAACTGGCCTTCCCGCCCTTCGCCGTGGAAGTCGGGGGACAAGCGAAAGTCGTCTTTGCCGAAGCCGACCTCGAAGCCTACCCGGGCGTATTCTTCCGTCCCTGCCCGGAAGGGAATGCCCTCGCCGGGGTTTTCCCTGCATACCCCAAGGAAATGGGCGTGTACCCTTGGCGTGTACAAGATTACGTGGTCTCCACTGAAGAAAACTGCATAGCCCGTTGCGCCGGGACACGGCAATTCCCTTGGCGGGCGTGGGCCATAGCGGAAAACGATACGGAACTTCCGGTCAATGACCTAATATACCTGCTTGCCTCACCCAACCGCATTGGCGACGTATCGTGGATCGAACCGGGCAAAGTGGCGTGGGACTGGTGGAACGACTGGGGGCTGAGCGGCGTAGACTTCAAGGCAGGCATCAACACCGAAACCTACAAATACTACATCGACTTCGCCGCCCGCTACGGCCTGCAATACATCATCCTCGACGAAGGCTGGTATGACCCCAAAAGCGGCGACATGCTGACCGTAATCCCCGGACTGGATTTGGAAGAGGTCATCGCCTATGGGCAAAATAAAGGAGTGGGTGTCGTACTTTGGACGGTGTTCAACGTCCTCGACCGGCAACTCGAGGCCGCCTGCGCCAAGTATTCCGCCATGGGCGTCAAAGGTTTCAAGGTAGACTTCCTTGACCGTTGCGACCAACTTGCCGTGGAACGCCTCTACCGCATTGCGGAAGCCACAGCCAAGCACCATCTGTTTATCGACTACCATGGCCTTTTCACCCCGACGGGACTGCAACGTACCTATCCGCACGTGCTGAACTTCGAAGCGGTCTTCGGCCAAGAGGAAGTAAAGTGGGAACCTGTGGAAAAAGACATTCCTCTCTACGACGTAACTTTCCCTTATTTGCGCATGATGTGCGGCCCGGTCGATTATACCCCCGGCGCCATGCACAACGCGACCAAGCAAGACTGGCGTCCCATGTACTACACCCCGCAAAGCATGGGGACCCGTGCGCACCAAGCGGCATGCTACGTGGTGTTCGACTCGCCGTTCACCATGCTTTGCGACGCACCAACCGAATACGAGCGTGAGCCGGAGTATACCTCCTTCATAGCCTCCATCCCCACGGTCTTCGACGAAACCCGCATCGTCGCAGGCCGCATGGGAGAGTCCATCGTGACCGCCCGCCGCAAGGGCAACGACTGGTACGTCGGGGCTCTCACCAACTGGGACGGACGCACGCTCCAAATACCGCTCTCCTTCCTCGAAGAAGGCAAGGGCTACGAGACCGAGCTGCTGGAAGACGGCATCAACGCCGGGAAACGTGCCAGTGACTACCGCATCTCCAAGCGGGGAAACCTGGACAGCACTTCTACCCTAACACTGGAAATGGCATCCGGAGGCGGAGCCGTGCTGAAGATAAGGGAAAAAACACGATAGTATTCCAAAGGAAACCCAAGGGCTCTTAAGAAAAGCCCTTGGGCTTCCCTGTCAAACTACTGCCGCTTTTCCCAAAAAGAGCCAGTACTATTACAACCCAAACAGAAGAAAACAAACGAAAAACCCATGAAGAAAATCTTATTACCCACCCTTTTGGCGGCCAGCGCCTCGCTCCAACCGCTACTAGGCCAACAGGCCGAATGGAACTCCCCTGGCGCGGGCAATCCCATCATACCGGGATATTTCGCGGACCCGACGGTGAAAAAAATAGGCGACACCTATTATATTTACGCCACCACCGACGGAAACGGAGGCGGCCTCGGCCCTTCGCAAGTATGGACTTCGAAAGATTTCGTAAACTGGACTATCATGCCGATGAATTGGCCGCGCACCCATTGGATTTGGGCACCGGACGTGATGGAAAAAGACGGGAAATTCTATCTTTACTACTGCCAACCATGCCAAATCTACTGCGGCGTAGGCGAAACGCCCCGCGGGCCTTGGACAAACATCCTCGGCGAAGAGGAAGCGGTACTCGTCCCCGACCGATATGTAACGAATGCCATCACCCTTGACGGGCAAACTTTCACCGACGACGCCGACGGGAAGACCTACCTCTACTTCGGCACTTGGGGCATCTACCCCGGATTCGGTTGCGGGGTTGCCGAGCTTTCGCCAGACCTGAAGGACTTTACCAGGAAACGGCTAATCCCGAATACAGAAGCGACCGACTTTTTCGAAGCCCCTTACGTGGTTAAGAAAGACGGGACGTACTATTTCATGTATTCTTCAGGCTCTTGCCACGACGGGACGTACCGCGTACAATACGCCACAAGCAAGGAAGGGCCGATGGGACCGTATGTGTTCGGGGAAAACAACCCTATTTTGGCCACAAGCGACGACCAGACCATACACGGCCCCGGGCATCACAGTGTTTTGCAGGAAGGCAATGACTACTACATCGTCTACCATCGCCACAACATACCGGGCTCCACGCGCGGCATGCACCGCCAAATCGCCGTGGACAAGCTCGTTTTCGGCCCGGACGGCACGATTGAGAAAGTAAACGCAGGGCATAACGGCATCGGCTCCCTACGCCCCAATACCAACCCTTTCGCCAATCTGGCTTTCTGCAAGGAGGTTACGGCCTCTTCCTATTACAACGACAATTTTAAGCCCGCCTATGCTGTCGATGACAACAACGCCACGCTCTGGCGGCCTCGCACCACGGGCACGGAATGGTTGCAGGTTGATTTGGGAAAGGTGGAGCAAATCGAGAGAATCTGGACCCAATTCGAATATGCCACTTCCTATTACCAATATTACATTGAAACTTCCACCGACGGGAAGCAGTGGACACTCTTCAGTGACCGGCGTGATAACCTGCAATCCGGCAGCCCGATGGTCGATTACGGCTCGGCAGAGGCCCGATACGTGCGGATTACCGTGACGGGAAATGAGAAAAACGGCCTGAGCGGCGCAATATGGAACTTCAAGGTGTTCTCCGCATACAAAGAAGACCCTCCCCAGCAACTCATCTGCCTGCCCGCCTTTTCTTTCAAAGACAACCTCTGGAGAAACAACATGGGCATGCTTGGCCGCGGCTTCCGCCTCGTTTCGGGAGAAGCCTCGACCCGCACCATCAGGCAATCCGCAGGGCAAACCAACCAAGAAGCCCTCTTCCTTGGGCCGGATACGCGCCTCGTTATGGACCAAATGCCCGCCCATTTCTACGAGAAACGCCCCTTCACGTTGAGTTACAAGGTGTACTGTAAGGAAAACGAAAGCCTGAACACGCTATTCACTTGGCATCCATCCCAGAAAATATACAAGTCCAAGGAACAACCAAGCGGCGACAATTTGTTCCATTCCGTAGCCATTGTAGCCGATGGGGACAAGGTTTCCTATTACGTGGACGGGGTATTGAAGCGCACCGAGCGGCAAGAAAGCTATGACCGCGCCACCTCGCCCGGCCTGACCCTGCAAAGCGGTGAAGCCGGAGTTGCGGTGGCTGACATCCGTCTCTACAACTGGAAGCAGGAACCGGCCGAAATAGAATACGACGCCGCCACGCCCATCGTCCCCATCACACCCGTATCGAAAGAACGCAACGGCCTCATCGTGGAACTATCCGCCGATGACTACCCCGTGGGAAGCAGCATCGCTTCCATCCGCAACAAAGCGCCGATGGGCGGAAACTTCCAAGGGCGTGACGCCAACCTGCGGGTAGAACTGAAAGCAAACCGCAAGGCTTTTTCCTTCAATGGCAGCCAGCAATTCCGCTCCGACTTCGGGCTTCCCCCTACGATGACGGGCAATTCGCCTTACACCATAGAGGCCTGGATGCTGAACCCCGAGGCAGACGACACGGAATGCATTGTCGATTTGGTGGCAGCCCACGGTGAATTAGAGAAAATAACCTTCGGTAACGGGACGAACCCCGACCGGGGACTCATCGGGCACAACGGCTCTTTTGAAGACATGGGGCTGCCCGAAGCTGCCCGACCCACAGGACAATGGAAGCACATCGCCGTAACTTTCGACGGGTACATGGAGCGCATTTACATCGACGGCCAAGAAGTAAAGGCCAAAGACATCGTACTCCGCATCCCCGAGAAGAGCAACTTCATCACCCTCGGCCAGCAACTCACCGGCGAATCCCCATTCACCGGCTACCTCCACGCCCTGAAGATTTACGACACAGCACGCAGCGCCGAAGAAATTGCCGCCGATGCTTCCGAAGAGAGCACGTCACCTATTGCCCTGCTCTACTCCGCCCAAGACGGCGGCAGCACAGGATTTACCAACGAAGGGAATTGGGGAGGCCGCACACAGGCACAAGCCATACCGGAAGCCTACGCAGGGAAAATCGCCCTGGTACAGCCGCTCACAATAGATTCAACCAACGCGGGGAAAGAACCGATGAAGGCCTTAGCCCTGCAATTCGCGGTACAAGGAAAAATCAAGAAAGAGGCTTCCTTGGTTTCATGGGACGGCTTCTCGCTCAAGCTCACCAAGAAAGGCATAGCCTGCCAAGGCGAGAAATGGGAACTGCAAAAAGAAAAACAGTGGACACCGGGCGAATGGCACCAGATCATCCTCACGGAACATGACGGGGACTGGCTCATGTATCTCGATGGGCTGCAAATCTCCAAGTTCCCCTACGAGGCACTCAAGCCCACAGCCCAACTCACCTTGGGCGAGGCACAGGCAGAAAAACCAACCGTCGCCCTCGCTTCCGTACAGGTTCTCACCGCCCCGCTCTCCGAAGGGGAACGGCGTGCACTCCAGGACAATGCCACGAAGAACGACTTGGCCGGGAAGAGTTTCGCAGTCGGCGTGCTGCCCTTGTCGCCGGAGTTGGTGCGGCTTACTGTATCAGGAAGCGGGGAAGTCCCTGCAGCAGGCACTTATTCGTTCCGCTTTAGCGCAGTGGGTGACGAGCGCAATGCCACTTGGCAACTTTCGCCCGACCGACTGATGAACCTGCCCGGGGAAACTACCCAAGCCGAATTCTCCTTTGCCGTGAAAGATGCTTACGGGAACATTTACGTAGGCAGCGAACCCGTGAAAGCTGATGCCTCCCCCAGCGCATTCACAGGCTTCACCTGCACGTTCGACACGCCGGCCGACTACCTCTCCGGGGGCATCACCGACGGATGGGACGGGTTGCTGTCCGACTCCAGCGCACACTACGCCATGGAAGCCAAGGTAGCCGACGGGCAACTGACCATGACTTCCCAAAATTGCTTCTTCAACCCCGACGGGAAAGACAACGGCCCCGTCCTGTACAAGAACGTAGAAGGCGACTTCCTGATGCAGGTGAAAGTAAGCGACTTCACGGGGCGCGCCAACCGCCGACCTGTGGGCTACGACGAAGGGGGGCTCATGGTGCTCGACCAGAGGGAAGACGGTACGCAACGCGCCTTGCACTTCGGCGTCTTCCCCCACTACAATGTCGGCAACATCCTTACCCACCTACGCAACGGGCAGCGCATGCAACAGCAGAACAACGCCGCATGGGACTACCGCCCCTATCTGCAAATTGAGCGGAAAGGCAACACGTTCCATATCCGTTGCAGCAGCGATGGCAAGAACTGGGAGGAGATGGTTGGTTCACCCGTAGAGCGTCCCGATTTAGCCGGACGCACGCTAAAGGTCGGATTGTACCAAGTGACCTACGGGTTGAACAAGGCCTCCTTCTCGTTCGACGATTTCCAACTCTGGAAACGCCGGTAGGCCTGTACAAAAAAGCGCCCCGGCTTTTCGTGAAAAGTGTTGCACTTCTTTCCGAAAAGCCGGGGCGCTTTCCTTGCAAAATGGCGGGACATTCCGCGCAGACCTCAACCGCCCGCCCGGCGTCCCGCCTCCATCAGTTCCACAAATTGCCGGGCACAATGGACATTGGACAAGCGGTCGCGGAAACGGATGCAATTCGCCACGAAAGCAGCGTTGCCCTCCACCATCTGGCACAACTCCCCCGCACCCCAGTCCTTGCAGGCAATGCCCAGTTGCTCGCGGCGTATATAGCCGGCCGAGGCTGGTTCTAGGTTGGTAAGCACCGGCGTCCCGGAAACAATCGCCTCGGGAATCGACACCATGTTCAAGTCCCGGCGCGTATTCACCAGCAGAGCCATCGATTCGCGCATATGCCTGTTCAACTCCCCACGCGGCAAGAATCCCAGAAATTCCACGCATCCCCCATCGAGCAGCCCCAACTCGCCCGCCAGTTCCCGCAGGCGCGCTTCCTCCTCCCCCCTTCCGGCAATCAGCAGGCGCACGTCGCCATAGCCCGGGAGGGCATGGAAGTCGCGGAAAATACGCAATATCCCGTCTACATTCTTGCGATAAATAAGCTGGGAGGAACTGATGAACTGCCGTTTCTTCACTGCGGAACATGAGAAAGTATCAAGGTCGATGCCATGGTCCACCACCTTCTCCACGGCCATCGGCATGTAGCGGCGGATGAACTCGTAAGCAGGTTTCGAACGGGGGACTACGGCAAACACGCGCTTCATCCCGTACTTGGCGACCAGCGAATGCCAGAAGCGGGAAGGAAGTTCGTGGAACTTGCGCTGGTGTCCCGTAAGTTCTTGCCAGACGATGGTCTTCCCCGGGCAAATGCGGGCAGCGGAAAGCGACAAGAGCGAAAATGTTTCACTCGCAAGTACCAAGTCATAATCCGAAGCATGCTCCCGCAAGAAACGGTTCAGGCCAGGCAGGTAGGGCAATACGGAAGGGGGGAAAAACTTTGGACAGGCCGTATCGAGAAAAAGCACTTCGAAATCATAAGCCTCGTCCTGTGCCTGTGGCCGATAGTCGGCAGCGGCAACCAGCGTCACCTCATGCCCCAGACGTTTAAAACCCATGCACATTCCATAAATCATCGTGTCCTTTATAGTTGAGACCTTGGGTATCCGGCCGCCATCAGCCGTATAAAGTATGGCATTCAAGACTAAGACTTTCATTGTCCACAGACCCTTTTCAGTTTTTTCCGTCCAGACATTTCCGGTATTCCTGCAAGTAGTTGCGGGCCGTCTGCCGTATGTCGAACATTTTTGCCACGTAGCTTGCCGCTTTTTCCGCCAGCACTTTCCGGTCAGGGCGTTGCATGATTTCCCGAATAGCGGCGGCACATTTTTCCACATTGCCCGAAAGAAAATGAAAGCCATAAGCCCCGTTGCCGATTACCTCCATCGGTCCTTCCTGGTCGGACACCAACACGGGCACTTTTGCGGCCATCGCTTCAGCAACAGCCAGCCCGAATCCCTCCCAACGCGAAGGCTGAACGAAAAGATCATAGTCCTTCAGGTGGGAAGCGACGTAGGAAGGCGGCTTCACGCCGAGGAAAGTTACATATTCTTTCAATCCAAGCTGTGAAACAAGCTGCCGCAGAAAATTCTCCGAAGCACCTCCGCCAATAAAATCAAGGTGGAAGTTGCGGATTCCCCATCGCCCAAGCAGGATGGCACACGCCTGCAACAACAAATCCTGCCCCTTCTTTTCGTGGAAGAGGCGGCCCACTTGGACCATGCGGAAGCAATCTCCGGGAGTATCGGAAGGGCGACAGGTAAAATCCTCAGGAACAATCCCATTGTAAACCAAATCCGATCCGTAGCCATGCTTTGCCAAAGCCTCTTGGACGGAGCGGGAAATGGAAAAGACATGTGGATAATATTTCAAATAAGGCAAGTCGGACGGCAAAGGGATATCGTGCATCGTAAATACCAAGTTGCTCCCTTTCAAAAGGGGAAGGCACAGGAAACGCACAATACCGGGGTGGTGCACATGGATAACATCGGCTTTTTCCCTACGGAGCAGCCGGTTCAAGCGAATCAGGTAACACGGATTCTTCGAACCCACAGGCCGGCCGACCTCGACCAACCGCACGCCTTCCCCAAGCAAGGCGCGCAAACTGGATTCTATCCGGTCATTTATCAAGAACAAAGCCACTTCCGCCTGCTTGGCCTGCTCGTTGGCGATATGCACCAACATGGTCTCAATGCCACCGTAGTCCAATGTATAAGTAAGATGAACGACTTTCATCCGCCCGCTCAATATATTTCCACTTTCCGTGCCAAGCCTTTCACTTCATCGCGCAAGGCATCGAGGTCAGCCCCCGGGCGGCCGTTGCACAAAACTACGCCCATCCGCCGTCCCGGACGGGCAACCGGCTTCCCGAAGATGCGCAGATCGGCGTTGCCGGCCTGCAAGACTTGCCCTATCCCACGGTACTCGGGCGTCTTTTCCTCCGTCACTGCTGCGAGCAGCGCTGCACAAGCGCCAGCTTTCTCTTGCCGGACAGCGGGAATGGGCCAACCCATGAAGGCGCGCAGGTGCAGTTCAAATTCATTCAAGTTCTGCGTCCCGGCCAAAGTCACCATGCCCGTATCGTGGGGTCTCGGGGAGAGTTCCGAGAAATACACTCCCCCGTTTTCCCCACGGACGAGGAAGAATTCCACGCCCCAGATACCCGCCCCGCCCAAAGCGCAGGTCACTTTTCCGGCCATGTCCTGCGCCTCTTCCAACAAGCCGGGCGCAATGGGCGCGGGCTGGAAGCTCTCGCGGAAATCGCCCCCCTCCTGCACGTGTCCGATGGGCGGGCAGAAAAGCGTAGGCCCGTCGGTTTGGGTCACAGTCAGCAAGGTTATTTCACTGTCGAAGCGTATAAATTCCTCGACGATCAGCTCCCTTATGTCGCCGCGGCTGCCTTTCATGGCACAGTCCCATGCCTTTTCCAGCCCGGAGGCGTCTTTTACGACAGACTGCCCCTTGCCCGACGAAGACATCAAGGGCTTTACCACACAGGGGAAGCCCAACTCGGCGGCAGCCTCCCGCAATGCGTCGAAAGTCTGGACGTAGCGGTAACGCGCGGTGCGGAGGCCCAGTTCCCGGGCGGCCAGTTCGCGGATGGCCTTGCGATTCATCGTGCAGTTTACCGCCCGCGCGCTGGGTACCACACGCATGCCTTCACACTCCAGCTTGTAGAGCTCTTCCGTGCGGATGGCCTCGATTTCCGGCACGATATAATCCGGACGGTGCTTGTGTGCCACGCTTTCGAGCGCCTCCCCGTCGAGCATGTTGAATACTTCAGCCTCGTCGGCCACCTGCATGGCCGGGGCACCGGCGTAGGAATCGCACGCAACGACATACAACCCCATCCGTTTGGCGGCGATTACCAGTTCCTTTCCCAGTTCACCGGAGCCTAACAACAGTATCTTTTCCATATATTTCCGTTTTGTGCCCCGTAAGCCAAGCTCCCGGGGCAAGGGCAAAGTTAGCAAGTTATTGCGAAACGGGAAAAAAGCCCTGCCACTTTTCCCAAAAAGATGCATGACTTTTACGGAATCGCGCCGCAAGAATGCGCATCCCTTTGCCGGGCTTCTAAAAATCCACGTTTATTCCCGCCATCACGGTCGTATGGGGCATGGGGTAGCCCGCATTGATTTCATACTCCTGGGCCAACAGGTTCTCGCCCCGTATCCAAAGCCCCAGCCAAGGAGCCGCTTGGAAAGAGGCACGGAAATTCCACAGAAGGAAATCCTCCGTCTGCGGGTTGTCGCCCGTTTCCGTATATAGGCCGCCGACGTACTGCAACCCCGTGGAAAAGCGCCATTCCCCCTTCCCATAACCAACACCGGCATAAAACTTGTGTCCGGGGGCGGCCACCACAGGATTTTCCATATGTAAATAACTATAGTTGGCATCGGCCGACCAAGCTTGGCTGAAGCGGTAGGCTATCTGCGCTTCCACACCCGCATTTTCCATCTCCCCCGTATTGACGTTCATGCGGCGGCCGTCCACCACATCCACCGTAATCAGGTTGTCGGCATCGATGTAATACAGGTTAATGCCATACGACAAACGTCCGTTCATCAGTTTCTGCGAATAGGCAAGCTCATAGTTCCACATGCGTTCCGCCTCCAAATCCGGATTGGCCACGCCCCACATGAACATCTCCCGTATGGCGGGATAGCGGAACCCCTTGCCCGCCGAGAGTTTAAGCTCTGCCGAAACGGGCAAATGGAAAGAGAACCCGGCCTGGGGTATCCATTCCGTCCCGGCCTGCGTATGGTGGTCCACCCTGAGACCGCCGCCGAAACTCAGCCAAGTGCCAAAATCCTGGCGGAAATCGATGTACCCGGCCACTTCATGTTCCGTATGCGGCATCCCGGCGACCGCCTGCTCCTCGCCGGTACGTTCGCCGGAAATATACTCGTTCCACGCATCCCCGCCCAACCGGTACCAGTCCACGCCAAGCGTCAAGCGGTTTCCGCCAAAGAGCTGCGCGCTCTGGTACCACGAAAGCCCCATCATGTTGTCCTTCGAGTTGAAACGGTAATCCAGCGGGGACTCCCCTTCACCCGGTTGATAGCCGTCGTCAATCTTGTGCCGGCCCCAGTTATAGAAGAAACTCAACGCGCCGGAAGTCCTCCCATAATGGTTCTCCAAGGCAAACGAGGCCATGCCACGCGTGATGCGTTGGTAGGCGTCCAGCACCGGGGCAGAGACACTGCCCGGATAAGCCGCATTGAAATGCGTCACGTTTACGTCGCCCCAGAGGTTCCACGACTCCGCCAATCCGTAACCCAACTTCGCATAGCCGCCATATTGCCCAAAGTCCATGTCCTCACGATGCCCGTCCGTGCGGTTGTACGAAGCGCTTACGATACTCGTGAAGCGGCCTTTTCGCACACGGTTCGTCACCTCCGTCTGTAAAGTGTTATAAGAACCGTAGCCCACGTTGGCATGCGTCTTCACCCCGTCCACCTCCATTTTCCGCGTCACTATGTTCACCACGCCGCCCATTGCATTAGAACCATACAATACCGAGGCCGGCCCGCGCAACACCTCGACACGTTCGGCCAAGAACGACTGGCACGCGTCGGCTATCGGATGGCCGAACAGGCCCATGTATTGCGGATGGCCGTCGATAAGCACCATCAACCGGCCCGAACCGCCCCCCAACCCGCGCAACGAGATGGCCCCCGCGGCACCATCGGAGACACCGTACCCCATCACCCCCCGGGCCGTCGTAAACAAGCCGGGCACCTGTTCGGTCAGAACCGGGAGCAACGAGGGATTGTTGGCCGACTCGATCAAGTCCCTCCCTATCACCGAAACCGTCATCGGCAAGTGGCGGACGTCCGTTTCGTTGCGGGTACCTGTGACGACCAGCTCGTCGAGCGGATGGTTGCGCGCCACCCCCACCGTGTCCGGCGAGGCGGCCCGTGCGCCGAAGGGAAGCACGCCGCCTGACAACGCCAAGACGAAAGCCCCCTCCACAATGCGGGCCTTGTATCCCCTACTCTGCCTTTCCATATACTTTCCCATACTTTCCGGCAGGCAAAAATAGCACAACCCCTGCAAATACGGTGTATAAAAATTACAGCTTTTAGTGCCAGCATTCCTGCCGCAAGCCGGGGATTTCCCCTTCGGGTGCGGCACTTTCCGGGAAAAGCGGCAGCGAAAAGGGCAAAAAGATAGGGCGTTTCCCGGAATAAACGGCTACCTCTGCAAAGTCATGTCCCGTGCCGACGCCCCTTGGGGCGCGGGCGGGGCAGGACGCACTGGCTGGAAAAGGCGTAACTGGCGCTTGGGTTTTGACAGCTTATGAACCCCGCAACCCCAAGATCCCTGCCAAGAACCAGGCAACGGGAAACGCCCCATGGCGTGTGTTGGCGCACCTCTTCGGCCGCCTGCGGCGGCCAAAAGGCATACCCCAGACACCGACGTGGGTTTCCGACGTTGCCCGTTTCTACGGGGAAGGCAATGCGGAGGCACATAAGCGGCAGAACGGGCGGCAGTCTTCGGCTTCGCGTCTTTTTCCAGGCATGTGGCAATCCACCCAAACACCAACCCCTTGCCATCCCCGAAGCCGCTGGCATTCGAAAAACACTATTAGCCCATGAAACGTACTTTTTACCTTTTTGCCTTGTCCCTCATG
>CAYTPX010000010.1:15691-61852 GCA_964439955.1 uncultured Bacteroidaceae bacterium | reverse complement strand
TGTTAGCAAAGTTAATATTTTATTCTTTGCTGACACAGTTTAATTTACATCCTCTGTTTTGCCCATCAACAAGCAGGTATCTGGAAAACCTAGGAAGAATGGGCAGAGAAACAAAATCGCACGCAGTATGTATATGCGCGCTTCAGCAAGGACATACTCCTGCTGTCGCCATACATATAGACATACAGAATGAGCGTTGCAGTTGTCTCTATCCTCTTCTTTAGAAATTTTTCAGATTTCGTTTGTTAGGATAAAGCAGAAAACGCATTCTTTGAATCCGACGATTTCTCCCGTCGAACGGTTCAAAGGTACGCTTTCTTTTCACAATGCAACGCTCTTTTTAAAAAGAGATTTTGTTTCTATGGCAAATCTACATACTCTTCAGAAAAAAGATAAGCGGTTAAAAAACAAAGGACATGGGAAAGGGTCTCAAACTTCAATAGGAGACCTCCCCATGTCCCATATGGATATAATCGAAAAAGGATTGGTTCAATCAATCCGGTCGAAACCGCAGTAGGGAACCAAGGCAGCAGGGATGGAAATTCCCTCGGGTGTCTGGTTGTTCTCCAGCAAAGCGGCCACCACGCGCGGCAGTGCCAAGGCCGACCCGTTAAGCGTATGGCACAGTTCGATATGCTTATCAGCCGTACGGTAGCGGCATTTCAGACGGTTTGCCTGGTAACTTTCGAAGTTCGACACAGAACTAACTTCCAACCAACGCTGCTGGGCTTCTGAGTAGACCTCGAAGTCGAAACAAAGCGACGAAGTGAAACTCATGTCGCCGCCGCAAAGGCGCAGTATGCGATAGGGCAATTCCAGTTTTTGCACCAGCCCTTCCACATGGGCCACCATCTCTTCAAGTGACTCATAAGAATGCTGCGGAGTGTCGATGCGCACAAGTTCCACTTTCGAAAACTCATGCAACCTGTTCAACCCGCGCACGTTTTTACCGTAAGAACCCGCCTCCCGACGGAAACATTCCGTATAGGCACAGTTTTTGATAGGCAGGTCGTCTTCGGAAAGCAGGCAATCGCGATAAATGTTCGTTACCGGAACCTCGGCCGTGGGGATAAGGTACAAGTCGTCCACCTCGCAGTGGTACATCTGCCCCTCCTTGTCGGGCAGCTGTCCAGTGCCATAGCCCGAAGCCGCATTTACCAAGGTTGGCGGCATAATCTCTTCGTATCCGGCCGCACGGGCTTCATCGAGGAAGAAATTGATGAGCGCCCGCTGCAAGCGTGCGCCCCGGCCTTTGTAAACAGGAAAGCCTGCACCGGTTATTTTCACACCAAGGTCAAAGTCAATCAAGTCATACTTCTTAGCCAATTCCCAGTGCGGCAACGGATTTTCCGGCAGTTTTTTCATCATTCCACCCGTGCGTTCCACCACGTTGTCTTCCACTCCCGCCCCTTCGGGCACACTCTCGTGCGGGACATTGGGAATGGTATAAAGCAATTCCTTCAGTTCGGATTCTGCTTGCGTCTTTATCGTGTCCAATTCCTTTGCCCGTTCTTTAAGCCGGCCTACCGACTGCTTGGCGGCCTCGGCCTCTTCTTTCTTACCGGCTTTCATCAGACTGCCGATGGAGCGGGACAAAGTGTTTACTTCCGCCAGATTATGGTCCAACTCCGTTTGCGCCGCACGCCGACGGTCATTCAACCCGACAGCTTTGGCGACTGCCTCAGCAGCATGTTCGAAACGTTTCTTCTGCAAACCCTTGACGACTGCCTCAGTCTGCTCCGTAATTTGTTTAATAGTCAGCATAATATCAATCTGTCTTTCTACTTCTTTATTAATGGTTGGGATTGCGGCTTGCCCGGAGAATGTTTTCCCTTCAAGCCGCTTTTCTTGGCCTTCTCCCACGCAGCCTTACGTGCAGCATATAGTTCATATTGCCGTTCCAAGTAATTATCTGCCATCTCTTTTTGCTTCTAAACAGCTTAGTTTGCAGGCAAAGATAGGGCATATTCTGCAAAATAAACGTACTTTTGCTTGGAAATAACCATCCCGGATCCGCAGAATATATTCATAAAAATAAAGGAGATTACACATGATGAGATCCTTTTCCCTCCTTTCCATAACAGTCCTGTTCTTTACTTTGGCGACTGCCCAGCCCCGTTATGACTTCACCCGCCTGCAACTAGAACATCTCGGGCGGGGCGTCGTAGCCGTACGCACGCATCCCGATAGCGTGGCCATACAGTGGCGGTTGCTACGAACCGACGCGCCCGATACCGCTTTCCGGGTATACCGCGACGGGAAGCCCCTTACTCCTTCGCCACTCACGGGAGCTACTTTCCTGCGCGACTACCTGCCAGCCGGGAAAAGCGCCTGCTACGAGGTACGCCCCATAGCAGGCGGGCAAGAAAGCACGCAAGGGCGAGGCACTTGCACCCTACCGCCTGACGCACCCACGGGATATATAGAAATACCGCTCGACCCACCGCCCGGGGGCACAACCCCCGACGGAGAAAGTTATACCTACTCTCCCAACGATGCCACGGCTGCTGACACTGACGGCGACGGAGAGCTGGAAATCATTATCAAATGGGAACCGTCGAACGCCCACGACAATGCCCACAACGGGTTTACCGGCAATGTCTACATCGATTGCTACGAACTCCTCCCCGACCCCGCCACACCTCTTGGACCAAGCCACCGCAACTGGCGCATCGACTTGGGACGCAACATCAGAGCCGGAGCACACTACACGCAGATGATAGCCTATGACTTCGACGGCGACGGCTGCGCCGAGTTGGCCCTGAAGACAGCCGACGGCACCATCGACGGGACGGGAACACCCATAGGCAATCCCGAAGCCGATTGGCGTAATGGCCAGGGACGCATACTCGACGGGCCGGAATACCTCACCTTGTTCGACGGACGCGACGGACATGCCCTCGCCACCATAGGCTATCTCCCTGCGCGTGGCAACGTGGCCGCATGGGGGGACGATTATGGGAATCGCTGCGACCGCTTTCTGGCTTGCGCCGCATACCTCGACGGGCAACATCCCAGCCTCGTCACCTGCCGCGGTTATTACACACGCACGGTACTTGCCGCATACCGATGGGACGGCCTGCAATTATTGCCCCAATGGTTGTTCGACACCGACGAAGCACGCTGGAACGATTATGCAGGGCAAGGCAACCACAACTTGCGCGTGGGTGACGTCGATGGGGACGGCTGCGATGAAATCATATATGGCTCCATGGCCATCGACCACACCGGTGAAGGCCTCTATACCACAAGACTTGGCCATGGCGACGCGTTGCACATGACCGCCTTCTTACCCGGCGACAGTAGCCTGCAAGTATGGGCTTGCCATGAAAACCGCCGCGATGGGTCCACATTCCGCGACGCCGCCACCGGGCGCATCCTCCTCCGGCTTCCAAGCGGCAACGACGTAGGCCGTTGCATGGCTGCCGACATCGACCCGGAAAGCCCCGGCGTGGAAATGTGGTCCAGCCGGTCAGGCGGGCTTCGCACGCCCCAAGGCGAAATCCTCGCCCCGGAAGCCCGGCTGCCCATCAATATGGCCGTATGGTGGGACGGCGACTTGCTACGCGAACTACTCGACGGGACCACCATCAGCAAGTACGACCCCGCCACACAACGCGCCATCCCACTTTTGCAAATGGAAGGAACTGCGTCCAACAACGGCACGAAATCCACGCCCTGCCTGGCCGCCGACCTACTTGGCGACTGGCGGGAAGAAGTATTGATGCGTACCGAAGACAATACCGCCCTGCGCCTTTACGTCACGCCCTACACCACAAATTACCGTGCCACTACCTTCCTGCACGACCCCATATACCGCCTCAGCCTCTGCACCCAGAACGTAGGCTACAACCAGCCTTGCCAACCGGGATTCTACTTCGGCCCTGACGCGCCGCCGCAGCAATGACCCGGTAAGAAAAGCCCCCACCACCCGGCATCCAACCACGCAACGCCGCAAAAAAAGCGGCACATGCCGCACGGATCGGGAAAAAGGCCGTACCTTTACGCGTTTAACAAAAAAGCACAAACGATTCCCCATCATGAAACAAATGCTCAACCGCCGTTTATACAAGAGCCTACGCCTGCTCTCCGCACTGTGTACGCCTTTTGCGGCCACGTTTGTGGCTTTCGTGGTACTGTTCTTCTTCACCTACTTAGCCATACTGCCACTATCTTACAGGCTGTTAGTCCTGTTCGTCGTCTACATATTCACCATTTTCCTCCCTGCCGTGGGCTTCCACGCCTACCGACGGGCTATGGGCTGGGAAACCAAGGCATGGCGCGACCGGAAGAAGCGCCTCGCGCCCTACGGGATTACGTTCACCTGCCACCTGCTATGCTACTTCGTAATGCAACAAATGGGGCTCCCGCGCTACATGTACGGCATCCTGCTCGGAACGATAATCGCCATCGTGCTCAGTGCCATAGCCAACTTCCGCTGGAAAGTGAGCGAACACATGATTCCTCTGGGCGGCGCCACGGCAGGGGTCGTGGCCTTCGGCTTCCTCCTTAACTACAACCCCCTGCTCCAACTCTCCTTTTTCATCCTGCTCTCGGGCGTAGCCGGATCGGCCCAAATCATCCTCAAGCACCACACCGCAGGCGAAGTGGCCGGAGGCTATATCATAGGCTTCTGTTCCCTGCTGCTCGCCTTGGGATACTACTTCTTCCTCTGAAGGATATCCCCTTCCCCCTACCCAGACCGGAGGGCAGGAAAGAAAGGCCGTGCGTGCCTTTCGGCCAATTCCCCCGGCGCTTTCCCGTCCTACACGCAAGGCTTTCCCCGAAAAGCCCCGGCACTTTTCCCGTATCGACACCGCGGGGAACGGCATTGGGCATCCCGGATGCCGCCCTCGGGAAGCCCGATTCCAATTTTACTTGCCCAGGCATATGCCCAAAATAGCCGAAAAGAGCTATCTTTGCCCGTAGATAAAACCATAAAACCCAAACGTCTAATGACACCTATCGTAAGCATCATCATGGGCAGCACCTCCGACCTGAAGGTCATGGAAAAAGCTGCCGCCTATTTCGACGAAATGGAAATTCCCTTTGAAATAAACGCCCTGAGCGCGCACCGCACACCGGCAGCCGTAGAAACCTTCGCCCGCGAAGCGCAGAGCCGCGGCCTGAAAGTCATCATCGCCGCAGCCGGCATGGCCGCAGCCCTTCCGGGAGTGATTGCCGCCAATACGTGCCTGCCCGTCATCGGCGTCCCCATCGCCTCCACGTTCGAAGGGATGGATGCCCTGCTGGCCATCGTACAGATGCCGCCGGGAATCCCCGTGGCTACCGTAGCCGTCAACGGGGCTCTCAACTCGGCCATCCTGGCCACGCAAATCCTGGCCTTGGGCGACGAGGCCATCGCCGCCAAGCTGGCCGCTTACAAGGAAGGGCTGAAAGCCAAGATTGAAAACGCGAACCGCGACCTGGCCGAAGTGAAATACAAATACAAAACCAACTAAGCCCCATTCCCCCGACAACACGCCCATGACCGACTTGTTCAACTACCGGCGCCGCCCCTCGGGCGAAGTGAAAATAGGCCAGACTCCCTTGGGGGGCGACCATCCCATACGGCTCCAGTCCATGACCACTACACCGACAAGCGACGTGGAAGCCAGTGTGGCCCAAACCCTAAGCCTCGCCCGGGCCGGCGCCGAGTACGTACGGCTCACTACCCAAGGCGTAAAAGAAGCCGAAAGCCTGCAAGCCATCAAAAGACGGCTGCGGGAAGAGGAAAAATGCGGTGTCCCGCTGGTGGCAGACGTACACTTCAATCCCCACGTAGCCGAAGTGGCGGCATGCTACGCCGACAAGGTGCGCATCAATCCCGGCAACTATGCCGACCCGGCACGCACCTTCCGCCACTTGGAGTACACCGGCGAAGAGTATGCCGCCGAACTGCAACGCCTCGAAAGCCGCTTCCTTCCCCTGCTAGCGCTCTGCCGCAAACACGGCACAGCCCTACGCATCGGGGTAAACCACGGGTCACTCTCCGACCGGATCATGTCGCGCTACGGGGACACGCCCGAAGGCATGGTGGAGTCGTGCATGGAATTCCTGCGCATCTGCCAGCGCAAACAGTTTGGCAACGTGGTGATTTCCATCAAAGCCTCCAACCCGGTTGTCATGGTGCGCACCGTGCGCCTGCTGGCAGCCCGCATGGAAGCTGAAAATATGGACTACCCGCTCCATTTGGGCGTGACGGAAGCCGGCGAGGGGGAAGACGGGCGCATCAAAAGCGCCTTGGGCATCGGCGCGCTCCTCATGGACGGGCTGGGCGACACGATACGCGTTTCCCTGAGCGAAGCACCGGAGGCCGAAATCCCCGTGGCACGCAAGTTACGCGACTACTGCACCGCCCGCGCGGGCCATCCCTACATCCCGGGCAAAGTGCCAGCTTCGTTCGATTACCTACGCCCTGCGCGGCGGGCAACCACCGCGCAAGGGCAGATAGGGGGCAACCACCCGCCCGTCGTTGTCTCCGCACGGCTCGACGGCCAATGCGGCTGCGACGGACGCCTGTGCCCCGACTTCTTCTACTTAGGCTCCCGCCTGCCCGAAGGAATCGCCGCCCGGCTGGACGGACGGATACCGGACGAGGCCGGGGAAAGCAAGAACCCGGGATACATAGTGGACTGCGACGCTTGGCAACCCCTGCCCGGGCTGTATCCCGCATTCAGCTACTCGCGCCTCATGGAGTTGCACCACTGCCCCGCGCCCGTCAAGTTCCTCTTCCTCCCCTACATGGCTTTGGGTAAAGAAGCCCGCGCTTGCCTGCGCAGGCATCCCGAAACCGTTATCATCGCCCAAAGCAACCATCCCAACCGATTGGGGGAACACCGCGCCTTGGCCTTCGAACTCCAAGAAGAGGGGCTGCCCAACCCGGTCATCACCTTCCAGCATTATGCCGACACCCGGCTCGAAGATTTCCAACTGCACGCCGCCGCCGACATGGGCGCCCTGCTCATGGACGGACTGAGCGACGGCATCATGCTCTTATCCACGGCATCGCCACCCCTGCCTGCCCGACAAGTAGACCAAACAGCTTTCGCCATCCTGCAAGCCGCCCGGCTGCGTATGACGAAGACCGAGTACATCTCCTGCCCCGGCTGTGGGCGTACGCTCTACAACCTGCAGGAAACCTTGCGGCACATAAAGGAAGCCACCACCCCCTTGGCCGGAGGCGGCCTGAAAATCGCCGTCATGGGTTGCATCGTGAACGGCCCCGGGGAAATGGCCGATGCCGACTATGGCTACATCGGGGCGGGGCGGGGGAAAATCAGCCTCTACAAAAAGAAGGAGTGCATCGAGAAGAACATACCCGAGGAAGAAGCCGTAGACAAACTTGTGGCCCTCATCAAACGCTGCGGCGACTGGCACGAATAACCCCTCCACGCCCAACGGCCGGAAGCCTTGCCGCGCATTGCCAGAAACGCTGCCGGTTTTCGGGAAAACCGCCCCACCTTTTTATGGAAACCACTGCCGCCAACCACAACCCGGACGAAGCTCCCATCGAGGAACACCCGCTGCAACCTTTCCTGCCCCGCGGGGCGCGGTTGCTCATGCTGGGCAGCTTCCCGCCGCCGAAGAAGCGCTGGTCGATGGACTTCTACTACCCGAACCTGCAAAATGACATGTGGCGCATCGTCGGACATCTTTTCTTTTCCGACCGCGCCCACTTCCTGCAACCCGGTGGCAAGGCATTCGACCGGGAGCGCATCGCCCGCTTCCTTGAAAAGCGCGGCATCGCCCTCTACGACGCCGCCCGCCGCGTAAGGCGCCTACAAGGCAACGCTTCCGACCAGCACCTGCAAATCGTAGAACCCGCAGACCTGCACGCATTGCTCCGCCGTATCCCCGATTGCCAAGCCATGGCCACGACGGGTGGGAAGTCCATGCAAACCATCCTCAACTGCTTCGGCCTTAGGGACGAGCCTCCCATTGGCGGATTCGTCTCCTTCAATCTGCCCGAAGGCCGGCCCATGCGGCTCTTCCGCATGCCTTCCACCTCGCGCGCCTACCCGTTGCCCCTTGAGAAGAAGGCCGAGGCCTACCGTACCCTATTCCGCAGCTGCGGGCTGCTGCCGGAATAGGCACGGAGGAAGAAGGGAGCAGCACAAGCAAGCGGCAACCTGACGGGAAACCACACAGAAAAGGCAACCCCCTCATGGCAAGGGGACTGCCTTCCGTCTGTCATCAGCCCGCAGGGCCACGCGGCAGGGCGGCCTACTCAGCCACTTCCACAGACACGCGCCGCCCATTGTAGCGCTCCTTGGAAAGCGCGTTGAGCACCTTCTTGGCCTGTTGCTCTTCCACTTCAAAAAACGAGAAACGCGGCATCAAGTCGATGCGCCCCACCACGATGCGCTTGCGGCAGTGGCGGTTGATCATATCAATAATATGGTTGGGACGAAGCCCGTCAACCTTGCCTAAATTGATGAAGAGCCGTACGAAACCTTCTTCCGCTTCGTGCATGGAAGCCTGCCCGCCCTGTGCCCAAGGAGCCTTGCCCTTGCGGCGCTGCGACGCCTCACGGCGGTTACGCCCGGAAGCCTTTGCTGGACGTTCGTCACGCATCTTCTCGCGCCGACGCCCTCCTTCTTGAGGAACCTCCAGATCCGGGGCATCGCGATAGTACTCCAAGAAACGGTTGAACGTGGCACTCACCATGCGCTTCACCACATCTTCTTTCTCCAGCCAATCGAGTTTCCGGAAAATGGTGGGCAAATAGGGGGCTATCTCCTCCTCGTTCACTTTCACTTTCTCCAAGTCGTCGATCACGCGAAGCAGCTGTTTTTCGCAAATCTGCCGCCCGGTGGGCAAGACACCGACCTCAAATTTCTTATTGATGATACGTTCTATCTGGCGGAGCTTCCCTTTTTCGCGCAAGTTGATGATAGCCACGGAAGTTCCCGTGCGCCCCGCACGACCCGTGCGTCCGCTCCGGTGGGTATACGACTCGGTATCGTCGGGAAGCCCGTAGTGGATGACATGGGTAAGGTCGTCCACGTCGATTCCCCGCGCCGCCACATCGGTGGCCACGAGGAGCTGTGTGCTGCCAGTGCGGAACTTCTGCATCGTCAGGTCGCGCTGTTGCTGCGAAAGGTCGCCGTGGAGCGCCTCGGCGTTGTATCCGTCCTTGATGAGCTTATCGGCAATTTCCTGTGTCTCCATCCTCGTGCGGCAAAAGACAATGCCGTATATCGAAGGGTAGAAGTCCACGATGCGCTTGAGGGCAAGGTATTTGTCTTTTGCCTGCACCATGTAGTAGACGTGGTGCACGTTGGCCGTCCCTTCATTCTTGCGCCCGATGGTAATCTCCCGGGGCTCGTGCAAATAGTTCTTGGCGATGCGCGCAATGGCGGGACTCATCGTGGCCGAGAAGAGCAACGTGTGGCGCCCTTCGGGCACGTCTTCGAGTATCCGGTCGATGCTTTCGGAGAATCCCATGTTGAGCATTTCGTCGGCCTCATCCATCACCACGTAGCGCACGGCATCCAAATGCGCCACGCCACGCTCCATCAGGTCGATAAGCCGTCCCGGCGTGGCCACAATGATATGCACCCCGCGCTTGAGGGAGCGTATCTGGCTCTGTATGGACGAGCCGCCGTAGACGGGCTGTACGCGCAGCCCGTCCATGTAGCGCGCGTAGTCGTTCAGGTCGGTGGCTATCTGAAGGCATAGCTCACGCGTGGGACAAAGCACCACGGCCTGCGGTTCGAGGCGTTTCACGTCGGTACGCTCCAAAAGGGGAAGGCCGAATGCCGCCGTCTTGCCCGTACCCGTCTGGGCCAAGGCAACCATGTCGCCCTCTTCACCCAAGAGGGCAGGAATCACTGCCTCTTGCACGGGCATAGGCTCGACGTAGCCCAACTCGCCGACAGCTTTTAGGATAGCTTCGGACAAGCCGAGCTCTTCAAATGTTTTCATTCTGTATAAATATAAAAAATAACGCGCGCAAAGGTACGAAAATTTCTCCAAACGGCCAAAAAGATGTCCCATGGCTCTCCATTTCCCCTATTCTTCCAACCAAGAGGTACAGCGGTTTCCCCTTAGAGCCCTGCCACTTTCCCGGAAAAGTGCTGCATGCTTTTCAAAACCGCCTTGAACGAATGCCCGGGATCCACTGGCCGTTTTTTCCCGGAGACCCGCAGCAAGTCTTAAAAAAAGGCTATATTTGCAAGGATTCCGGGTTTCCTCCCCTCAAAGGGGAACGGCCAACGGATTTTATACATGAAGCACAACGCGGAGACCCCGGCATGGGGACAGGACTTAGTGAAGCATTTCCCTGCCAATCGCCGGAAAGACCCCCCGCTCACTTGAAGGCAAAAAAATGAAAGGCATAAGATATGAAGCAATACGAAGCAGTCATCACAACCTTGGAGCGGTTAGGCGGGGTAGCCACTTTGGGGGAGTTGAATTCTGAAGTCTTTAAGATAAAAGATTGCACATGGAAAACCAAAACCCCATTTGCCAGTATCCGCCGCATCGTGCAACAGACAAAAGGCATCTACAAAATAAAGCCGGGGCTATACGGATTGGAACGGTTGAGGACAGAAATAGAGAACCGGGGCATCGTAGCCGAAGGAGACAAAGCACAAGGGTCAGAAGCCGGCCTCGCCTTTAACCATACCTATTACCAAGGATTGCTGCTGGCAATAGGCAAATACCGCGGAATGAACACATTCATCCCATCGCAGGACAAGAACAAAAGATTCTACGACGGACGGAAGCTCCAAGAACTTTCCACACTTCAGGAACAGCCCCCATATACATACCCCGAACTGGTAAAGCGCAGTTCCACTATCGACACGATATGGTTCAACAGCCGCAATATGCCGCATTCTTTCTTCGAGATTGAACATTCTACCGACATTCAAAACTCATTATTGAAGTTCAACGACCTGCAAGACTTCTATGTCCGCATGACTATCGTGGCCGCTGCCAACCGGAAGCCGGAATTTGAGCACAAAATATCCTTCCGTGCTTTCGATGAGTTACGCCTGCATAAACGAGTCTCGTTTCTTTGCTATGAGGAACTTGTCAAGCAATATGAGATCGAATTAGAAAAGCAGTCATTTGGCTTTATTGTCTAAAAAAGGAAGATTCAGGATATCAATGTCATCACTTGGGTGAAGACCAATCCACCTCCAAAGATATCCTGCCGATTCTTTACGCATAGCTCTGGATTTGTAATTTGGGCAAGGAAACATGAAAAGAAGCTCCATTATATAATTATGGGCTGATGAAAAAATACAGCCTGTCTAACAATTATAAAACAAACCCGCCCGGTCTCCTCGACGGAAACCGGGCGGATTCTTTTTTAATTCTATACAGACAAACTGCAAGACTTACTCTTCGTTACTCCAATCCATGGCAGCCATGCGCTTATAGGAAGCATAACGTTTCTTGGCCATGCGCTCGGCTGCGTCGAAGAGTTCTTGGGCTTCGCCAGGGAACTGCTTCATGACAGAAAGATAGCGCACCTCGCCTTTGAGGAAGTCTTGGAAATTTCCCCATTGCGGCTCCTTGGAGTCAAGCATAAAGGGGTTCTTTCCTTCTTCTTCGAGCGCAGGGTTGAAGCGCCAAAGGTGCCAATACCCGCAAGCCACGGCTGCGGCTTCCTCGGCCTGGGACTTGCCCATGCCTTTCTTCAAACCGTGGTTGATACACGGGGCATAAGCAATGACGATAGACGGGCCGGGATATGCCTCTGCCTCACGGATGGCTTTCAGGCACTGTGCCTGGTCGGCGCCCATGGCCACTTGGGCTACATAGACATAGCCATAAGTAGTGGCAATCATGCCGAGGTCTTTCTTGCGTACGCGCTTGCCGCTTGCCGCAAACTTGGCAATGGCCCCAAGTGGGGTAGCCTTCGACGATTGGCCGCCGGTATTGGAGTAGACTTCGGTATCAAGCACGAGAATATTGACATCCTCACCACTCGCAATGACATGGTCAAGGCCACCATAACCGATATCGTAGGAAGCACCGTCACCGCCTATGATCCAGTGGCTACGTTTGGTAAGGTATTGCGAAAGACCGCTGATTTGCTTACAGATGTCGCACGAAGCGGCAGCAGCCTCCACCATGGGCTTGATTTTCCCGGCCAAGACTTTGCTCTCGTCGGCATTATTGCGGTTCTCAATCCAGGCAGCAAACACTTCCTTATACTCGGCAGGAGTTTGTTCGCTATCAACGGCTTTCTTCATAAGGCACACCAAACGCTCGCGCATCTTCTTGTCGGCCAAGTGCATGCCAAGGCCGAATTCACAAAAGTCTTCGAAGAGCGAGTTAGCCCATGCAGGCCCATGGCCATTCTCGTCGGTGGCATAAGGCGTGGAGGGCACGGAACCGGAATAAATCGAAGAGCATCCCGTCGCGTTCGATATCATCTGGCGGTCACCGAAAAGCTGCGTGAGGAGCTTCACATAAGGCGTTTCGCCACAACCGGAGCATGCGCCAGAGAACTCGAACAGCGGAGTGGCGAACTGGGAGTTCTTTACATTAGCCTTCACATCGACCAAATGCTGTTTGCTCTTAACCTTTTTCACGCAGTAGTCCCAATTAGCTGCCTCGGCCAACTGGCTTTCCAAATGCTGCATGCTGAGGGCTTTGCCTCCCTTCTTAGGATTGCCTGGACAAACATCGACACAGTTGCCACAACCCAAGCAGTCGAGCACGCCGACTTGCATGCGGAACGTCATCCCGTCAAACACTTTTCCGACAGCCTTGAGTTGTGTTGCCGACAAGCCTTTCTGTTCTTCGGCATCAAGTACAAAGGGGCGGATACAAGCATGCGGGCAAACATAAGCACACTTGTTGCACTGTATGCAATTCTCGGCATTCCACTCGGGCACGAATGCAGCCACACCGCGTTTTTCATACTTGGCAGTCCCCTGTTCCCACGTGCCGTCTTCTATACCCTTGAAAGCCGATACGGGAAGCAAGTCGCCATCTTGCGCATTGATGGGGCGCACGACGTTGTTGATGAAAGCCGGGTCTTCGTTAGCCTCAGGTGCTTCAGGCTGAAGTTGCGCCCAAGCAGGATCGATAGGCAACTGTTTGTATTCGCCACCCCGGTCAACCGCAGCATAGTTCTTGTCTACTACGTCCTGGCCTTTCTTCCCGTAGGATTTCACGATGAACTTCTTCATTTGCTCTACGGCGAGATCCACAGGAATCACACCCGTGATGCGGAAAAAGGCACTCTGCAAAATCGTATTGGTACGGTTTCCCAACCCGATTTCCTGGGCTATTTGCGTGGCATTGATATAATAAACGGAAATATTATTATCGACAAAATACTTCTTCACCTTGGCGGGGAGATTCTTTGCCAACTCATCACCTTCCCAAATGGTATTGAGCAAGAAAGTCCCGTTCTTACGCAATCCGCGGGTCACGTCATACATGTGTAGATAAGCCTGTACGTGGCAAGCCACGAAATTCGGCGTATTTACCAAATATGTCGAATGAATCGGCGTATCCCCGAAGCGCAAATGGGAACAAGTGAAGCCTCCCGACTTTTTCGAGTCGTAGGAGAAATACGCTTGGCAGTACTTGTCGGTATTGTCGCCTATAATTTTTACCGAATTCTTATTGGCCCCTACCGTACCGTCCGCACCAAGTCCATAGAATTTCGCTTCGAACATACCTTCCCCTCCCAGTGCAATTTCTTCTTCCTGAGGTAGAGAAGTGAAAGTCACGTCATCCACAATACCAAGCGTGAAGCCGTTTTTCGGCTCGGGCAGGGACAAATTGTCGTAAACCGCCAAGATTTGTGCCGGAGTGGTGTCGTTGGAACCTAAGCCATAACGTCCGCCCACGATAACCGGCGCATCTGCCTGGCCGTAGAAGCATTCCTTGACATCCAAGTAAAGCGGTTCGCCATGGGCGCCCGGCTCTTTCGTACGATCCAAGACCGCGATACGTTTTGCCGTTTTAGGCACGGCGGAAAGGAAATGCTTAACAGAAAACGGACGGTAAAGATGGACACTCACCAATCCGACTTTCTGCCCTTTCCCGTTGAGGTAGTCCACCACTTCCTGGGCAGCCTCGCAGACGGAACCCATTGCTATAATGACGCGGTCAGCGTCCGGTGCGCCATAATAATCGAACAAGTGGTGCTCACGGCCGGTAATCTTGGCTATTTGCCCCATATATTCTTCTACAATCTCGGGAACCGCATTGTAATACGGATTGCAACTTTCGCGGTGCTGGAAGAACACGTCAGGATTTTCAGCCATTCCCCGTGCCACCGGCTTGGAGGGGTTGAGGGCACGTGCGCGGAAGTCTGCCAATGCCTCTTGGTCGAGAAGCCCTTCAAGGTCTTCGTTGTCAAGGCGTTCGATTTTCTGGATCTCATGGGAAGTGCGGAAACCGTCAAAGAAATTAAGGAAAGGCACACGGCTCTTGATGGTGGCCAAATGTGCCACGGCGGCCAAGTCCATGACCTCTTGTACCGACCCCTCGCAGAGCATGGCAAAACCCGTCTGCCGGCAAGCCATGACATCCTGATGGTCGCCAAAGATGCACAAAGCATGGGAAGCCAGCGTGCGGGCACTTACATGAAAGACGCACGGCAACAGCTCGCCTGCTATCTTGTACATGTTGGGAATCATCAGCAGCAATCCTTGCGAAGCGGTGTACGTCGTAGTCAAAGCACCCGCCTGCAAAGAACCGTGCACGGCGCCTGCCGCGCCGCCTTCCGATTGCATTTCCTGCACCAACACCGTCTCTCCAAAGATGTTCTTACGCCCTTGGGCAGCCCACTCGTCCACATGTTCGGCCATTGTGGAAGAAGGGGTGATAGGATAGATTGCGGCGACTTCGCTAAACATATAAGAGATGTGCGCCGCAGCCTCGTTTCCATCACAAGTGATGAATTTCTTTTCTTTAGCCATATTCTTTATTTAATGTTAGTAAGTTGGATTCTTTTTCTTGCTCCTGCCGGTTCTCCTTTGCCCCACATCCGGCATTGCCTCCAAGGCCTTCCCCATTTCCTCGATCTTGCCATCCCGCATGCCGCGTCAATAGAGAAAACCGAACAACCACAAAGGTATAATATTTTTTTTTCCTATACTACTTTTTCCCACGATATAGATGCTGTTTTTCTCGTCCGTGTAGTTCCGTTCCGCCTCTTCCATTTCACGGTAAAGGCGGAAGCGAAGCCCCTCGTCCACCCAAAAAGAACAACTCTTGTCGCCCGTATAGACCCGGTGGTCCTTGATCAGCACGTTCATCAGGAAGGTCTCCAGCACTTCTTGTGGATCGGGGTTCGGCTTAATGCAATATACCAAGTTACTGTTATGCAAGAGAATGCGTGCAGGCTTTTTCCCTTGAACCCGTTCACGGGAAGTAAGCAGGTTGATGAGGCGTGCCTCGTTGAGGTATTGGATATAGTTGCCCACCGTGGCACGCGACGTATCGACTTCCTTTGCCAAAAACGAGATATTGGGCGCTTTGCCCGTGGACATGGCCAGCAAGTAGAAGAGCTTCTTGATGCGGGCCAAGTAGTTCAACTCGATAAACTTGACGAAAAGGATATCCAGTTCAATCATCATGTTCATCGTCTTCAGCAACTTTTCCTCATATTCGCCTCCCTCTTGGAAAAAAGGGTAGAACCCATAACGCAGATACTCCCGGAAAAGCGGCAATGGGTCGGTGTCGCGCAACACTTCGCGGGCAAGTTCTTCATGATAGAGGCGTATTTCTTCCAAAGTGTGGGGGCTGTAGCGATAGCCCGTCTTCAGGTTCAGGAATTCGCGGAAGCTGAATCCCCGCAGATTGTAGACGGACACACAACCGCCCAAGTCGGAATTGTCCTCCCCCAAAGACATGGCCGAGTTGCACGTAAAGACAATGCGCAACTGAGGGAAACGGTCGTAGCATTCGCGCAACTCCCGGCTCCAGCCAGGATACTTGAATACCTGGTCTAACAGCAACACACGCCCGCCGTCATGATGGAACTTTTCGGCAAAGGATGCAAGGCGGTGGGTAGTAAAGTAGAAATTGTTCAGATTGACATACAAGCACCCCCGGTTTTTCCCATAACGTTCCTTGGCATACTGCAGCAGGAAAGTGGTTTTCCCCACCTGCCGCGTGCCTTTTATACCGATGAGGCGGTCTTGCCAATTGATTTCGTCCATCAAAGGCCTGCGCACGGAAGTCCTCGTGTGCTCCACCAAATATTCATGTGTACGGAAGAACGATTCCATTAGGCTGCGGGGTGTAATTCTTTAATGTTGGCGGCAAAGATACAATTTCTTCCGTCTTTTGCTATCCGGACTTTGCAAAAAAATCTCTTTTCCACTTGACTTGCGAACCACAATCCTTCTGCTTGCCCGGAAACAGGGCTTTCTCCGCCCGTTTTGGCACTTCAACCACTCAAACAGGCGAAAGCCTTTCCCCGACAGGCGCGAGCCACGGCAAGCCATGTTACAACGGCGCATGCCATCCACACAGCGGAAACCGTCGCCTGTACTGCCGCCAACGGACACAATCAGCCCCAAGTCGCCCAAAGGACAAAAGAATCATAGACCGCTTTTTCCCGACAGAAAGGCGAAAAACCTACCTTTGCCCCACGAATCCCACACTGCGTTATGCTGGCCGTCTACTTATTCAATTCCACCACCGACCTGGCCCTTGCGGCCGACTGCGCCCCTTTCCGCCCGGCAGCCCGCCTACGAGCCCTGGAAAACGACCTTGCCTGCCTGCCTGCGCTATGCGGCGGACAAGACGGCGCGCCGCGCCTCTGCCTGACATTCGACGCCCTCGATCTGGCCGCGCACCGCGGGGGACGCACCACGGCCCTGTGCCTCCGCAAGGGAGGGACAGGGGAAAAGCCAGAAAGCGAGGCCGTGGAAATCGACCTGCGCCGCTGCGTGCTCCGCCCGTGGGGGTGGAACCGCGACATACGCCTGCGCGCCCTGTGCGGCGGGCTGCCCGAGCTGTTGCCACCCGAAGAAGAAATAGACCCCTCCCTTACCTGCGGCTTCGACCAGCCCAGCGGCCGCTGGCGGCTCATACCGTCTGAAAGCCAACTGGCCGCATGGCGGCAGCTTGCCCACCGTGCCGCATGGCTCGACCTGCCCCTGCCCGCCAACCCCTACCTGCACCCCATCCGGAAAACCAAGGCGGGGACGGCAGGAGACATCGCACGTTTCCTCGGCGAAAGCGGCAGCGGGGCGGGCGTGGTGCTCAAGCGTCCCTACTCGTGCAGCGGGCGCGGGTTGCTCCAAATGCCTGCCCTCCTTCCGCCCACACCGCAAGCGGCGCGCTGGATAGCCGACGGGCTACGGCGGCAGGGAAGCCTCGTCGTAGAGGAACGCATGGGAAAAGTGCAAGACCTGGCAGCCCTGTTCCACGCAAGCTACGAGCCGATGCCCGACGGAAGCCTGCACTACACGGTACGGCACACCGGTTTCTCGCTTTTCCGCACCGACACGAACGGTGCATACCGCGGCAACCTGCTCTTGGGAGACAGCCTCATCGCAAAGCGCGTGGAAGGGGAATCCGGATTCCCCCCCGGGCTGCTCCGGGAGACCGCCAACGCGCTGGGCCAAGCCTTACGGGCACGGCTGGAACCGGCCGGATACTGTGGCTGCATAGGCGTGGACCAACTGGTGGCACGCACGGCGGAAGGCTTCCGGCTCTGCCCCGTAGTGGAAGTCAATCTACGGCACACTATGGGTTTCGTGGCGCACGCCTTGGGCAGGCAGCGTGCGGCCCTTGCCCGTCCAGCCTGCGGGAAAGCGGACGGGGGCGACATGTTTTTCGCCCTCGAGGCCCGCAAAGACGCGGCAACACCTTGGCCTTCCTCCCAAGCGTATCCCCTGTTGCCCACACATCCGCAAGCCCTCTTCCGTGCCGTAGTGTACCGGACGTAAAGGCAACATGCCCCCAGCCGGGAAAAGCCTTGCCCCTTTTCCAGAAAACCCCTGCATGTTTCCCTACAAAGCACTGCACATTTTTCCGGGAAGCCATGCAACCCTACCTTGGCGCATACCGCCCTTCCCTTTCCCCCCGATGCCGCTCCCGGCCATAAGCGCAAGGGGCAAAAGGGGGAAAACGGCATGTACGCTGCGAAAAGCCGAAGGCCTCTTACGGCGCAACGACCCTCCGTAATATGGATACCCCGCGGGGAAAAGGCGAGGCCCGCATCTGCTTATCGATGCGGGCCTACACGTATTCTTTATGTTGCCTGCGCGGCTGCTGCGCCAGACGCGGCATGCGATGCCTCAGGCGTGCATGGCTTGCTCCAAATCGGCAATAATATCATCCACGTCTTCTATGCCCACCGACAAGCGGATAAGGTCGGGACGCACACCGGCCTCCAGCAGCTGTTCGTCGGAAAGCTGGCGGTGCGTGTGGCTTGCCGGGTGCAATACACACGTGCGCGCATCGGCCACGTGGGTGACAATGGATATGAACTTCAGGTTATCCATGAAGCGGATGCTCTCCTCACGCCCGCCTTTCAAGCCAAAAGCGATGACCCCGCAGGTGCCGCCGGGCATGTACTTTGCCGCGAGTTCGTGGTATTTGTTGCCTTCCAAGGGCGCGTAGTTCACCCACGCCACCTTTTCGTTTGCCTCCAGCCAAGAAGCCACGGCAAAAGCGTTGGAGCAATGGCGCGGCACGCGCAAATGGAGCGTTTCCAGCCCGAGGTTCAAGAGGAAACAGTTGAAAGGCGATGGGATGGAGCCCAAGTCGCGCATCAATTGCGCCGTGGCTTTCGTCAGGTAGGCAGCCTTCCCGAAAGCCTCGGTGTAGACCAATCCATGGTAAGAGGCGTCGGGGCGGGTCAATCCCGGGTACTTGTCAGCATGTGCCTGCCAGTCGAAATTGCCACTGTCTACGATGGCCCCGCCCACACTGGTGGCATGCCCGTCCATATACTTAGTGGTCGAATGCGTCACGATGTCGGCCCCCCACTCGAAAGGGCGGCAGTTGATGGGCGTAGGGAAAGTGTTGTCAACAATGAGGGGCACGCCGTGGGCATGTGCCACCCGGGCAAACTTCTCGATGTCGAGCACCTGCCCCCCAGGATTGGAGACGGACTCGCCGAAAAGAGCCTTGGTATTTGGCCGGAACGCGGCGGCTATTTCCTCTTCCGTGGCATCGCCGTCCACAAAGGTACAGTCGATACCCAATTTCTTCAGCGTTACGCCGAAAAGGTTGAAAGTCCCCCCGTAGATATTGGAGGAACTTACCAAATGGTCTCCTGCCTCGCAAATGTTGAACACGGCAAAGAAATTGGCAGCCTGCCCCGAGGAAGTGAGCACGGCGCCTATGCCGCCCTCCAGATCGGCAATCTTCTTGGCTACCGCCTCGTTGGTTGGGTTCTGGAGGCGCGTGTAAAAGAACCCGGACTCCTCCAAATCGAAGAGTTTGGCCATCTGCTCGCTGGTCTCATATTTGAATGTCGTGCTTTGGTATATGGGCAAAACGCGCGGTTCACCCTTGCCGGGATTCCAACCGTCTTGCACGCAGAGCGTGCCGAGGTTCAGTTTTTCAGATTTCATGCTAGTGTTTTTATGTGTTCATTATACAGTTCTCATTCCCTCCTTGCAGGTATCTCATAAAGGAAGTGGAGCGGCTCTCCTTCACCGGTAATGCCTTCCACCACTACCTGCAAGGGCGTATTGCGGTCGGCCGTAAAGAATTCCACCTCTGCCGCACCGTTGTCGCCGATTTTCACTTGGGGATTCCAATAAATCGTAGTCCGCAAGTCCGGCTCGGAACTTTCCTTTTGCGCGGGGCTGAGGTAAACCGGGCTGTAAAACTGTACGGAAGTATTATAACCGCGGGGGGTAAAGGTGATGACGCTGCCGTTTCCGTCCCCGGTGGAGATGGCGTTTTCATTGAGAGTCACGACGATTGCGCCGCCCGAAGCCTTGCTCCCCAACATCTGGAGCGCAGCAATGTTGTATTGGATGAGGTCTACGCGCTCCACCTCGGCGGCGGAATAGGTCTTGAGCATCTCGTAATCTTCCGCTTCCTCATAGACAATCCCGTTCAAGACGAGTGCCGCCGTCACCCCTTCGGTACGTTGGAACGACAGACCCGCCGAGCCGTCAGACGGGGTAACGATGCCCGGAATCTGGGAAATGGCCTCCCAAGCCGTCATGCCCTCCTTGCCGTCCATCCATTCCGCCCCATAGTGGCGATCGGACATTTGGGAGTATATATAATTAGGAGAGGAAGTGGGCAATTTGTCGTTCTTTGCTTTCACCGTAATCTGCTTCAGGTTCGTAATCGGCATACCGCCCTCGGCAAAATAACGGTCGCGTGCCATACGGAGTGCCGCCTCGGGAATCGTGTCGGAATGCTTGGAGTCGGGATAAGGAATCTTGGCATTTCCTCCCGGCTGTGGCATCTCGGGGTCCATGGTGATAGTAGCCGGCAATGAACTGCGCCCACGGGAGCGGATCGTGAAGGTGGTGCTGTCCGGGAAATCACGCCCCTGCATGACGAAAGCGCCCGTGCGTCCGGTCGTAGCCGAAAGCATGAGATTAATGGAAGACGCCATGGCCACCACCCCGATGCCTTCGGCACGCCCCACGATGGGACGCACCCGCCCGCTAAAGGAGAGGCCCCGCTCCACAAAGTAGCGGAACGACGAGTCAGGCAGCTGCATGAGATTGTCCGTCGCGAAGCGCCTCCAGCCATGGGTCAGCATAAGAAGGTTCAATTCCACCGGCGCGCGCCGGTTGGAGGGCAAGAAATAACGTCCGGGGTTCTCCACGAATCCCTTCAAATCGGAAGTGAGCCAAAAGGCAGACTGCGCCGTTTCGCCCAGCGTGTCTACCGGCACGAGCCCCTTGTCGGTAACGCTCACGGAGAGATCCGCAGGGAGCGGCATGCCCGCCGTGTCCGTCAGCGAGAGCGACATGCGCACCATTTCCCGAGGACCATAGGCGTCCGCGACCGTCGCCGCCCCGAGGCGCGGCTGGTCGCCGTGTTTCACGAAGACAAGGCGCTCGCTCAACGTCTGCCCGCCCTTGTCCAGAAGGAGCAGGTGGGTGATGCCGTCGGGGAGGTATGCCTCGGGGATGATGTCTTGCGTATTCCCCTCCCCCACGATCTGCATGTAGCGCAGCAAGCCGCGCACGTGGGCCACGACATAAAGCGTATCGGGCCAAGGCGTCTCGTCCGCCTTGACCAGCGTATAGGCTATGCCCGCGGGAATGCGGTTGGCAGTGATCTTCACGCCTTGCGGCTTGACTTCCGGCAAGTCGAAGCGCATGGCCTGCCCCTCGGGCGAGGTCGTCTCGGCATAATATTGCTCCCCGGCTTCGGCCGAGAGATTGAAGGCGCCCATGCCATCGCAGAGGGTCGTGAGCGTGGCCACCTGCTCGCCCCGGCTGTTCTTCACCACTCCTTCGACCGGGAGGCTGTAGCCGTCGGCAGCCTGCGCCTTGAAAGCGACCACTTGGTTCGGGGCGGCCAGCAAGTCGCCCCCCTCGGGGAAAAAGCTGACGGCATACTCCTTCGACTCGATATAAGGGAAAAACGTCGTCGCGTACTCATATTCTTCGTCGTCCAACCATATCTTCACATACTGCGGGCGGCTCGTTTCCTCATTATAAGGCAAGTTGAGTTTCGCACGCCCTGAGCCGTCCGTCTTGAAAGTCCCCTCGGCCCGGCGGATATCCCCTTCGAAAGCGGTGTAGCGCACCTTGTAGGGATGGAAAGAAGGGTCGCTCTGGTTCTTGATATGCAACGAGGCTGTTATCTTTCCCCGCTCCACCTGCTCGTATGTGACGCGCGTCGTAAAGCCGCGGTCTATGGCATTGCCCACCTTGATGAGCCGCATGCTGAAGAAGTCGGGGTCTTCATTCCGCATCCAGTTCGTATAGGCGCGCAGGTAATAGTCGCCCGCCGGCAGCGTGGCGTCCAAGGCCAGTTCGCCCCAAAAGCCATGCTCCAACCCTTTCACCTTCTTGCTCGCCACCACGGAGTCCTGCCGGTTCAGCAACTCCACCATGAGGAAATTGCTGTACGCGTCCTGCATCCGATGGGTGACCGCATTCACCAAATAGCCACGAAACCAGATGTGCTCGCCCGCAGAATAGGAGGTGCGGTCGGTATGGAGGTAGACTTTTTCTTGGGGCGTCTTCAGCAAATGGTCGAAATAAGAGACCACACGGTCCGTTACCGGCCCGTCCGCAAAAGCGTGGTGGCAACCCATGCAAAAGCAAACAGCCAAGAAAAAACGGGAAAAATTCTTTCGTTCCAGCATTTCTGTTTCTTTTTTGATTAAGAAGGGGAAAGTATATCAGCCACAAAGATACGTTTTTTCCACCTTTCCCCCCTACTTGCGACACAAAAAACAGGCAGCGCACCCCTCACTCCCCCGGTGGAGACGGGAAACACCCCGCCACCCGCACCCGGAAGGCTTGCCGCCAAGGCCGGAAAGCGCTGGCACTTTTCCCCGAAACCTCGTGGCCTTCCCTTGGAAAGCCCAAGCCCTTCCCCACGCCCGCCCAAGCGGGGGAAAAGGCACATTCCCGCGGAAATGCTTGCCCGGACAAAGGAAAACAGCGATATTTGCGGCCATTGAAAAGGGAAAACGACTGTTTCCAAACAAAAAGACACCAATACCAACCACATTATGAAAAAACTTCTATCCCTACTGCTGGTGGCCGCGCTTGTACTTCCCGCAGCGGCCAAGGAAAAAGACGAAGAAAAAACCGAAGAAGGATTCGTCTTCACCACGGTGAAAGCAAACCCCATCACATCCATCAAGAACCAGAACCAGTCCGGGACATGCTGGGCTTATTCCGGATTGGCATTCTTCGAGTCCGAACTGCTCCGCATGGGCAAGGGCGAACATGAGCTCTCGCGCATGTTCGTGGCGCACCACACCTACCAAGACCGCGGCGTCAACTACGTGCGCTTCCACGGCGACGCCCCCTTGGGGCAGGGCGGCAGCTTCTACGACGTGCTCTACTGCCTGAAGAACTACGGCATCGTGCCCCAAAGCGTATACGTAGGCATCCAATACGGCGACAGCCTGCCCAACTTCAACGAGCTCGACCCGATGATGACGGCTACCATCCAAGCCATCGGCAAGGACAGCAAACGGGGGAAGCTCTCGCCCGTTTGGAAAAAGGCCTACTATGGGGTGCTCGAAGCCTACTTCGGACCGCTTCCGGAGCAGTTCACCTACGAAGGAGTGGAGTACACACCCCAGACTTACGCCCAGTCTTTGGGGCTAAACCTCGACGATTACGTCGGATTGACCAGCTTCACGCACCATCCGTTCTATACCTCTTTCGCCATCGAGGTGCAGGACAACTGGAGAGGCGGCCTGAACTACAACCTTCCGCTGGATGAATTCATGGAAGTCATGGACTACGCCGTGCGCAACGGCTACACTTTCGCCTGGGGCAGCGACGTGAGCGAAACAGGGTTCACCCGCTACGGGATATGCGTCATGCCCGATGCCGACAAAGGTGCCGACCTGACGGGCAGCGACATGGCGCGCTGGCTCAAGCTCAACACGGCCGATCGCAACAAGGAGATGACCTCCAAACCGTTCCCCGAAATCGAAGTGACGCAAGAGATGAGGCAAGAGGCCTTCGACAACTGGGAAACGACCGACGACCACGGCATGCTCATCTACGGGCTGGCCACAGACCAGAACGGAAAGGAATACTTCATGGTGAAGAACTCTTGGGGCAACACGGGATACGACGGCACTTGGTACGCCAGCAAAGCGTTCGTTGCCTACAAGACCATGAACATCCTTATCAATAAGAATGCCATCCCCGCCGCAATCCGGCAGAAGTTGGGCATTTGAACCTGTCCCGCAAAAATCCGGAAGCCCGACGCTTCCGGATTTTTTGTACCCGTCCCTCCGGCGGCGCGCCGCCGGAAAGCCCGGACAGCCCCGCCGCAGCGGGGAAAAGCCTTGCCGCTTTCTACCGGAAGTGCTGCCGCTTCTTTCCCAAAGCGGCAGCACTTTCCTTCATGCGGGACGCGGCATGCGGCTCATGAGGAGGCCGCCCCGTCCAAATTCAGGCGGGGGAAAGCATCGATATACGAGCCGGGCGTCACGTTGATAACCTCGCAACCGCAGAACCGGGCAAAGTCGCGCAAAAGGAAGTAGCTGCCGAAAGCCACCGACATGTGGTGCAAGATGGTCGAGAGGGTGGCTGGCGTCAGGTTTTCGTTGCGCACGGTGCGGGCCTGCGACGTACCCTGGTCGTAGAAATGCTTCTGGTTCATGAGCACCTCGTTGCGGTCGTTCACCGAAATCTCCGGCAGCCACGAATGGTCCGCCCCCGCCAAGTAAACACGGCGGTAGCCCATCCGGACAGAGACGGCAATGGAGGGAATCAGCACGTTATGCGGGCGCGGCATGCCCCACCCCGCCTTGTAGGCACGGTTGCGGAACCAGCGGAAGCCTTCCACCGGGGTAGAGTTGTACTTCACCACCTCAATGTGGCGGTTGCCTGCCACAATGGGCTGCCAGCTGCGGTCCTTCCAAGCCCGGGCCGGCATGAACAGCACCATGGGCCAAGTGGTTTTCCCGGCCAGCGCGCGGAAAGTCTTCTCGCGTATGTCGGGCACGATCCAAAAGAGCGGGTCGGCCAGCAGGTAATAACGCGGCTTCAGTTCAGCGAACAGGCCGGAAGAGGCGGCGTGGTTCACGGCCAGCAGATCCTTCCCACGCAAGAAAGCGGAATGGGCGCGCACGGTCTGCGCCAGCGAGGGGCCGTTGGCCAAGACGACCAGCCCACCTTCCCCGTCCTCCTCCCCGCCCCGGGAAGAAGGGGGCAGCGGCGGGAACGGCGTGCGCAGGCACGACTTGAGCGCAATCTTCACCACACTGAGAAAAGTCTGCCAGAGGCCTGAACAGAAAGATTTGACAAATTGTTCCATAAGCGGCATAGTTTTTTGCAAAAAGTGCCTTGCCTTTTCCCGGGAAGCCCCGGGGAAAGGCGCACAAATATAAGGCAAAACCGGGAGAAGACCGCAGCAACGGGTAGGTTTTTCTTGTGCAGTCCGGCGGAAAAGCGTACCTTCGCGGATTGAAAACTTAACAGGCTACAACCGGAGCCCGGCCGAGCCGACCGGGAAAACACAAAACGACTTCTCCCATGAACACACCAGCAACTTCCGGAATCCCCACAAGCGGTACGACGCTCCCCCAGCATGTTTTGCCCGAAAGCGGCGGCATCTTGCGCTGGCTCTACCCCGTCCTGCTCGCCTTGGTTTGGCTGTTTGCCTACGTGGGCACGTTCGACTCGAAACTGGACATGAACGGCGACAACTGCATGTACTACATCCTCGCCACTTCCCTTGCCACAGGCCAAGGATACACCGACCTTTCCAGCATGACGCCCAGCAACACGTTTCCGCCGGGCTACCCCTTGCTCATGACGCCCCTGCGCATCCTGACAGACAGCTTCATCGCGCAGAAAATCATGAACGGCTTGTTCATGCTGGCCTCCGTGCTCCTGCTCTATTGGGCAATGCGCCGCTCCGACATACGCCGCGAATTGGCCTTCATAGCCGGGTGCGGCATGATATTGAGCGAGCGCACGCTGCACTTCGCCTGCATCATGATGAGCGAAATGTCGTTCCTCCTCTGCTCCGTGCTGGTGGCCGTGGCGCTTTTGAAGATGGATTCCGGGAAAAGCGCCTTCTGGAGAGACCGTTGGTTCTGGGTAATGCTCGTTTTCCTGGCGCTCGCCTACCACGTCCGCACGCAGGGCATCGCGCTCGTGGCGGCGGTGTTCGTCTATTTCTTGGCGCGCCGCCGCTGGAAGGAGACGCTCGCCACGGCCGGGGGCTTCGCCTTGCTTTGCCTGCCTTGGACTTTGCGCAACAAGGCCATGGGCTTGGCCCAGAACCGCTACTTCGAAACCATATCGCAAGCCAACCCCTTCCGCCCGGAAGACGGCTCGCTCGACATGGGCGGCATCGTTTCCCGGTTTTTCGACACGCTGGGCATGCTCATCTCCCAAGCCTTGCCCAATTCCATCGTCCCCAACTTGCCCTATTCGCTGATTTGGTCGTTCGACGGCAGCCCCATAGATCCCGGCACGCCTTACCTCCAACTGGCCGGCGACTATAGCCAACAGCCGCAAACCATAGGCCTCTGGGCCATCGGCCTCGTAAGTCTGACGCTCATCCTCTACGGTTTCTGGCAAATGCGCCAGCTCCGCTGGCTGCTCATCAGCTACTTGGCCTGCACATTCGGGGTGATCGCGCTCTTCAGCACCCCGTCGGGCAACCGCTACATCACCGCCCTTTTGCCTTTCCTCACCATGGGGCAGTTCATCGGGCTGTATGCCTTGCTCGACATGCTGTGGAAAAAGAAATTCTCGTCCGCCCTTTCCCCTTGGCCTCTTGTCCTGTTGTTGCTCTTCTGCAAAGGGCCGGTGGCCTATCTCGCCAAGACCAACGCCGAGCCGTTGCCGGGGAATTACAGGAACTACATACAGATAGCCCAAATGGTGCGGGTCAGCGTGCCGAAGAATACCGTGGTCATTTGCCGCAAGCCCCAACTCTTCCACCTCTACTCCCGCACGCGCGCCCAAGGATACCTCTACTCCTCGGACGACAAGGCCGTATTGCGCGAGATGGTCAAGAGCAAGGCCGACTTCGTAGTACTCGACCAGTTGGGATTTTCCTCCACGCCGCTCTACCTATACCCCGCCATCCAGAAGAACCAGCACCTCTTCTATCCCGTCGTACACCTGACATTCCCCGACACGTACCTCCTGCAATTCAACCGGAAGAAAGCCGCGGAAATGCTGGGCATGGAGTACGAAAAATGACCCCCTGCGCCCCGGCCGGGACAACCTGCCTCTGAAAATGAAGACAAGGGACGTGCTTAAGAAGTCGCTGATGGAGACGACCGACAACGTTTTCATCCAGCTTTTCCGCTACACCTTCGTAGGGGGCGCCTCCTTCGCGGTGGATTTCCTGCTCATGGTAGGGCTCACCGAGCTGTGCGGGCTGTACTACCTGGCCTCTGCCACCCTCTCTTTCCTGGCCGGGCTGCTGGTGAACTATGCCATGAGCAAGGCGTGGGTGTTCAGCCGCTCCCGCATCAGGCAGAAAGGCATCGAGTTCCTCCTCTTCGCCGCCATAGGCGTCGTGGGGCTCGCGCTCAACTATTTGCTCCTGAAGTTCATAACCGAGTGGACCGGGTTGCACTATACGCTGTCGAAAATCATCACCGCAGCCATCGTCTACCTCTACAACTTCTTGGCGCGCAAATACCTGCTTTTCCACATAACCCGGTGAAGCCCCGGGCCAAAAGCCCCGCGCCTTCCGGGAAAAGCCCTGCCGCTTCCCCCGGAAAGCGCCGCCACTTTTGAAGCAAACATGAAAGTACTTTTCGTCAATACCTCAGAACAAACCGGCGGGGCCGCCGTGGCAGCCGGGCGCATCATGCGCGCCTTGCAGGAAAAAGGCGTGGACGCGCGCATGCTCGTGCGCGACCGTTCGACCGCCGACCCCGACGTCCTAAGCCTCGAACCCTCGTGGAAACTGCGCCGCGACTTCCTGTGGGAGCGGCTCGTCATCTGGGGCGCCAACCAATTCAGCAGGCAGAACCTGTTTGCCGTGGACATAGCCAACTCCGGAAGCGACATCACTTCCCGGCCGGAGTTCCGCGAGGCCGACCTCATACACCTGCACTGGATCAACCAAGGCTTCCTCTCACTGCGGGGCCTGGGGCGCATCTTCCGGAGCGGGAAACCCGTGGTCTGGACGATGCACGACATGTGGCCCTGCACATCCATCTGCCACCACGCGCGGGAATGCACGGGCTTCCATACAGAATGCCTCGCCTGCCCCTTCCTTAAGAACCGCGGGGCTTTCTTCAACCTGGCACGCAACTGCTTCCGCCACAAGGCGCGCATCTATGCCGGCGCGCCGCTCCACTTCGTCACCTGCAGCCAGTGGCTCAAAGACCAGGCCTCGCGGTCCGCGCTGCTGCGGGGCAAGGAAATCTGCGCCATACCCAACCCCATCGACCCGCAAGCATTCCGCCGGATGGACAAGGCCGAAGCACGCAGGCGCTGGGCAGGCCGGTTGCCGGAGGGGCAGAAAATCATACTCTTCGGGGCATGCAAGTTCACCGACAAGCGCAAGGGAATCGACTACCTGATAGAGTCTTGCCGCATATTGGCGGCACGCCATCCCGAATGGGCCGGGGGGAAACAGCTCGGCATCGCCTTCTTTGGGCAAGGGGACGGGCAGGTAAACGCACAGATACCCTTCCCCGTCTACCCGTTGGGCTACCTGAAAAGCGGAGAGGAGATGGCCTATGCCTACAATGCCGCAGACCTCTTCGTGACCCCCTCGCTGGAAGAGAACCTCCCCAACACCATCATGGAGGCAATGGCCTGCGGACTGCCCTGCGCGGGCTTCCGCATCGGCGGGATTCCCGAGATGATCGACCACAAGGTAAACGGCTATTTGGCAAAATACAAAGACGCCGCAGACTTGGCCGAAGGCATGGCCTACATCCTCGGCGCACCCCATTACGAAAAGCTCAGCCGCGAGGCCATAAACAAAGTGGCCCGCTGCTACGACCCTGCGGTGGTCGGCGGAAAATACTTGCAACTCTACCAAAAGATATTAGCGCAAAAGCCCCTATGAGCACACCTGTCTTCAGCATCATCACCGTGACCTACAACGCCGAGCGCACCTTGCCCGCCACGCTCGACAGCATCCTTTCACAAAAATACCGGAACATAGAGTTCATCCTCATCGACGGGGACTCGAAAGACCATACCTTCGCCATGGCACAGGAGCAAGCCCCCCGGCTCCGCGGGCACTGCACGGCGGGCGTAAAGCTGCTAAGCGAACCGGACAACGGCCTGTACGACGCCATGAACAAAGGACTCCGCTTGGCCACGGGCGACTACCTCATCTTCCTGAACGCGGGCGACCGGTTCCACTCTCCCCGCACCTTGCACGAAGCCGCCGACCAAGTGATGGAGGAAAGCCCCCGGCCCGACCTGCTCTACGGGCAGACGGACATCGTGGACGCCCAAGGGAAATACCTGCGCCCACGCCACTACGAAGCGCCCGACCGGCTCACGGGCAGCAGCTTCCTACAAGGAATGCTCGTCTGCCACCAGGCTTTCTGGCCTTCACGCCCGCTCTGCGAAGGAAAGGTGGGCAACCTCAAGAACAAGGCCTGCGGGCACTGGATAGAATACGACACCCCAAAATACCGCTACTCTGCCGATTACGACTGGTGCATACGCCTCCTTTCCTTCAGCCGCTACAACCACTACACGCGGAGCACCCTCATCGACTACCTCGACGAGGGGCTCACGACCCAGAACCACCGCGCCTCCTTGCGCGAACGCTTCCGCATCATGGCCGCGCACTACGGGCTTGCGGCAGCCCTCTGCTCCCACCTGCGCATCCTGCTGCGCAGGATTTTCCATTAAGCCTCGCCCTTTGGCCAGAAAGGGGGCGGCGCTTGCCCCAACCCGCTGCCACCCGGCACATAAAAAAGACTCCCGCTTCCCCAAAGGGAGAAGCAGGAGTCCCTATCCGGCTGCAGGCCTCATGCCCAGCCTGCACTCCGATATTCCACCGGCACTTACCCGATATATACGTTTACGCAGCCTGAAACATAAAATCCATCCTGCGATTTCTCGTGAACAACCATATCCGACGCGATCATCCAGCCGATGGCCATTCCTAATTCAAAATCACTAAGACCTGTCTTCTCCTTGAGAGACCTGTGGCTTTGCTTACGGTTGTCTCTCAATAGTTGCCAAATCTTTTTGGCATTGCTGTCGATTTCTTTTTTAGACATAGTAATACTGGCTTTAAAAGGGTCGAAAAATTTTTGTTTCTCTGCGGCTCAAATATAGCAAACATCATTCCATTCCCGTCCATACCCCCCCCCGATTTTCACATTCCTTCAGTCTAATTTATTCCGTTTGACAAGACTAACAAACTTCCCCCTTGCCCCAGGGCAGGGAGAGGCCAAGGGGTACGGGAAACAAGGAAACCCGCACGCCCAATAGGGCCGCCGCCCACCCGGCAAGGAGCGCAGGGGCTTCCCCGGGAAAGTGCCGCCGCCTGCCAAAAAAGCCCCGCAACTTTTCCCGGCTTGGCTTGCAGGAAAAGCTGCGGGAAGCGTAAGCAGTCCCGGAAGCGCGGCGGCTACCGCCCGGTCTTGCCCTGCACAGGGCGCAGCTCATCGGGCGAGCTTACCGTATAAGAGTTTACCTCCGGCGTCGGCTTCGTGAAGAGTTCGGCCACGCGCGCCGCGTCTACCGTGTCTCGGGGGCGGAAGTCGTCACTTCCCATGTAGCAGAGTATCGAATAGAGCATCTGCCTCGCCACGACGCGGCGCTCCAAGTCGCTTTGCAAGTCCATGGTGGTCATCAGCAGCCTCCCCGCCCCCACGCGGGCTTCGAAGAGCATCCCTATCTTGCGCGACAAGAACCACGTGTCGATAGCCTGCACGGTAGGCTGGAAATCGGCCGGGAAATCGGAAAACAACATGACTTGCGCCCGGTTGGCAAGCTCCCACCATTGGAGGTCGCTGTGGTAGTCGGTCGGGAAATGGCGGAAGAGGGGATGCCGGTCGTCGATAAGCAAACCGGTCGTATGCGGCGGCCTCATCTTAAACCAGGAGGTATTCCAGAAGACGGGAGTGAAGTACTGGACAATGCCCCGCCCATAGGATACCTTCCCGGCGGCCAGGAGGAGCACCTTGCCCCCCTTGCCCAAGACGTCGAGTGCCGCCGCGTCCAACGTGTCGGACACGTAGATGTCATCACCCGCCTGCAAGGCGTTGTCGGGCAACTGCGCCGGGTAGACCCAGAAATCCCAGTCGTTGCTCAAGGTGGTACCCTCAAGGGAAATCTTCAGGTTCATCTTGGCAGGCGAAGCCATCTGCCCCAGCGGCAAGCGGAGCGCGCCCAAGGGGATGTTGTGCCCCAACGGCACGTCGAACACCCCCGTGCTGCCCGAAGCCAATACCGTGCCTGCCCCGTCGGCCACTTCATAGAGCAGCCTCTTCCCTTCCAGCGGGGCTTCGCCGAAGTGGGCGGCCTCGAACGTGGCGGAAAGCGTGTCGGCTGTCGTGTAGACGAAGCGGGGCATGCGGGCCAGCAATACGGTGGGGGCACAGAACCGGCGCCACTCTCCGGCGTCCACGTAGCCCTTCTCGCGGAAGAATACGTTGAGCGGGCCCACCAAAGCCGTACCCTGCCCGGAGTAGTCGTTGAGCGCCAAAAGCTGGAAACCGGCGTAGTGCGGCGTGCGGAACGTGCGCTCCAGCTCATGCTTGTAGCAAAGGGTCTGCAATTTTCCCGAAGCCATCAGGAAGTCGCGCGCACGGCTTTCCAAGTGGTTTCCGGCAAGGGTTTCGCGGAAAATCTCAAAGTTCTTCGGCTGGTTCACGCCGGTGTATTGGCTGATTTCGGAGAAGTCCGGGAAGACACACCACTGCCCCACCTCGTGGGAGACATAGGGCTGGCGCACGGTATCGATGCGACTCCGGAAGTCATCCATAGAGGAAGGCATCCGGTTGGCCCAGTCCAAACCGCGGGCCCCTGCCTTGACATGGTAGTCGCTACGCGGCTGCCACTGCCAACTTCCTCCCACCGAAGCGCCGGTATAGACGCGCCGGGGGTCCATCCGCTTCACCACTTCGTTGATGTCGGCCACGGCATCCACCCAACGCCCCGCGGGCTCGTTGCCCACGGAGAAGAGGCAAAACGAAGCATGGTTCCCATAAACGGCGCTCATGCGCAGGGCTTCGAAAGCCAAGTAGTGGTCGATAGGCTGGTTATAGCCGAGCTTCACCCCGTGGTTCGGCCACGTCCCCGCCTCGGGCTGCAAGTAGAAACCCACGCGGTCGGCAGCCTCAAAGGCTGCTTCCGGCGGGCAGAACGAGTGGAAACGCATGTGGTTCAACCCGTATTCCCTGCACTTCCGGAAGACTTGCATCCATGACTCCCTGTCCATGGGGGCATATCCCGTAAGCGGGAAGTCGCAGTTTTCCACCGTACCCCGCAACATGGTTTGCCGTCCATTGACGTAGAAGTCGCGCCCTTCGAAGGCAAAGTCGCGCATCCCGAACTCCACTTCTTTCGTATCCGTGCCCCAGAAAGACTCCAAGCTTACGCTCAAGCGGTAGAGCGCAGGGGAGAATTCGTCCCAAAGCAGCACGCTGTCGCCCATCGGGAGGTTCAACTCGAGGTTCGTAATCTGGGTACTTTTCTTCCCGGGCAGCTTGACTTCCATCTGCCGGGTCTGCACCGGGGCGTCGGTATTGAAGCTGGTTGCCACGAGGCGCAGCGTGCCTTTCAGCTTACGCTCCTTGTTCATGCCGATGGAAAGCCTCACGCGTGCCGCCTTTTCCTGCACGTCGGGGTAGACCTGGACGCTCTGGATCCACGTGATTGGCTCGCAGCGCAACTCCATGCGCCCCACGATTCCGTTCCAGTTGCCCTGCGTCTGGTCGGTCACGCTGTGGGAGTCTTGCCCCACGTTGTAGGCCTCTTTCAGGCGGTTGTCCACGCGGACCACGATCGTATTCTCGCGCCCGGGCTCCAAGAGCGCCGTGAGTTCGTAGAGGTGGGGCACGCAGAGCGAGTTCTGTATGCCTGCCGGTTTGCCATTGACCCAGACCATCGTCTCGATGTGCGGCCGCTCGAGGAAGAGGGTCAGGTGCTTCCCTTTCCAGTCGCGCGGCACGGAAACCGTGCGCCGATACCAGGCCACGCCCACATAGTGGCGCACCGGAGTCAGGAAGAAAGGCAACTTCACGTTGCCCGGCTCCCGGTATTTGGCCATCGCGGGGCTGTAATAGTAAGTGCTGTCGTAGAGGCTGGCCGTCCACTGCGTCTGCGCCGTTACCGGGTCGCCTTTGAGGCGCTGGGGCATGGAGCCGGGCAATTCGATGCGGTCGCCGTAGGCACAAGGCTCAAACCATCGCTGCACAAGGCCGGAATCCTGGCGGTCAATACGGAAATCCCACTCGCCGGACAGGTCGATAGACTGCTGCGCCCATGCAGCCGCGACGAAGGAAACGAAAAACAACAATAGGGATAAAACTCTTTTCATAAGGGAACAAGGCTTTGGATAGGAGTGCAAAAATAAGGAAAGTCTGCCAATTCCCCCGCCCGAAGCCCCATGTTTTCCGGAAACGGCGGCAAAAAACGGGGCAGGCAGTTGGCCGTTTCCGGCCGATTGCCTTACTTTGCAAGGAAAGCGCGCCGCACCTCCGGCCGGAAAGCGCCAGGCCTTTCCCCAAAAAGCGCCGGGGCTTTCGCGCAAAAACGGCAAGGCCTCCTGCGGCCACCCTTGACGAACCTATTTTCAAAAACCAACCATTCCATTATGAACGACTTCATGTATTACAGCCCGACCGAGTTCATCTTCGGCCGAAACGCCGAGGCGCAAACCGGCGAAGCCCTCGCCCGCTACGGCGCCCACCGTGTACTTGTCGTCTACGGGGGCGGCTCCGTCGTGCGCAGCGGCCTGCTGGGACGCGTGGAAGAGGCGCTCCGGGCACAGGGCATGCCCTACGCCACCTTGGGCGGCATACAACCCAACCCGCTGGACGACAAAGTGCGCGAAGGAATCGAACTGGCACGGCGCGAGCAAACCGACTTCCTCCTGCCCGTAGGCGGAGGCTCGGTCATCGACACGGCCAAGGCCATAGCCTGCGGAGTACCTTACGAGGGCGACTTCTGGGACTTCTTCTGCGGGAAAGCCACCGTGGAAAAAGCATTGCCCGTGGGGGTCGTGCTCACCATCCCCGCCGCCGGCAGCGAGGCAAGCGGCAACAGCGTCATCACCCTGCGGCAGGGCATGCAAAAACTCAGCCTCCGCACGCCGCGCGCCTTGCGCCCGAAGTTTTCAATAATGAACCCGGAACTGACCTTCACCCTGCCGCCCGGGCAAACCGCCGCCGGAATCGTCGACATGATGGTACACATCATGGAACGCTACTTCAGCAACACGCCGGAATGCAGCCTGACCGACCGATTGTGCGAGGGCGCTTTGACCAGCATCATGGAAGAAGCGCGGAAACTCCTGCATGACCCGAAGGACTACGGCGCGCGCGCCAACATCATGTGGGCGGGGACCATCGCCCACGGCGGCATCTGCGGCACCGGACGCGAGGAGGACTGGGCCTCGCACTTCATGGAACACGAGCTCAGCGCCCTCTACAACGTGACGCACGGGGCGGGGCTTGCCGTCATCGTACCGGCATGGATGGCCTATCTGGCCGAAGAGAAGAAGGAGAAGCTCGGGCAGTTCGCCCACCGCGTCATGCTCGTGCCCGACAGCGGCGACGCAGCCGCTGACGCACGAGAAGGCATACGCAGGCTGAAAGGCTTCTTCCGCGAAATCGGGATGCCGCTGACCTTCCGTGAAATCGGCGCACGCGAAGAGGACATACCCGAGCTAGTACGCCGCCTCCACCTCCACAAAGGCCCGACCGTGGGCTTCTTCAAACCGCTTACCCCCACCGACACGGAGGCCATCTTCCGCCTCGCCTGCCAGGAATAGACGCAGCAAAGGCCGGGAAACCCCGCCGCCGTGCAAAAAAATTCCCGGCACTTCCTCTTGTAAGTGCCGGGAATTTTGCCCCATGCCCTGCCGTCTCAAGAAGCCCCCAAGGGATACATCCTGCGGCGACCACCTCCCCCTTCCCGGAAAAGTCCCTGCGATTTCTTGGGCAAGCGTGCCCGACAGTCCGTCAAGCACAAAGTATGGCCGCATAGAAATCCGCCCAACTGTCGGCAAAAGCCTGCATGGAGGGGAAAAGGAGGTCGGCCCCGGCATGGAGGAGGGTCTCATCGGGCAATGGCCCCGTATTGACCGCCACGGTAAAGATGCCGGCATCATGCCCGGCTTGCACGCCGAGCGGCGCATTTTCCACGACAAGGGCTTCGTCCGGCCCTATGCCGCCCGCTTTCTGTAGCCCCATGAGATAAGGCTCAGGGTCGGGCTTACCGTAACGGACGTCGAAGGCCGTCACCATAAACCGGGCCTCAAACAACCCGGGATAGTATTGCTCTATACGGCCAAGGAGGGATTTCTGGCCGGACCCGGTGACGATTTGGGTTGTCAGACCGTCATGCCGCATCTTTTCCACCAACTGCCGCGCGCCCGGCATGGGGCCACCTGCTTGAGGGAAAGTATTGAAGATTTCCGACTTGCGGGCATAGATTGCACGGATTTCGGCATCAGTGGCCCGCCGCCCCCGCTCCCTTTCCATGACGATGTCGATAGTCCCCGCCCCCGTGCGCCCTTCGTGGAGAAATGCCTCCTCCTCGGGCAAGTCGAGGCCGAACTCCTTCATCGACAAGTTCCAAGCCCGGGCATGGTAAGGCATGGAGTCGAAAAGGACGCCATCCATGTCAAACAAGACATTCTTCAAACGCATCCGGTCATAGCCGTGCGCCTCCAAATAGGAACGGACAGCACGGTCAAAACGATTCTTCACACTTTCTTTGTCCATGATTATAAGGAAAATAAAGAAGAGGAGGCACAAACCTACCCTAAAGCCGCTTCATTCTTGAATCTTAGTACCAACGCACATTATTGGAATACGAACTCTTTTCTTCCCATTTCAAGTCTTGCAAAAGGCTACTCTTGGCGCGAATGGTGAAATTATAGCTTCTCCAGCGTCCAAAAGGATTCAGACTCCCGGTAATGGTGAAGCAGTGCAAATCGCGCGACACGCTGCACGTTGTCGTTGCTATCTGGTGGGCGTCGAAATCATAAGACGTAGAAAACGAGAAATTCCACTTATTACTGATCTTCAGGCTACCGTTCCCCGAGAGGCTGTGGGTAAGGCGATACGGATAGCGCATGTTCTTGGGATTGATTTGCGCGGAAGTATTCTCAGAAATGCGGCATGAATAGGAAACCGTGAAAGACCAAGGCATGCTGAACGCTTCATAACCGTCGTTGTCGGTCTTCGCCTTTTCTTCCTTCACACCCTCTTTCCCGGATGGCTGGGTTGCGTCGGCAGGTGGTTCGCCCCCATCCTCCGGGGCGGAAGCATTGTTCCCCTTTTGCGTATCCTTGGGGCCAAACCATTTCTTCCACGTTTGGTTGTTGAATGTATAGGAATAGGAAAAACTGGTACCGGAGAAACGGCCAAAACGTCCATACGACCATTCCGTCCGATCGCTTAGCTGCACATTCCCATTTTCATCAAACTCGTAGGCGTATGTCGCAAAGGTAGTGCTCAAGTTAAACGTATAGCTACTGCTCAACTTCAAGCGCAGACGAAAACTTAGATTGCTCCATGGTCGTGTAGTCGCAGCCATATTATACGAAAGGCTTCCGCCGATTTCATCGATAAGGCTGACTTTGCGCACGCCCGAAGAGTCGCGCTTGGACGCCACTTTCATCTCTAAGTTATTGGAGACATCGAATGTGACCGAACCGGTCTTCCCTTGGCTGGGAACGCCAAATAATTGCCCGGAATAGAGGGAGTATTCCACCGTCTGTTCCTTGCCATAGGAGTCGATGTAGGTGTACGAGTCATAATATCCGTAGCGTTTGGCCCCGAAATCGGGTGCGGCACTGAACGTCACCGTAGGGGTAAACACGTGCCGGATTTGCCGGACTTTCTTACCGATAAGGGGCGTATACATCCCGTACAACTTGGTCGAGAAAGATAAACTTGCCGAATAGTTATAAACCCGGTTGAAGCCCCACACGGTATCGCGTACCAACTCATTATCTTCCATATGCTGGTACACTTTGTACGTATACCAACGCTCCGTATAACTGAAAGACGGCGAAATGTTCAAGTAGTCGAAAAGGGTGAAAGTGGCCGAAATGGGTATCTCGTGACGTATGGCATTCCGCCAGTCCTTTATGAGGTTCGATTTCAAGAGCTGGCTCTCTTTGGTCGTGATACTATTGGTCAATTGCCCGGAGTAACTCATCCTGATTTTTTCATACCAGCGGTCGGAGCCGGCAGCCTTCTTCCGTTTGAACGGATAGAAGGTGCTTACGCTGACCGTCAGGTTCGGGAAAGAAACTGATATGGTAGAATCGCTGGAAGACTGCGACAAGTTCAAGCCGCCGGATATCGTCAGTTTCTGATCAGGGAAAGTACGTGTAAAGTTAATGCTTGACGTTTTCGTGTTTTGCGAGAAAAGCGACGGATTGTAGTAGCTGTCCAGACTGGAATGTTCGTAGGTACTTGTCGAAAAGTTCACGCTCGCCGAAAAAGAAGTATTGGGCCTGAACTTCGAATCTTGCCTATGGCTCCACTGGATTTTGAAGTCTTTCGATACCGAATAGTCCGGCATGTTTTTCTCGCCAGTCTTCGTATACAGATAGCTAAGGTTGAAGTTCCCGGAAAATTTATACCGTTTGTTATAATTAGAAGCAGCGGTCAAACCCCAGCTCCCTTTCGTGAAGATTTCCCCTGTCAGGCGCAAATCCATATAATCGCTGATGGCGAAATAATATCCACCGTCGCGCAAATAAAAACCCCGCTCCATCTCGTCGCCATAAGAAGGCATCAGGAAACCAGAAGAGTAGCTACTCGTAAAAGGGAAGAAGCCGAAAGGGATGCCAAGCGGAAGCGGGACATCTTCAACCACAAGGTAGGCCGGGCCGAAAACGACATTCTTCTTGGCACGGACTTTGGCACGGGTCAATGCCAGATAGAAGTGTGGATGCTTTTTATTGTCGCAAGTCGTATAAATACCATTGCGCATATACAAGTTGTCCAAGGAATCCTTCTTCGCATTATAGCTGACCACATAGCCTTCCCCTTGCTGGGTATTTACATTGTGGATAAACCCGCGCTTGGACTTGAAGTTGTACCTCATGGTTTCCGACTCATAAGAAACGCCCCCGTCGGTAAAAACAGGTTGCCCCATAAAGCTTTTACCTGTCGAATCTGGCACTCCATGGGCATATACCGTACTGCTGTCCATGTTCATGGAGATGACTTCCGCATCAAGTTGGGATTGTTCGTAGCTGACCTTGCTTTGCCCGTAAAGATAGGTCACGCTCGTCGAGTCGAACGTGAATACAATGGAATCGTTAGCCGTATAGGGAACAGGAGCCTTCAGTTCGTCATCCTTCTTTTCCGGCACAGTGTCCCCCGCAAGCCCACCGTCACCCATAATGGAATCAAGAGGCAATCCCAACGAATCCATCCCGGCAAACAAGGAATCACCGCGTAAAGCAAACAAAGTATCGCTTATTGCTGCCACAGAATCGCCCGCCTCGGGTAACATGCCACCGCCTTTCGACACCAACGTATCCCCATCAGCCCCAAGCCCCTGCATGTCCATTTTTGCAGGCACATGCCCCATTGTCTGCAACAAGGCACAAAATAGCATCAAAAAAAGTATATAGTGTTTCCTGAGGGCCATGCACGATGTCGGGAATACGAGCTTCCATTCTGCGTGGCAAAGGTAGGCAATCTTAGTGAAATATCGGGGAACGCACAGGTTTTTAAGTATTTTTTCGTCAGCCCGCGCCCCCTATAGAAAAAGGGTACACCATCCGTCGAAACGTTCCAACCCGTCTCCCCCGTAACGGGCAAGGCTCCTGCGGGCCTGCTCCACAGTCTTTTCGCGGTCGAGGTGGTTTTTCGAATAAAACTTATCGGCAAAGCATATCAGCTGTTCCTCGATACTCCGTGGAACCATGTCGCGCAAAGGCAGGGGAAGCTGGCTCATCCGGATGTCCTCCGCCGAAATCCCCGCCCCGGTATGCCGCTCGCAGACCAAAGCATGGCGCGGGTAGCCCTCCCCGCGCAAAAGATCGGCACCCAAATAACCGTGGCAGAGGTACGGGTGCGTGCCATAGCACTTAATCCCCGGGGCATCCGTAAGGAAAATGCCGATGTCGTGCAACATGGCGGCTTCTTCCACAAACGAAACGTCGATTCCCAGTTCCGGGTGGGCAGCCGCCAAGAGCAACGCCTTGCGGGCCACGCTCCGGCTATGCTGGACCAAGATTTCCCGGGCTTCCTCATCCGGGTAATACTTGGAGATGATTTTCATGTAGTCCATAACTCCTTATTTTAAACCAAAGTCGGGCATAGCCTTTTGGGCATTCTTAAGAAAACCCTTACTTTTGCGACGCAATATTACAGAATTTAAAGCATATTTTCCTATGGATTTACAAGAAATTTTCGACGCTACCGTATTAGGAGTCCGGCTGGGGAGCGCCCTTTCGTTCGTTGTCAAAGCCTTGTTGATTTATGTATTTACACAAGGCGTCGTTTCGCTGGTGAAATACTTGTTCCGCCAACACATCAAACGGAAAGGCAAGCAAGGCGCCGAGCAAGGCAACCTGATTTTCTTCCAACACATCATTTCCTATACGCTCTACTTGGTAGGAATCACCGCATTCCTCGCCTTGATCCCGGGCATGGAACAAATCAGCAAATCACTCCTCGCCGGTGCCGGTATTGCGGCCATGGCCGTCAGCTTGGCCTCGCAAGAAGCACTGAAAAACATCGTGAGCGGAATGTTCATCGCCTTCTCCAAGCCCTTCCGGATAGGCGATTACATAGAAGTCAACCAAAGCATCACAGGTACCGTAACCGAAATCACCCTGCGCCATACCATCATACGGAACAGCGAGAACCGGATGATTATTGTCCCCAACAGCACGATGAACACGGCTTCCATCGTAAACTCCACCATCGGCGACCAAGCGGTCTGCACCTTCATCGAGGTGGGCGTATCCTACACTACCGACTTGGACAAGGCCATAGCGCTGATGCGCGCCGAAATCATGAAACACCCCTTGCTCATCGACCGCCGCTCTGAAAAGGAGAAACAAATGGGCGGGGAACAGGTAGTGATACGCGTCACCAACTTAGGCGACTCGGCCATCACGCTGAAGGCATGGGCATGGGCAGCTTCCTCGGGCAACGCTTTCGTCTTAAAATGCGACCTGCTGAAGAGCATCAAAGAATGTTTCGACCGGGAAAAGATCGAGATACCCTATCCCTACTTCAACCAAGTCATCATGAAAGAATAACAGGTGCAGCCGGAGGAAGAATGGATTGCGGATTCCAAAACTGAACCCCATCTTGCGGGAAGCCATACTGTCGGTTTCCCGCGCCGGGAGATGCCTTTGAAATCCTTCCAACGAAGGAAATCATGGGAAGGGGGCAGGCACGCGACATAAACAGCGGGCATTTTAACAACTATCGATAGGGGAAAACTGGAAAAAGCCTTTGCGCTCTTCCAAAGGAACGCCGCACATTTTACAAAGGAGGCACAGGACGTCCGATAAAGACTGCCTGTGCCTCCTCCGGCTTCTTACGCAACGTTCAACTGCGCGACTGCGCGATGTAGTCCTCAATCTCGTCTGCCGAATTGATGAGGTGCCCGCCGAGGAAACGGGAACCGTCCTCGGTAATCAGGATGTCATCCTCCACGCGCAAGCCACCGAAATGGCGGTATTTTTCAATGGCGGGGAAGTTGAGGAATTCCTTGCAAGTACCTTCGGCTTTCCAACGGTCAATAAGTTCGGGGATGAAATAGATTCCGGGTTCATCGGTCATCACGAATCCCGGCTGGAGGCGGCGTCCCATGCGCAACGACTTTATGCCGAACTCCGTGCGCGGACGTACTTCGTCGTCGTAGCCCACGTATTCCTGGCCCAAGTTCTCCATGTCGTGCACGTCCATGCCCATCATGTGCCCCAACCCACAGGGGAAGAAGAGGCTGTGTGCCCCGGCGGCTACGGCGGCGTCGGTATCGCCTTTTGTCAGCCCCAACTCTTTCAGCCCATCAAAGAGCACCTTGCAGGCTTCGTAATGCACATGCATGTAGGTCACGCCCGGCTTGGCCAATTCAAGGGCGGTGGTGTACGCCTTGTAGGCGATGTCGTAAATTTCGCGTTGCTGCTGGGTATATTTTCCGCTCACCGGCCATGAACGGGAATAATCGCTGCAATAGTTGAGCATCGATTCCGCACCGCAGTCATTAAGCACGAGGTTGCCATCTTGGAGAATGCCGTCGTGCGTATGGATGTGGAGCGTGGCGGCTTTCTGCGTGAGGATGGTGGGGAAAGAGGGATTGGCACCATACGAAAGGGCCACGCCATCCACTTGTCCGGCAATGTACTTCTCCGACACGCCAGCCTTGCCCAGGCGCATGGCAATAAGTTGCATCTCCTGCCCTACTTTGCAGGCCTTCTCGATTTCTTCTATCTCGCGGGGCTCCTTGACGGCACGCATGGAAATGATGGCCTTTATCAGGTCGAGCGAGGCATAACTGCCCTGCAGGGAAGGTGCAATGCCCAGCAAATCCATAATCTTAATCTGGTTGCGATAGCGGTATTGGGGCAGAAAATGGATGCGCCGCCCTGCAACTATGGCTTTACGCACATCTTCCTCCAAGCGGGCAAGGCTGCCACTCTTTGCCAGCCCCACCTGCTCGGCCAGCTGCTGGATGCTGGGGAGCGGGCCGGTCCATACGATATCGTCGATAGAAGGGTCGTTGCCATAGAGCGTTGCCTCGTGGCTTTCCAAGTCTACAAGCGCGGCCAGACCCGGCAAGTTATGGCCAAAATAATAGAGAAACGTACTGTCTTGGCGATAACCATAAGTGTTATCGGCATAATTCATGCCGACTTCCTCGTTACCCAAGAGGAGAATCACGCCAGACGTGAGCTTCGTGCAAAGCATCTGGCGACGGTTTTCATAAACTGATGCTTCAAACATATCAATTAAAGTTTTAGGTAGGAATCAGTCATCGGTCAGTTTGCGATAACGTATGCGCTTCGGTTCTTCACGGCCAAGGCGTTTGAGCTTGTTTTCTTCGTATTCAGAATAAGAACCTTCGAAGTAGAACACCTTGGAATCGCCCTCGAAAGCCAAGATATGCGTGCAGATGCGGTCGAGAAACCAGCGGTCGTGGCTGATGATTACGGCACATCCGGCAAATTCCTCCAAGCCTTCTTCCAAGGCGCGCAGCGTATTGACGTCGATATCGTTGGTCGGCTCGTCCAGAAGCAACACGTTTCCCTCCTCCTTGAGCGCCATGGCCAGGTGCAAGCGATTCCGTTCACCGCCAGAGAGAACCCCGCATTTCTTTTCTTGGTCAGGGCCCGTAAAGTTGAAACGCGACAGGTAAGCCCGCGCATTGACGTCGCGCCCCCCCATCCGGAGCAGTTCGTTGCCTTGGGAAATGACCTCATAGACACTCTTTGAGGGGTCGATATCCTTGTGTTGCTGGTCTACATAAGCCACTTTCACCGTCTCTCCCACCTCAAACGTGCCCCGGTCCGGCTGTTCCAGTCCCATGATAAGACGGAAAAGCGTGGTCTTTCCCGCACCGTTAGGGCCGATTACGCCCACAATGCCGTTGGGCGGCAACACGAAGTTAAGGTCGTCATAAAGCAACTTGTCGCCATAAGCCTTGGCTACATGGTGCGCTTCGATCACCTTGTTGCCCAACCGCGGGCCATTGGGGATAAATATTTCGAGTTTTGCCTCCTTCTCTTTCTGGTCTTCGTTGAGGAGCTTATCATACGAGTTCAGCCGGGCCTTCCCTTTCGCATGCCGGGCTTTAGGCGCCATACGCACCCATTCCAGCTCGCGCTCAAGGGTCTTGCGGCGCTTGCTCGCGGTTTTCTCCTCCTGTTCCAACCGGCGCGCCTTTTGCTCCAGCCAGGAGGAATAATTCCCTTGGTACGGGATTCCCTCGCCCCGGTCGAGTTCAAGAATCCAGCCAGCCACATGGTCAAGGAAATAGCGGTCATGGGTCACGGCGATGACAGTTCCCTCATATTGCTGCAGGTGTTGCTCCAACCAATCGATGCTTTCCGCGTCCAAGTGGTTGGTCGGTTCGTCCAAAAGCAATACATCCGGCTTCTGGAGCAAGAGCCGGCAGAGTGCCACGCGGCGCCGCTCGCCTCCGGAGAGCTGGGCGACGGGCTGATCCTCAGGCGGACAGCGCAATGCGTCCATGGCCCGCTCCAGTTTGCTGTCCAAGTTCCACGCATCGGTGGAGTCCAGAATGTCCTGCAACTCCGCCTGGCGGGCAAAAAGCCGGTTCATTTTCTCCTCATCCTCATAATATTCGGGGAGGGCGAACTTCTCGTTGATGCCTTCGTACTCGGCCAAAGCGTCCAACACGGGCTGCACGCCTTCCATGACAACCTCTTTCACCGTCTTTTGCGGGTCAAGTTGCGGTTCTTGGGGCAAATAACCCACCGAATAACCCGGGGAGAAAACCACTTCGCCCTGGTAGGACTGCTCCAACCCGGCTATGATTTTCATCAGGGTCGATTTGCCCGACCCGTTCAAACCGATGATTCCAATCTTCGCGCCATAGAAAAACGAAAGGTAAATGTCCTTGAGGACGTATTTGCCGGGCTGAAAGCTCTTGCTGACGCCCACCATGGAGAAAATAATTTTCTTGTCGTCTGCCATATAAAAGGTAGGGTTGAATATCGTTTTGATAGTCGCAAAGATAGGGAAAAAACTCCATACATGCCGGGGCGGCCAGCTTATTTTCCCTTCCCGTCCAATAAATGACCGGTCGTGGCAGCCCAAGGCCATCTCCATTAACAAGGGGAAAGGGGGAAAGCCTTGTTTTGCTTTTTTCGCCCGGTTCCCTTACTTTTGTAACGTATTGCTTTCCTCTCCATGGACATTTGGGACAAGAAAAAACGCTCGACCGTCATGGCCAAGATAAAGAGCAAAGACACGAAACCGGAATTGCTCGTACGCCGCCACCTCTACCATAGGGGCTACCGCTACCGGAAAAACGTGCGGGGGCTGCCCGGCACGCCCGACATCGTATTACGCAAATACGGCGTGGCGATATTCGTCCATGGGTGTTTCTGGCACGGGCACGAGACAGACGGCCACATCCCACGGACCCGCAGCGCGTTCTGGGAACAAAAAATCAAGAGAAACCAGCAACGGGACAAACGTTCCAAGGAAGCTTTGAAGGGAATGGGCTGGGACGTGATAACCATCTGGGAGTGCCAGTTGAAACCCAACATAAGGGAACAGACCCTAAGGGAAGTGGAATATTGGATCAACCATGCCTACCTAAAACGGCTCAAGCCCAAGGCATACCCGACCGCCACCCCCTACCCGGAGGAAGAAGGCGGCACTGCCCGCGCGGCCGAAGACGGCATAATATACAAAAAGTCAGAGCCGCTCAATATCGTTGAGCAAACGGACCAATGACCTCCCTATGGCATAAGCCAAGTTCACGGGGACAGCATTCCCTATCTGCTTATATTGGGAATTCAGCGAACCGGCAAATTCCCAATCATCCGGGAAAGTCTGTATACGGGCATATTCGCGCACGGTCAGGGGGCGGGTCTCCGTGGGATGGCAGCGTTCCGTCTGCTTCTGGGCGGGCGCGCAGGTCAATGTCAGGCTCGGCTCATCCAATGAAAGACGTCTCGCCATACCGGTTTTCCCGCCTTCCAGCCAAAAACTCCCTCCCATGTATGCCTTTTGCACGTCGCAAGGCAGATCGCGCCAATAGCCACCCATAGGAACCAACTCCATGACTTTCTGCTTCTTGGCAGGATACCTTTGTCCTTCCGAAGGAGGCACGTCCGTATCGTAAAGCTCCCCCTTGAAAAAAGCATCGCGCAATGTCATAACCCGATGGTAAGGGGCAGGCCATTTGAAATCCACTTTCCCGGCCAAGTCGTTCCGGATGGCTATCAAAAAGAGGCGTTCCCGCTTTTGCGGCACTTGGTACAGGATGGCCTTTAAGATACGGGGCTCCACCAACGTGTAGCCCAACTCCCGTATTGTGTTCCTTATCGTCCCAAGGGTACGCCCCTCGTCGTGTGCGGAGAGCCCCTTTACATTCTCACCCATAAACACTTTGGGCCGTATTTCCTTTACCGCACGTGCCAACTCGAAGAACAAAGTACCCCGCGTATCATTGAAGCCGCCCTGCTTCCCCGCGTAAGAAAAGGCTTGGCAGGGGAATCCCCCGGAAAGGAAATCGACTTTCCCGGCCAACTGCCCGAAAGAAAGAGTCTTTACATCCTGTTCCACAACCTTCCACCCGGGACGGTTGCGGCACAGCGTCTGGCAAGCATCATGGTCTATTTCGTTCAACAGCACATGGGAAAAACCTGCCTTTTCCATGCCCAAGGCGAGCCCCCCAGCACCAGCAAACAATTCGACGGAAGTATACGGGCGCAAAGGACGCACGGACATTTCCGCCTCCCACCCGGAATATACCATCCCGCTGATTTCCGGGACAGACAACAAATCCTTGACATAAAAGTACTTGCGCCCTGCACTATCCACCGAGGGGACAAAAGAGCCATTGGCTTCCCATTTCTGCAAAGTCGCTTTCGAAACGCCCATTATGTCGGCAAAGACGTTCGCCAATATGGTAGTCTGCATAACTCAAAAATTTTGAAACCCGTCGTAATCCTTGAACGCAAGCAAATAAAGGCTCTTGAAAGTATCTGGCGACAAGCGGCGGAGTTCATCGTTTACCGTACTGAAAATGAAACCGCACTGCATCTCTGCAAGCACATCGTCTAAGACATCCGGGAGTACCCTACACAATTTGGAGAAGGCGTTTTCATCACCAAACACTATGCCATAAAACTTATCTATAGAGACGCGGCGTATCTTCTCATGGGACAGATTATCATAAAACCATTTTTCATTGCGCGACTTCGTGGCAATCACTTCCACCAACATACAGGTAGCCCGGTCGTCATGGAGAATCTTATCCTGCATATGCCGGTACACGCTATCCGCCGAACGGCTGTTCATCGTATTATGCTTATTCTTCAATTCGGCAAAGATATGCAACTCATTATTCACCACATCAAAACCCTTTTCCGGCACTTCCCATCCATTCCCCGCATAGCGGAACAGGTTTTGGTGAAAATAACCAATATGGTTCGTATTGGATTTGTCTATCTGGCGAATGCTTTCCGACTCTATCACTTCATCGAAAGTCTTCCCATACACTTTTGCGTCAAAAGTAAGTTTTATCGGGTCTACGATATTCCGGTTGAACTCCTGCAAGTTGATATGTGTACGATATAATCCAACCGTATCCTTCACATGCTTGAACAAGAGCTCATCTGAAATAAACCCCAATTGGTAGCGTCTCATATCCTCCCCTTGTATTTTTCCTGCAAAGGTAATCAAATATCCGGCAAACCCAACACCGGAAGGCC
>CAYTPX010000010.1:0-15591 GCA_964439955.1 uncultured Bacteroidaceae bacterium | reverse complement strand
TGTATTTTTCCTGCAAAGGTAATCAAATATCCGGCAAACCCAACACCGGAAGGCCGGGGAACGTACCCCTACTGGCCGCCCCTCCCCGGCAGCCGACAGGCAAACACCCTGCCCCGCCCCGGAAACGGGGATCATCAGTCCAGCAAATGAAACTTCAGGCCGAATGCCAAGCTGAGGTAGTCGGCGGGGCGGAGGTAGCTGTTGCCCCAGGCGGAGACGAGGTTCAGGTCGCTGATGGAAAGCTGGTAGTATAGAGAGACCGCACGGTGGAAAGCCTTGCGCCGCGCCAAGTCGAGGGTCACCTGCTGCCCGAGGAAAAGGTTGATGCGGATTTTGGAAGAAAAATTGTAGTAGCCGTTCGGGTAACGCCCCGGTTCATGCCCCCAGAAACGGCTGTCGAGCGTCGTGCTCACGAAAAGCCCGCACGTCAATGGCTCCACCGACCAGCTGGGGGCGCGCTTCAGCTGCAACGACCAAGGCGTGAACTGCTCGCGCAGGGTGAGCGTCACCTTGATGCGCGTATCTTCATACTTCGGGGTAAAACCAAGCAGGATGTCGGTCTCCCAACGGTTACGCTTTCCGTAGTCCCAACCCGTGCCGATGGACATGAGGCCGATGGAACCGGCATACTGCACTTTCAGGTACTGCGGCGTGAGGCACGCCCAAAACCTGCGCACCATGTCGGCATGGCGTACATAGCGGGGCACGACGCTATCCGCGGCCTCCCCTTCCGGAAGCGGACGGGGAGGCACGGCCGCCGCACTGTCCCCGGGAAGGGGAGGCAAGGGGGTGGCGGGCTGGGGTAAGGCGGGGGAAGGAAGACCCTCCCCCTGCGCCCGGAGCGGGGAAACGGGCAGCAAGCAAAGGCACATCAATAAATAAAAGCCAACACAACGGGCATCAGAACCAAACAACCTCATAGGAATAATCGTCGGGAGTTACGGTAAAAACCAAATAGTGGCGCTTCTTGGGGTTAGGCGAGCTGTAGTACATCACGCCGTCGCCGAACAGGTCGCGGTGCTCGTAGCCGTGGCCATGCCCGTGGAGGCAGCAGACAAGGTCGGAGAAACGGGTGATGTACTCTTCGAACGTCTCGGCCACATTGTTGTTGAACTGCTCCGTATAGGGCGCCGCATGCATGGCCACTATCGTGCGCAGGCCGGGGTATGCCTCATCGTCCGAGAGGCAGGAGGAGATGAAGTCGAAGTCGGGCACGGGGGTGGAATAGTCGAACTCGAGGGCATTGGTGTTCAGGCATACGAAACGCACGCGCCCCGCGGTGAAAGAGAAGTTGGCGGGGCCGAACATGCTGAGGTAGGCCTCGTAGCCGTTGGCCAGGACGTCGTGGTTGCCAAGCAACGTGACGAAAGGCACGCGCAAGCCGGAAAGGATGTCGTACATCCAGATGAATTCGCTGGTCATCCCGAAGTCGGTCAAGTCGCCGGCATGGACCACCAAGTCGAGGCTGTCGATCGTGTTGAGGTGGTCCACAAGCTCGACCGTCTCGTCATACTGCCGTTGGGTATCGCTGATGAGGGCGAAGCGGAGCGTGTCCTTCCCCTCGCATGTGGCCGCGATGCGGTCGATGTTCGTCTGGTTTACATTGGATATGCCCTCCGTGTCCAAGCTGTACGGATGGTACTCGATAAGGTCGCAACCCGCCAGCAAGAACGCCGCAAGGGCAAACAGGGATAAGGCAAAACGGGAAAAGTCCATAAGATAGAAGCAGGGAAAGATGCTAACGGTTCAGGCCGCAAAATTAGCCAAATCGGCATAACCGGAGCCGTCCCCGATGGCGGGTATATTAGTCGTTTTTTCCCTTATGTTCCCTCCGGCGCACGCCCTGCCCCCGCCCGCGGTAAGCCGCAGTTACCTTGCCGCTTTCCCGGCCAGCCTTGCATCTTTTCCCCGTCCGGCTTGCTTGTTTCCCGCACGCATGCCCTCCCCCGTCCCCCCCTGGGCAACACGCCCACTCCCGCGCCGAGCGGGAAACCGGGGCGGCAAGCGCCCCGGCACGGGATAAAAAAGAAAAGCCCGCCCTTCCGGGCAGGCTTTTTCCTTATCGGCGGCGGCAGGAGGCTATCCACCCCGCGGGTGCGTAACCCATACTTTGCCGCGGCCTTCCTCAATTACTCTTCTCATAATCGGGCAAGTACCAAGACGAATAGTCCCAACCTTGCGTAGTTCCAGTCCGCAATTTACTAATGACCGTCTGGTCATACTTGCGCGACAAGTAGTAGAGCAAGAATTCCGGATCGCTGCGGTGCTTGGATAGACGCATCAGGTCGTAGAAGCGTCCACCCTCGTGGGCCGTCTCCAAAGCATATTCGTTGCAAATGATCGAGTCCATGTAGGCCTGCTGAAGCTCCACACTGTTGGGATAACGTTCGTTGGGCATCCGGTAGGTCGAGTCGAGTGCGGCACAACCGGAGCCACGCCAGTGGAGGCCGACGTTTGCGTACATGCTGGTGGGGAAATCGTAGTAGCTCTCGGTGGTATCCTTGAAGCAGTAGAACACATAGGAGGGGGCTACATCATCCCGCTCCCCAATATAATATTTGGTAGTCTCCCCTTCGGTTACCATGGAAATGGGCACACGGAATCCCGCCCCGTCCGAACGCAGGTAATCGCTGATGGCGCTCTCCGGAAGGGTGGCCTTGAGGCGGCTTTCGGTGGCGTCGTAAACGAAAGAACCCACGGCAATGCCGTCATTGCCATTACTATAGAGGTTCTCGGGCACACGCGAAGTGTAGGACACGGAGGTGTTCTCGTTCGCATAGCTGCGCATGAAGAGGGCGAAGGTCATCTCCCCGTCTTCCTGGAGCTTCTCGCTCGTAGGCATGTAGAAGCGCACGTTGAAGTCGTTCAACCCATACTTCAAGGCAATCATGGCCAAGCCCGGCTTACCGGCACGGTTCACTGCCTCGGCATAGCGCAGGTAGAGGTATCCGTTGCGGAAGATGGTCACGGTCTTGTTGTCATTGCCCGAAGTGAAGAGGTACTTGGCAATCACGCTGTCGGGATAAGCGGAAGAAGCGGAAGTCCCCATAGTGCTTCCGGGGCTCGGCGTATAGGTAACATTGATACGCAAGTCACCCAGACGGGTGGAGACATCCTCCATGAGGGTGGAACGGTTCAGGTAGTTGCTGAAAGCCGTATTCTCGTTCTGGGTTGCCAAGTCGTCTTCCGAGTCATAGTACGTGTAGAGCGTGCTGGAGAAGATGGAGGACATGGCGCGGGTGGCGGTCAAGGATATCTCTTCCAAGCGGTCGCTGGTGCTTAAGCTCGTAGAAGAAGCGCCCAAGCCGCAGAGGGTGTCAAGGCTACAGATGACGCCATTCTCGCTCGTGGAGTAGCGCACGTCGTACATGGCTTCGTAAAGCGACGAATATGTTTCGTCGGTATCAGAGTACGTGGAGGAAGTGATACGCGACCAGCTTCCCGCCCAGTTCATCGGGTTCATGCGGGAATTGGTATAAACGATCCGATTGATGACACCGGATGCCGAACCACCGGAGAAATCGAGCCCGATTGTCGCGTAACGGGGCGTCCCATTGTTTTGGGCATTGGCGTAGTTGTTTACGATGAGGTCGTAATACAGCTCTGCCGCCCGCACATAGTCGGATTGATTACTACCACGCCAGAGGTAGAGGTCGGCCAATACGAAACGGGGGTTGAAGATTTGCATGGAGAAGTCCGTCCCGTAGGTTCCATAGTCTACCGGGGCTACATTGAGGATGGCCTCGAGCTGGGGAATCAACAGGTCGGCCATTTCATCGATGCCATACTCGGGATAGGTGTCATAGGCGGCTTCCTCGCTGCCGATGAAGTTCTCGTAGTATTCCGCCTTTCCGTAGTTGATGGCCAACTGGAGGTAGGCCCAGGCACGCATCGTGGTGGCCGCCGCCTGCTCTTTGGGCAGGGCGGCGCCATACTGGATGATGTAGTTGCACTGGTTGATGATGTTGTAGTACTCCGTCTTGGTAAGGTACGGGTTGTCGGTATTCTGGTCGAGCGTCCACTGGTCTATCTCGCGGAGATTGGTGGCGGCGTAGCTCGTGGTGGTCATGAGGTCGCCACGCAACTCGCCCAGCAGGACAAGGCGGGGCGCCAAGGCCTTCACGCCGTTGAGGATGCTCAAGAAATAGAATGCGGAGTCGTTCGTGTTCATGTCGCCCACTTCGACAAAGCGCTCGTTTTCGACATCCAGGCAGGAAGTAAAGCCTGTGCCCATCACAGCGGCGCACATTCCTATAATTATTGCTTTTTTCATTGTTTCTTCGGTTTATATCATTAGAGATTTAACTTCACGCCCAAGTAGTAACTGCGCCCCTGGGAAAGAAGCCCGGAGTCTACCCCTTGGTAGAGCACGGCGCTGCTGTTGGAGAACTCGGGGTCGGAACCGAGGTACTTGGTAGCCGTCCACAGGTTGTTGGCAGAAGCCCAAATGGTGATGCCTTGCAGGTAGGAAGAGTTGATGGGTATGTCATACGAAATGCTCAACGTCTTCAAACGGAAGTAGGAACCATCCTCGATCCAACGGTCGGAGAAGCGGCTGTTGCCCATGGGGTCGTCGTAGGTGACGCGCGGCATGGAGGTGATTTGGCCCTCGTAGCTCCACGCGGAATTCATCGCGGTGGTCTGGTTGTAGTAGGTGCTTCCCGATTCCAACTGGCTGCGCAGGTAGTTGTATACGTCGTTGCCTACGGAATAGGTGAAGAGGGCATCGAGCGTGAACCGCTTCCACTGGAACCGGGTAGTGATATTGCCGATGAAGTCGGGGTTCGGGTCACCAATGACAACGCGGTCATTCTCGTCGATGACACCGTCGCCGTTCTGGTCCACGAAGTACACGTCGCCGGCCTCAAAATAGGAGTATTCGCCTGTCTCGTCCACGATGGCAAGGCGTCCGCTCCCGTCCACGCTATGGTCTACTTCGTTCGCATCAATGGCCGCCTTCCGGGCTTCCTCTGTCGTGGAGAACACGTAGGTATTCCCGTCGCGCTTCACGGTCTCATAACCATAGAAGAGTCCGGCAGGGCTGCCCACCTGGGTGATGATTTCGGCACCGTAGTATTGGTTGATGACCGACTCATTGTTGATGAGGGACTTCACCTCATTCTTGTAATGGGAGATGGTAGCCCCGATTTCCCACTTGAAGTCGCGCAGGTTGAGCAGCTTGGCACGGGCGGAAACCTCGATGCCGGTGTTGTCCATCGTACCGTTGTTCATCCAATACGTACTGGACATACCGCTGATTTCGGGCAGCTCGACTTGGGTAAGCAAGTCGGTGATGTGGTTCTTGTAGCCATCGACAGAGAAGGAGAAGATGTCGTTGAACAACGATACGTCCAATCCTACGCTGAACTTGTGGTTACGCTCCCAGCCGAGGGTCTCGTTCCCGATGTTGGAAAGCTCCAAGCCGGAGATACGGTTGTAGTAGAAGAACGGCGCGTAGTAGGTCATGTAGGCGTAGTTCAGGATTTGGTCGTTACCCGTAACGCTGTACCCGGCGCGTAAACGCGCAAACGAAATGAAGTCCACGTCCTTGAGGAACGACTCGTTGGAGATAATCCAACCGCCCTGAATGGAGGGGAAGAGGCCCCAAGAGTGGTCGCCGATGTGTATCGCCCCCTCCACTTCGCTACCAAAACGGGTGGAAGTATCGAACGAAAGCGTACCGGTCAGGAAGTAACGGTTCAACCAGTTGTAATCGACATTGGCATAGACGGCTGCCGTCTTCACACGGTCATCCACGCCGTCGGCGGTGCGGTTGGGCAAGCTCGCCGTGATGGTGTTGATGTAGTCATTAGCCGTGTTGTCGGCGCGCGCCCAGTCAGACTGGTACTGGTCGGAAGTATAACGGTAGCCCAGGAGCGCGTCGAGGTTGTGCTGCCCGAAGCTCTTCTTCCAGTTCAGGCGGGTGTCGCTGAATACGGAAATCTGCTTGGCGGAAAGCGTCTTTACGGTACTCTCCGCGAGCGTACCCGTCCCGCGGTCGAAGGAGGGCGAACCGTTGCGGGGACGGAAGTAGGCCTCCACGGTCTTGTCCAGCGTATAGCTGAATTTGCTGCTCAACTCGAAGCCACGGCCGAGGTCCAGTTTCGGGGTCGCCGTGATGTTGATGTGGTTGGACTCGTTCTTGTAACGGTTGCGGTCTTCGTCAAGCAAGGCCGTCGGGTTGGACACCCCGAAGACATCGGCATCGCTGTAGTTAGGCGAAACGTATCCCTCGCGCGTATATTGGTAAGGTGCGAGGAACGGGGCCTTGATGAGGGCGAGGTAACCCACGGAGGTCACGGGATCGGACGTATAGTCAGAAGGCGCACCGTCGTTGGGAGCCGTGCGGTCGGTCTGCGAATAGGCGATGTCCACGGCCATTGACAAGCGGGAGAACAACTGGATATCCGAGTTGAAGCGGGCGTTCAGGCGGCTGAAGCTGCTGTTCTTCAACGTGGAGGGGGCGTTCGTATAGCCCACGGAGAGGTTATACAAGGCCGATTCGTCACCACCGTTTACGGAAATGCTGTAACTCTGCAGGAAAGTATTGCGGTACACCTCGTCGGTCCAGTCGGTCTCGTTGGTGTAGGTGCGGTACTGCTGCATGTTCGTGATCGTACCGTCCGCACGTTCAATCAGGGAGGTATGCTTCAACCACGCCACGTTTTCATAATCCGAATAGTTCGGGTCGTCGATTACCAAGTTGCTGGCATAGCGGCGGAACTCCTCGGCATTCATCATCTCGGGCAGCTTGGGCCGCTCGTTATAGCCGGTATAAGCGTTTACCTCAATCTTTGTAGCTTGGCTACGGCCACGTTTGGTGGTGATGAGCACCACGCCATTGGCGCCGCGGCTACCATAGAGGGAAGTACCGTCCTTGAGCACGGTGATGCTCTCCACGTCGTTCATGTCGATGGAAGCCAGCGGGTTGTTGAAGTACCCCTCCAAGATGGAGGTGCGGTCAACCTGGTTGTCGAACACGACCCCATCCACCAAAATCAACGGGGCAGCCTGGGCATTGATGGAGTTCAGGCCGCGGATGAACATGGAGATTCCGTTTCCGGGCACGGCAGAGTGGGTAATGGCCCGCATCTCCCCGGAGAGCTTGGAGGCGATGGCCTGATCCACGGTGTAAGACCCGTCCTTGCTGCCCCCTGCCACCTGGGCGTACGGGGTAATCATGCTGGCGCTGCTCTTCTCGCCCGTCAGGGTCTGCACCTTGTCGTAGAGGCCGGTGAACGTGGTAGAGTAGAGTTGTATGTTTACCTCGCTCTGGTTGCGCAAGCCCACTTCACGCGTGGCGTAGTCTTCGGCAGTCACCTCAACGACGGCTGCGCCGGTAGGCACCCGCAAGGTATAGACACCATTTTCGTTAGTCATGGCCGAATAGAGGCGGCCGACCATTTGTATACGTGCACCGACGATGGGACGCTTGGTAGCCGCATCGATTACTTTACCTTGCACGGTAACCATGTTTTCTTCGCTCGCCGAAGCCGGAGGGGTTGTTGCTGTTTCTTGGGCATGCAAGGAAACCGTACCGGCCAACGCGCACATGCAAAGTCCCGTTCCCAGGACATGCTTTCCAATGAATTCTTTTATCTTATTCATAGCATTTACTTTTTTTAGTCTTCTCGATGCGGAACCAATTCGATGCAATCGACATAGATGTTACGATCGTACTCGGTACTGTTGCTACTGCGGTTTTGTATCGTGATCTTCAACCCATACTTGCTGTTGAAGAGGTCACTGCTGGAGATGTTGTCCTCATCCGTGTACAACGATTCCCCGTTGCTCATGAAGCCGTACCAACAAGCCGCCAAGTCGATGGTGGCCACCTTCACCTTCGTCACCGCATAGGGGTCGAGGGGGAAGTTGTCCGTACGGATTGACGTGCTGGAGAGGGTCGTGCTTCCGCTACGCATGCTCGTGTACTGGGTCGTCACACGGATGTCGGACGGCAAAGCCTGGTTGTAGCCCCTGGCCGAGCTGGAGGGAATGAACGTAATCCACACGTCATATTGGCCGGAGTAGGTGTTAGGGATACCAAAGATGACAGAGGGTGAGGCGCTACCCGCACCGATCATCAAGTAATAGGAGTCGGAAACTTCATGGCGCTCCACCGTACCGTCGGCCAAGGTTTGGGGCACATAGTATTCCACATTGTCATATTCCTCCCCTTCCTCGGGCTGGAAAGTCGAATAGGGGAGCGTGTCGGTATTCAGGCGCACCGAAGTCTGTGAGGCACCGGTCGATACCTGGAAAATGTAGGAGCTGCTTTCAGCTTCCGTCGTAATCGTGTCCTGTACGACATCGGCATTCTCAAAACCATAGGAATGGGCGATGTAAGCCCGACCGTTACTGGCTTCTTCCACGGAGTCCGCGTTGGAGGCGATGCTTTCCAACCAATCCTTCAAGGCCCCTTTCGGTATCCGTCGCCCGCCAACCGAAGAGATAAAATCGTAATCCCAGTCCGTATTGTTACTCTTCAAAAGAGTGTCTACCTGCGGATAGCGGTAGGTCAGGGAACGCATGATGGTCCGGTATATCATCGCATCCTTGTAGCGTTCCAAGGAGTCCTGCTGGGAAGTCGTGTTACCCGCGCCTTCCCACCAATACGTGCCTTGCGACTCGGGATAATAGAGGAAGCTGGCTTCAATCTTGTTGTAGGCGTCCTCCCAGGCGTCGTCGGCCAAGACAAGGGAAACATAGGAGCTATCCTCGGTGTTCAACTCGCCCACGACCTCCCAGAAGCCATTGGTGTACGTCACCACGGAGTCCAGGTAAACCGTCTGTCCATCGCTGTTGATGGAGTCCACCGTACTTTCGTCCGTATCCAAGACCTGCTCGTCCAGCTGGTGGAGGTACTGGCTGTAGAGGGGAGCCTGGGCGTCGATTATTTCCCAGATATTCGGCAGGTAGGAAATGATGCCGGTGAGGCCGTGGATAAGGCCGTTGCGGCAAGCCACGTTCAACTGGCTATCGTCTGCGACGAACGCCACGTCCTGGTTTTGGTTCGATCCGATCATCCCGCCCTGCACGCGCATCACTTTCTCGTTCATCATCTCCACCGTCGTATCGGTATAAGAAGTATAAGAATGGTTGAAATAAGCGATGTGGTTGCGCACGAAAGCATCCCGCTCGCTATACTGCGAGTTGGCCACATAGTTCGCCATCGCCTCGTTGTTGGGGGCATAGACCGTAAAGACGCGGTTCTGGGAGAGGATGCGGTCGTAGCTGTATTCTTTCAACTTCGCTACAAAGTCACTGTATTCCGGCATGGATTCCAGACGCTCCCAAACCGACACGCCGGTCGCATTGATGGCGTTGGAACCGGAGGAGTAGTGATCGTCCCACTCATCACTACACGAGTGCAGCGCCGTGCCTCCGGCAAGGAGCAACACACCTAACAGAAGTTTATTCATTCGTGTATTCATTTTTTTTTCATTTACGTTTTCGGTTTAAATCGCATGGCCCCGTTTCATCAGAACCGCCGGACGTCCAGACGGGAGGCATACCCGGGAAGCGGCGGGAACCGCTGCATGGATAAGGCAAAATGCCCTCCACGCCATGGGAAAAGCCCACGGGCTTTCCCTTCCGGGCCTCCCGTGCCTGGGGAAGCCCCCTTGCGCCACATAGGCAGGCCGGCAGGCGGGGACGCTCCCCAAGGGAAGGGGGCGGCGGCCTCCGCGAGGCATGCCGCCGCTCGCACACGGCGGCATGACCCCGGGAGTTGCTGCGGAAAAGCCCGCCAAACGTCCACTATTTCTGAAGAAATGAAACATGTCCTATCGCGTATATGGATGCCGTTAGTATTCTATCACCATGTCATCCGACCCCTCGGTAGAGAGGTAGTAAGCGTTTTGCACCAAATACGGGTTGCGGTCCATCTCGTCGTCATAGACAGGCCAATAAAGGGCGTCCATCGAGGCCAAGCGGGAACCAATGAGGTCGGCGCCTTCGTCCAGCTTGGTACGCACTGCCGACACTAAGTTGGACGTAAAGGTCGACGGGTCACGCTTGTAATCGCGGCGTGCCATGCGCAACAGGTCGAACCAGCGCTTCCCCTCGAAGAGGAACTCGCGGCGGCGTTCCGCATAAACCAAGTTGGGATAATAGGTGGACGAAGCGGAAAGCTGCTGTTGGCTGCTGGCGTAATTCGTATAACCGTTGTTCATCGTCGTCTGGTTGCAACGCTGGAAGACGGCGTAGCAAAGGTTGAACACCTTTTGCATCGAGTCGTTGTATACCGTGGGGTTATCTTGGTAGTTCAAGAACACGGTTGTCGAGGCGCCGTCGGAATCGGTCGTTGAAAAACGGCAGTTCATCTTCTCGGCAATGGCCTCCGCCTTCATCAGGTAGATGTCGGAAACACGGTAGAATATCCAGTCAGGGTAGTTGGAAACACTGCTTTGGCCGCCGTTGTACTTATAAATACAATAAGAGTTGTTGGACAAGCCCGAGTTATATCCATAGCGCACGTCGTTTGTCCCGCCCGTGCCAGTGGACATGACCTTGAATACGGAGGTGGTCACATTGGAGTAGTCGATATTCCCAGAAGTCTGCGTCGGGTAGTTGTCGTTCGGCGCTACCAGATAGTGCGTTGCCAAGTCGCCGCGCGTACCGGCAGTCGATACAGGGCCATAGAGCTGGTTGACCGACATGTAGGTGCTGGTATAGCCGGAACCGGACGTTTGCGTGCCGAAGGTGCTCTCGCGGGCTTCCACCGCGAAGATGATTTCTTCGCTGGGGTAGCCCCCGTCTTCGATGGAACTCTCAAAGATATCGCCATACGAGCCGCTCCCGTCCCACAAGCCATAGAACGAGTAGAGGGCCGAACCCGACACACGCGAGGGCGTCTCGTCGGTATTGTAGGCGATGTCGCAGTACTTGATAGCCTCGTCGTACGCTATGGAATCGGCCGGATAGGTCAGGCTGGATGCCTGCCAGAGATACACGTCGGCCAAGATGGCAGCCGCGGCACGGCGCGTGATGCGGAATTTGGTCTCTTCGGCCGCGGGATATACCGAACGGGCATTATTGACGGCAAACGTGAGGTCTGAGATCATGTGATTGATGATCACGTCCTGCTCGGTCTGGGGCAGGTAGATTTCCTGTTGGTCGTTGATGGTCGGCTCGTCCACGTAGGGCACCCTGTCGAACGTGCGGATGAGGTAGAAGTAACACAACGCACGGATGGCGTATGCCTCGGCCAAGTTGGCGTTCATCTCGCTGGTGAGGTAGTCCGGGTCGAGGTTGCAGACGTTGGGGGCATAGTGGATCACATAGTTACAAATATTGATAACATTGTAGAATGCGGCCCACGAGCATATCCAGTCGGTCGAAGTGACGCTCGACAACGAGATGCTCCGGTACATTTCCTGGTCGTCGGTGTCCAACTCGCCGCTTGCATTGCGGTTGTAGCTCATGTTGTCGCTGCGCAATTCGCCAAAGACAATAGCCCGCGTCATGAAGTCGTTGGACAGCATCGCGTTGTAGCACGAAGCGACCACGGCCTCCACGTCGTCCTGGTTCTGCCACATGTCCTCCTCGATGATCTCCGTGGTCGGTTTCAGTTCCAGCCAATCGGAACAAGAAGACAAGCCCAAGGCAATGGCCGGAAGCAATATGATATTCTTAATTGACTTTTTCATTTCAGCATTGTTCTTTTATGGATTAGAATGCAACGGTGATACCGGCGGTGAAGTAACGGGAGCGGGGCGTCTGCGCGGTATCGGTCGATACACCCCACGAGCCGTAGGTCACTTCAGGGTCTACACCGGAATACTTGGTGAAGCACCACAGGTTGTTGATCGTAAAGTAGAAACTCAACTGGGAAAGGAAATACTTCTTCAAGTTCTTCGGGTCGATGGAGTAGTTCAAGGTTATGTACTTGATACGCCAGAAAGAACCGTCTTCCACATAGCGGTCGCTACCCAAGGAGTTGTAGCCGTAGTTGTAGAGGGCGCGGGGCATGTTGGTCACGTCGCCATCCTTACGCCAACGCCAATTGACCGATACGCTCTGGTTGCTACCGTCGCGCATGCTTTCCAAGGTCAGGCGGGCGGAGTTGACAATCTTGTTACCGTAGCGGAAGTTGCTGAACACGTTCAACGACAATCTCTTGTACTTGAACTTGACGCCAAGTCCACCGTTGAAGTCCGGGTTGGAGTTACCGAGGTAAACGATATCAAGGGCGTCGATGCTACCGTCGTGGTTGATATCTTCGTAGATGGCGTCACCACCGCAGAAGGTGTATTGGTTGGCATCGCCGAAGTGGAATACCATGTGCTTCGGTGCGCCGCTCTCGTCGTAGATTACGTTGCCTGAAGCATCGCGTGCCACCGGCTCGCCGGCATAGTCTTCATCGGCGCGGCCCACGTTCTGGCTGTTCTTGTACGAATAGTTGTACTGGTAAACACCCAAGTAGCGGAAGCCGTAAATCGAACCGAAGGCGTTGTGCAACTGGAGGCGGGAGAGGTACTCGCCGTTGGAGTAGCCGTACTCCGAGTTGTAGCTGGCCAACGTGGAGGCATCCAAGTATTCAATGGTGTTGATGTTGTTCGCGATATTGAAGTTGAAGTCAATCGAGAAGTCGCCAATCTTCACCAAGTCGTAGGCATTGAGGTTCACTTCCCAACCGCGGTTGAGGATTTCGCCGGAGTTCCAGTTCGAGTAGGTGGAGAAACCGGAAGAGGTCGGTACGGAAAGGCTCACGAGCAGGTCGGTCGTCAAGCTGTGGTAGTAGTTGAAGTCACCGGCCAATTTCCCGTTAAACAACTCCACGTCGGAACCGATGTTCCACTGCGAGGTCTTCTCCCACTTCAGGTGCGTCATCTGCACGCTGGAGGGCGACAAGCCGGCGGTGTTGATGTATCCGTCATTCTGGCTGTAGCGGCTATAATAGAGGTACTCGCTGCTGGGCGCATTACCCGAGATACCCCAGCTGGGGCGCACGGAGAGCATGCTCAGCCAGCCCCTCGACCAATCCATGAACGGCTCGTCGGAGATGTTCCAACGTGCGGAAACACCAGGGAAGTTACCGAACTTGTTGCCACTACCGAACTTGGTAGAACCTTCGCGGCGTATCACCAGGTCGAGCATGTAGCGGCTCAGGTAGGAATAGTGCGCCGTACCTACCCATGCCATGCTCCGCCAGCGTCCCGGACCGGAAGCCAAGTTGCTCAAATACGTACCCGTGGAAGGCGAAACGACACCTGTCGGAAGGCGGTCGGAACCGATGGTTTGTCCGGAGCTGTTACCCCAGTTCATCTGCAAGGCGGCATACACCATGAGCGAATGGTCGTCGTTGGAGAACTTCGGGGTAAAGGTCAAGGCATGCTCCATGGCAACGCCCAGGCTCTTGTTCTCATTGAACGTACCGGTCTGGGACTGGTCATACCAAATCGTACCGGAGGAGAGTTCCTTCGGGTAGTAGGAGTCGCTGCTGCTGTTGTTCACGTCGAAAGAGATATATCCCTTATAGAGCAGGCGTGTCTTGGTGGGATCCAAGAAATCATACTGGATACGGAAAGTCGGGATGATACGGTAAACCTGCGAATTGGTGTAGGCCATGTAGGCGGAAGCAATGGGGTTGACCATTCCGTCTTGGCTTCCGATGTCGCTGGTGGCATAAATGCCGCTCACGCTCGAATCGTAAGCCGGGTAAGTGAAGTAGTCGCCCGTGTCGTTCCCGTCGGAATCCTCCCGGTAGATGGAGAGGTTCGGCATTTTCTGCAGGGCTATGCTCATCAGGTCGTCCGCATTCTCATGGTTGTCGGAGAAGGTGAACGAGAACTCAGTCGTAAACTTCAAACGGTCGGACACGAAGTAGTCCAAGTTCATACGCGAGGAATAACGCGTATATTCCTGTTGGATAATTGTACCGACTTCATTATAATAACCTCCGGACACACGGAAGCGCGCTTTCTCACCACCACCGGTCACGGTAACGTAGTGGTCATGCGTCTGTCCGTACTGCTTGATTTCGGACACCCAATCCGTGTTGTCGTCAAATTCGTTGGCATAGCCGAACTGGTTGAGCGGGAGGTAAGAGATTTCCGGTATGTCGGAAGCCGAGGCGTCATAAGCCGCATTGAAGTAAGCCTCCTTCATAAACATAGTATATTGGTCACCGTTGAGCAGCTTGTAGCCTTCGGGTTGCCACTTTCCGGAGTAACGGTAGGTGTATTGCACACGTGTCTTACCGCGCACACCCTTCTTCGTCGTAAACTGCAGCACACCGTTCGCGCCCTTGGAACCCCAAATGGACGTGGCGGCAGCATCCTTCAATACCGTGATGGTCTCGATATCGTCCGGGCTGATTTGCAGCAATTCCGCATACTGGTCTTCCGTGGCCGTGGCAAAGTCGAGGTCGGAGGTGGAGTTCGTCTCGAAGACAATACCATCGACCACGATCAACGGCTGCGTATTCCCGCTCAAGGTGGAGACACCACGCAAGCGCATGTTCATACCGCTACCCAAGTCACCGGAGTTGGAGAGGATGTCCAAACCGGCGATACGTCCCTGCAACATTTCGTCGATAGAGGCGGCGGAGATACCTTCGAACTCCTGGGTGCTGATTTTCTGCACCGCCATGGAGATTTCTCGTTCGGGGATGTCGAGCGCACCCGTGTTGGAAGTACGCCTTGCCGTAATCGATACTGCATCCAGCACGTTGTCTTCTTCCATTTCAATGGAGAAAACCCGCTCGCCGGAGCTCATTTCCACAGTCACGGTCTTGTAACCGATGTATTTGAATTGCAGGGAATTCTTCGCATTCTTGATTTTCATGGAGAACTCACCGTTCATGTCGGTCACGGTAGCGGAGAAGATACGGTTGTTCGCATCCACCTCCGTCACGTTCACTTGCATCATGGGGAGACCGTCGGCCTTCGATGTCACGGTACCGCGCACAATCAGGTCGTCGTCCTGCGCCCTAAGCAGTTGCGCGCTACAGAATATTGCCACGAAAAGCAATATGTATTTCAGTCGTTCTTTCATAATTATATATCCTATTTATTATTCAAATTGGTCTCTGATCCCGTTCCCGTCATCGTCCCCGCTAAAGAACAAGGGGGCATCGATGGCATGGATTAGCACGTGCGCGGAGGAAGAAATCGTCGCATCGTCGCTCGTGGCCGCGGCACTCAAGCGGTAATCACGGGATATGATATTCGAAAGGTTTCCACTGGCCGGGGCTTTCGTCGTCGGGTCTACCAAGCTAGCTTGGTCGCTGGGTTGCGGGCGGGTATAGACCACTCCGCTCGTGGGGTCGAAGTAGAGCTCATAGAACACGCCCTCGTCCGAGTCGAAGGACTGCGACTTGTAGTAGCCCGCCGTACCGTCGGTAGAAACCGAAGTGTCTTGGAAGTGGGTACGGATGAAGTTCATGATCCTGCGGCAAATTTGGCGCTGTTCCTCGTCGGTAATCCCCGAGGCCATCAAGTCGCTCCAGTGGGGCAAGCCTGCGGCGTAGGCTTCATCCATGGCTGCGTTGATGGGGGCATACAGCGTGTAGTTGTAGTTACCCAAGAAATTGATCACTTGCGACCTCGTATAAGTGGAAGTGCCCGTATACGTATAAACAGGATT
>CAYTPX010000009.1:33688-65995 GCA_964439955.1 uncultured Bacteroidaceae bacterium | reverse complement strand
ACGATGACCGGGCTATACTTTTTTGTGTCTGACGAGTTTTATCGGACAGCAATGTTTCTCTTTGGTTTGTTGTTCTTGTTTTTTTTGCCCGTTGCGGCACGAGAAGCCTCTCGCCCCAATTTGTTGATGACTCCGGAGCGCATTGCCGCCGCCAAACGGAGGGTCGTTGCCGATACGGCTTATCAGTCGGCTTGGGTCACCCTTAAGGGGGAGGCCGACCAAAGCCTCGCCAGCAATGACATATATAAGGTGGAAGTGCTTTCGTTGGCCTACTTGATGACCGATAGCGCGAAGTATTCCGAGGCGGTCGTGCGGCTTTTGGAGCAAGCCGCCCGTGCGGAGTCGTGGGGCGTGGGCGAAATGTTGGCCCGCACGCCTGCATGGAATTCGGAGTTGAAGCTGGCTGAAAAAGCCTTTCTCTGCGCCATAGGTTACGATGCGGTCTATCCTCTCCTGTCTGCCCGCCAGCGTGGCGAACTGGCTGCCGCATTCGACCGCTTGGCACTGGAGCCGCTCATGGGCGACTGGCTTTGCGAACCCACGCGCATCCATTCGTTGAACTCCATGGGACACAATTGGTGGACTTCATGCGCGGGCATGGGAGGTATCCTTGCGCTGGCACTTGCCCGCGAGTTACCCCATGCGGCGGACATGGCCGACAGGCTGCACGGGCAATTACCCCAATGGTTTGCTTTTGCGGGCGACGTCCTGCAGAACAAGCCCCGTTCCTTCGACCGGGCGGGGGGCATGTACGAAAGCCTCAACTATGCCAGTTTTGGCATCTACCAGGCTCTCCTCTTCATGAAGGCTTGGGAGAATGCCCATTCCGGGCAAAGTTTCGGGCGGATTCCCCAGTTGGAAAACCTTGCCGACTACATGACGGGCGTCTGTTACCCTCGCAGCGGTATCTTGTACAGCTTGAACTTTGGTGACTCTCATAAGAACATTACGGCCGGGGCTTGTGCGGTCATGCTCATCGCCTTAGGGTACGACGACCCAGCCTTGCTCTGGTATCTTAAGAATGAGATGCCTCGCCAGCACCGGCAGGGGCTTTATCCCGACATGCCCCTTGGATTCCTCTATTGTCCGGACATGGGTTCGGCTTCTCCTGTGCCAGCCAAACCAACGTCCTTGCTATTGGCGGATTTCGGTTGGGCTACGATGAGGAACTCATGGGAGAAGGATGAAACGATGCTGGCCGTCAAGTGCGGGCACACATGGAATCATGCCCATGCCGATGCAGGCTCGCTCATCTTGTTCCATAAGGGCGTGGATATCATAAAAGACGCGGGTAATTGTTCCTATGGGAAGCCGGACTACCGCAACTATTTCTTCCAAAGCGAGGCGCATAACGTGGTGCTTTTCAATGGAGAGGGGCAACCCCGAGACCAACAATACTATGGGAGCATGTTGGACGGGACGGTATCGGATTTGCTGGATGGCGGCACGATCAAGTATGTATTGGCCAATGCTACCGGACCGTATGCCAAGAATTTTACGAGGAATTTCCGTAGTTTCTTGTGGATGGACGATGTCATTTATGTGATTGACGATATGGCAACTTACCAGTCCGGGCAGTTCTCATGGGTTTGGCATCCTAATGGAACCGTCCGTAAGAACGGGGCGGACATCGATATCGCCAACGGTGCTTCGGCAGTGGCCATCCGCCCCCTTTATCCGCGCATGTTGGCTTTGTCCAACTTCGTACACGATTATCCTGACGACTTGTATTGGGAAATAGTACAAGCCCCTACTGAAGACTTGAATGGGGAAGAGGAATATTGGAAAATCCACCTTCCGGAAACGACCGACCGCGTAAAAGCTGTTACTGCCATCATCCTAAAGGAACATGCAGGCCAGCGGGAGATGCCCCAAATCACGCGGCGCGAGGGACGGGGTTGGATAGGATTGCGCGTGAAATTCCGGGGAAAAGTGACAGACATTTATATCAACCAGTTAGCCGACGGGCGCTTGATGCACAGTAACTCTTGGGTTAGTGCTGACGGGTGGCTTACCGACGCATACCTTTGGGCAGTGCGCTATCCGGACGGGGAAAGCCCTGTCGGGGAAAACACAGACTTCTTTCTGTCATACGGTAGTGCGCTCCGACGGCAGAAGCATCCCGGCAGTTCGGAGGCGGTGCAAGTGGATAGGGAAGATGCCACCTACTTCAGCAGCCTTGCGAAGCTGAGCTTCGTCATGACACATGATGGTGGGGTAAGCCAAGTCTGGATGAATGGGCAGCCACTGCTGGACGCTTTTTTCAACCAAACTCTCCTTCCCGGAAGCCTTACTGTGAATAATCGCCCGTTTAAGGGAGATAAAAGTGTGGAAGGCTTTGTCCGTATCCAGATAAATGCGACGCCAAACAACAAATAAATTCTTCTCTTCCCTAAGTTTCTTATGCACTGCGTGAAGTATCTCTTTGTACTCCTTTTGGGTGTAGCCTTCGTGCTTTCCCCTCTTTCTGCCCAAGTTACAATATATCCCGACGGCGATCCCGATGAAAGGGTGCTGAAGAAGAATCCCGGTTATACGGTCGAAGTGCGCCAATTTCCCGGAGGAGCTTGGCAAAAGCTCCCGGTCTATTCCGCCAGTGTCGATAAAAACAGCCTAGGAATGCTGCTTTCGTGCAGGTAGACAGCGAGGGGACGGTGGAATTCCGTGTCGTCAACCATATAGAACCCTTCGACTCCGTTTCCATAAGGCCTTCCGCGCGGGGCGTCGGATGGAATAGGATTGACGACAGCACCCTTGTCTTCCAGGCAGGGCCGGGCATGAAACTCAGCGTCGAGACCAATGGCGACCGGTACCGCAACCTGCACGTTTTCGTCAATCCGCCCCAGGTTGAGACCTTTGCCCCCGGGGGAGACGATTGTATCGATTGGGGACAGTCGAAAGGCGACGTGTACCGCAAGGATGCGCGCCTGATCTATTTCGGCCCTGGCGTGCACCGTCCTAAGGATTTGCCCAACACGCGCATCCGGATTCCCGGCAACTGCACCGTATATTTGGCTCCCGGCGCGGTAGTCAATGCGTAGCTTTCGGTCGATAAGGCCGAGAATGTGCGCATTACCGGCAGGGGAATCATCTGCTCGCCCTGCGAAGGCATCGACATCACCTATTCCAAGAATGTGCAGGTCGATGGGGTTACGTTGGTCAATCCCGGGCATTATACGATTTACGGGGGCAGTCCGATTCCCTCGTTGTACGCAACCTGAAATCCCTCTCCGGCGCGCAGTGGGGCGACGGCATAGACTTGATGTCTTGTTCCGACGTGGAAATCGACGACTGCTTCCTCCGCACGAGCGACGATTGCCTGGCTTTCTACAATCACCGGTGGGGCTTTTGGGGCGACACGCGCAACATCACGGTGCGCAACACCGTCTTGTGGGCCGATGTGGCGCACCCCGTCAATATCGGCGGGCATGGGGACGACATGAGTCCCGAGGGCGAGACGATCAGCAACATACTCTGTGAGGACATTGATATTCTGGAATGCCGCGAAAGCCAACCCGACTACCAAGGTTGCCTGGCCATTTCTTGCGGGGACAACAACACGGTGCGCGATGTGACTTTCCGCAATATCCGGGTTGAGGATGTCCAATTGTCCCGGCTCTTCAACTTCAGTGTGCTTTACAACGCCAAGTACAACCGCGTGCCCGGGCGGGGAATCCATAATGTCCTTGTGGAGAATGTTTCTTACCAAGGGCAGTCCTACCAACTCAACCCGTCGGTGTTGAAGGGCTATTCCTCCGACCGCCTCCTTTCCGGGGTCGTTTTCCGCAATGTCCGCCTGAACGGGCAGTTGCTTACCGGGCTTGACGCTTTTGAGACCAACGGCTTTATTCGCGACATCCGCTTTGAGTGAAGACTCCCTTTGGGGGCTTCCCGCTGCTTCAGCCCCAGGTTTGCCAGTTACCCGCATGGGTCGGGAATTTCTGCCTTGCGCCTTTTACGGGGAAGTGCCGTGCCTTTTTCCAATCAGGTACGGCACTTTCCGGCCCGTGCCCCCCTGCCTTTTTATAAAGTTCCGCCGCGAGAACTCGGGACAACTTCTTTCGCCTTACCTTTGCATCGCACTTAAGGAATAAGGATGGGAAGTCGCGAAGCGCATGTATGTAGGGTTTGCGACGCAATAATCAAATGAATTGGACAAGGATATGGGACAAGAAAACATGAAACGGATTGTCATTGTAGGGGCTTCCTCCGGCATCGGGCGGGAAGTCGCCCTGCAGTTTCTTCGCCGGGGATATGAGGTCGGGGTGGCTGCCCGCCGGGAATCCGCATTGCAGGAACTGAAATCCCATGCACCGCAGCAGGTGAAATGTCGCCAGCTCGACGTAACGGACGAAGACGCGCCTGCCGGGTTGCTGGATTTGGTGCAGGAATTGGGAGGAATGGACATCTTCCTGCTGTGTGCCGGCATAGGCAAGCAAAATCTCTCCTTGCGGATGGACATAGAGTTGGCTACGGCACAGACGAATGTGCTGGGCTTCATCCGTATGGTTGGCGCGGCATACGGTTATTTCCGCGGGAAGGGCGGGGAAGGGCATATTGCCGTCATCAGCTCGATAGCGGGCACGAAAGGTTTGGGGGTTGCCCCGGCTTATTCGGCGACCAAGCGTTTCCAGAATATCTACGTCGAGGCTCTTGCGCAGCAGGTGCGCATGCAGCAATTGAAGATACGTTTCACGGACATACGCCCCGGCTTTGTGGAGACTGGCTTGTTGGATGATGGCAAGAAGTACCCGCTATTGATGCATCCCGGGAAGGTTGCCAGGCGGATTGTCCGTGCCATTGAGCGGAAAGAGCCTGTCTGTACCATAGATATGCGCTATCGGATGATTGTATTCTTCTGGCGCATGATACCCCGTTGCATATGGGAACGCTTGCCTATAAGGAACTAACGGGTCGGCCCGCCGGGCGACTCTTCGAGGCAGGCTATGCGGTAGAGCCGGGGATAGAAGGCCGGGTCCCGGGTTTGGATGAAGGGGGAGAGCACCTTCTGTGCGCGTTGTTGCCATTTTTCCGGCTTGCGTCCCTCCGGGCGGGGTAGGCTGAAGTACGGGTTGAGGAGGAGGTTGCGGAAAGCGGGCAGGTAGTTGTGGGTGGAATAGACGAGGGGATTGCCCAAATCCATGTATTTCAGGAACGAGAAGTATCCGTCGGGCACGTCGCGTGCCGCAGCGAGGCAGGCCAATGCCGACGTGTTGAGCTGCAATTGGAGGAAGATGTCGGCCTCCACGGTAAGGCGCAAGCGGATGCGTTCCCTGTGGAGGGAATCGAGCCGCTGGAGCAACTGGTCGCGTTCGCTTGGGAGGGAATAGCCCGAGAAGCTGTTGATATGGCGGAAGAAGAAGTCCTGTGCGCGCCCAAGGTCGGCGGAGGGCATGCAGGGTTTTGCACCGAGGTACTGGGCGCGGAGGCGTCCATCGTCATACTGGGCTTGGATTTGGAGGGTGTCGCCGGGGCGGAGGAAAAATATGCCGGTTGCGGAAAGGGCCGAGTCGTTGCGGTCGCCGAAGCTGACGACGCAGAGCGTGGGGCAATCTTGCGGGACGGCTTCCGCGAAACGTCCCTCCCTGCTGACGGGGAACGAGAAGCGGTAGTCGCCTTGCTTGCGGGGTTGTGCCGCTTCGAGCGGGGCGGCGAGGGGATAGACGGTGAGTTCCAAGGAGTCGGCGGCTTGTAGGAGGGCTTCGCTGGCTTTCCCTTGTATGTACAGGCTGTCGGGTTGTGCTTCGGGGGCAGATGCGTTTCGCCGGTTTCCGGGGATACAGGCGGCCATCAGGGGCAGCATTAGGAGGAGGAAGTGAAGGAATTTCATAGATTGGGTGGATTGGGTTGGCAGGGCAAAGGTAAGCGTAGGCCGGGGAAAACCGCAGGATTTTCATGTAATTTACGTTATTTTTGCGTGCAGTCTGCCCGGGCTGCCCATTCCCTGCGGATGCCTTATCTCCCGGGGCAAGGAGGGGAAAGGAAAAGGGCATGCGCCATTTGGAGCGCATGCCCTTGGGGGTAGGGTTGGTTTTCCTTGCCGCTTCTGCCGGTTTCCCTTGCCGCTTTTTGGGAAAAGCGGCGGCACTTTCCGCGGCGGGGGCAAGGGGCTTCTCGCCTTAGAGCCCGGCTTTCAGCCCGCGTATCACGGACGAGGTGAACCCGGACATGGCCATTTCATTGAGGCCCTTGATGGTAATCCCGCCCGGGGTGGTCACTTTGTCGATTTCTTGCTCGGGGTTGCTCTTGTTGGTCAGGAGCAGGTCGGTGGCCCCGCGCACGGTGCGGATGACGATTTCTTGGGCTTGTGCGGGATAGAAGCCCATTTCCACTCCTCCTTCTATGCTGGCGCGGATGTAGCGCAGGGCGTATGCGATGCCGCACGAGGCAAGGGCGGTGGCGGCGGGCATGAGGCGTTCGTCGATCACCATGGCCGTACCCACTTCGTTGAAGAGCCGTTCGACTATGGCGAGTTGCTCGGGGGCGGCTTCCTTGGTACAAATAAACGTCATGCTGCTCCTTACCGAGACAGCCGTGTTGGGGATGACGCGGAAGAAGGTGGGGAGCTTGTATTCATCGTTCTTCAACAGGAAGTTGCGGAGCTGGTCGAGCGTGATCCCTGCGGCGGCCGAGATGAGAATCTGCCTACGGTAGTCGAGCGTGGACTTGATTTCTTGGATAATAGGCTCGATGAGCCAAGGCTTTACGGAGAGCAACACGATGTCGGCCTTGCGGACGGCTTCGCAGTTGTCAAGCGTTACGTCCCATTCGGGGTTCTCTTCGTGCAGGCGGTCGAGTGCGGCTTGGTCCTTGGTGGTGCAGATGATGTCGGAAGGGGCGAACATTTCTCCTTTCGACAAGCCCCGGGCGATGGCTCCGCCCAAGTTCCCGGCACCGATGATGGCTATTTTCATGACTGTATGGGGAGTATTTTTATGGGTTGGGTTTATAATGCTTTTCTGAGACGTGCGACGAACTCGTCGGCTTCCTCCTTGCTTAGGCAGAGGGGTGGCAAGAGCCGTATGACGTGGGTGCCGCTGGCTCCGGTGAAGACGTGTTGCTCATGGATGAGCCGCTGGCGGATTTCTTTGACCGGCATTTCGAATTCGAGCCCGATCATGAGGCCGATGCCGCGCACTTCCTTGATGCCGGGCACTTCCTGGAGACGGCTTTTGAGGTACTTGCCCACGGCTGCGGCGTTTTCGATGAGGCGCTCTTCTTCTATTACGTCGAGCACGGCGATGGCCGCGGCGCAGGCAAGGTGGTTTCCGCCGAAGGTCGTGCCCAGCATGCCGTAGACGGGTTTGAAGATGGGGCTGATGAGCACGGCGCTCATGGGGAAGCCGTTAGCGATGCCCTTGGCCACTGTGATGAGGTCGGGGCGTATGCCTGCGTACTGGTGGGCGAAGAACTTGCCGCTACGGCCATATCCCGACTGTATCTCGTCGAGGATGAGGACGGTGCCCGCCGCGGTACACAGCTCGCGCAGCTCACGCAAGTAGCCGGGCGTGGGGAGGACGATGCCGCCCACGCCTTGTATCCCCTCGATAATGACGGCGCATACGTCGCCTTTCCCTATCTCGCGCCGGGCGGCTTCGGCGTCGTTCATGGGCAGGAAGGTGACATTCCCGCTCTCATTGACCGGGGCTACGATCTTGGGGTTGTTGGTAACTTCCACGGCGAGGGAAGTCCGTCCGTGGAAAGCCTTGTTGATGGAGATGATACGCTTGCGGCCGTTGTGGAAGGAGGCTAACTTGAGGGCGTTTTCGTTGGCTTCCGCGCCGGAATTGACGAGGAAGAGGCTGTAGTCGTCGTAGTCGCCGGTGGCTTTCCCCAAACGGCGGGCGAAAGTTTGCTGCAAGCGGTTGATGACGGAGTTGGAGTAGAAGCCCAGTTGGGCCACTTGTTTGCTGATTTGCTCCACATAGTGGGGGTGGGAGTGCCCGATGGAAATGACGGCGTGCCCGCCGTAGAGGTCCAAGTATTCAGTCCCTTTGTCGTCCCATATGTGGCAGCCGAGTCCTTTCACTATGTTTATGTCGAAAAGGGGGTAGACGTCGAATAGGTTCATCTGTTTCTTTTGCTTAAAAGTCCTGTGGGTTTTGTGGGAAAGTGCCGGTGCTTTTTTCAGAAAGCGCTGGCCTTGAGTTTGAGCCCTACGGTCTCTTCGAGGTTGAAGAGCAGGTTCATGTTGTGTACGGCCGTGCCGCTGGCTCCTTTCAGCAGGTTGTCGATGCAGGTCACGATGAGAAGTTTCCCGCCGTGCCGCTCCAGATGGATGAGGCACTTGTTGGTATTGGTCACTTGCTTGAGGTCGATGCTTTTGCGCGCCATGTGTACAAAGGAGTCGCGCTCGTAATATTCTTCGAACATCTTGTACAAATCGTCCGTCTCCATGGTATTCTTCACCACGATGGTGCAGAAAATGCCGCGCGCGAAGCCGCCCCTGTACGGGATGAAGCCGATTTCGGAGTCGAAGCTGTTCTGGAGTTGCTTGAGCGACTGGCGGATTTCGGGGACATGCTGGTGTTCGAAGGCTTTGTAGATGCTGATATTGTCGTTCCGCCAGCTGAAATGGGTCGTGGCGCCAGGCTTTACTCCGGCTCCCGTGCTCCCGGTGATGGCGTTCACCATGATGTCGCCGTTGAGCATGAGGTTCTTTGCCAGCGGGAGCAGCCCCAGCTGGATGGCCGTTGCGAAGCATCCGGGGTTTGCCACGTATTTGGCTTGGCAGGTAGCCCGCCGGTTCAGCTCGGGCAGGCCGTAGATGAACTCGTTCCCGGGTGCTTTCAGGCGGTAGTCCATGGACAGGTCGATTACTTTCAGGTGTCCGGGCAGGGTGTGGCTCTCCATGAACTTGCGGGTGTCGCCGTGTGCCGTGCAGAAGAAGAGCACGTCAATCTCGTCCAAGGGCAACTTGTCGGTAAAAGCCAAGTCGGTCTCCCCGTAAAGCCCTTCGTGGACGTCGGTGATGCGGTTGCCCGCGTTGCTGGAGCTGTGTACGAATCCTATTTCTACCTCCGGGTGGTTGAGCAACAGGCGCAGCAACTCCCCGGCCGTGTAGCCTGCGCCGCCGATGATTCCGGCTTTGATCATATCTATAAGTTTTAATATGTTTCGGGATGGAAGGCTATTATTCTTCTTCGGGTATCAGCAGCATCAGGATGATGTAGATGATGATTCCGGAGAAAGCGGTAAACACGGTGAGCAACGCATATACCACTCGTACCACCGTGGGGTCTATGTTGAGGTAAATACCCAAGCCGCCGCACACGCCAGCCAGCTTGCGGCCGGCGCGTGGGCGGGTGAGCTTCTTGGGGTTAGACGGTCTCATCTTTGTGGTTGGCGTAGTAGGCGCGTAGGGGGGTGGACAGGACTTTGATGAAGCCTTTGGCGTCTTCGGCCGTCCAGCCTTTCTGCATTTCGCCGTATTCGCCGAACTTGTTCTTCACCAAATCGTCTTGGCTTTCCACGCCCACCGTGGAAAACGACAAGGGGCGCAACTCGAGGATGGCAGTCCCGTTCACGTTTCGTTGGCTGCTGGCAAGCATTGCTTCGATGTCCCGCATGACGGGTTCCAGGTACTGGCTCTCGTGGAGGAACATCCCGTACCAGTTTGCCACTTGGTCCTTCCAGTATTGTTGCCACTTGCTCAGCGTGTACTTCTCCAGGAAGCGGTGTGCACCGATGATGAGCATCGGCGCGGCGGCCTCGAAGCCTACGCGCCCTTTGATGCCGATAATGGTGTCGCCCACGTGCATGTCGCGCCCAATGGCGTAGGCTGCCCCGATTTCTTCCACTTTCTGGATAGCCTTGATGGGATTGTCGAAGCGTTCGCCGTTGACCTCCTTGAGCTCTCCCCGTTCAAAGGTAAGGCGGAGTTGTTCGCTGCCTTCCTTGGTACAATGCTTGAGGTAGGCCGATTCGGGCAAGCCTTGGGCGGAATCGAGGATTTCGCCGCCGCAGATGGAGGTTCCCCAGATGCCTACGTTGTAGGAATACTTCAACTTGGTAAAGTCGGCGGCAAAGCCATGTGCGTTGAGGTAGTCGATTTCTTCTTGCCGGCTCAGCGCTTTGTCGCGCGTGAGGGTGATGATTTCCGCTCCGGGTGCCATGACAAGGAACGTCATGTCGAAACGGACTTGGTCGTTGCCCGCGCCTGTCGAGCCGTGGGCGATGGCATCGGCGCCGATTTCATTGGCATACCGCGCGATGGCCAGTGCCTGGAAGATGCGTTCGGAGCTGACGGAAATGGGGTAAGTGCCGTTGCGCAGCACGTTTCCGTAAATCATGTATTTCAGGCTCTTCGCATAATATTCCTGTGTCACGTCGAGCGTTACGTATTTTGTTGCGCCCAATTTGTATGCATTCTCCTCATTTGTGCGCAGTTGCTCGGGGCTGAATCCGCCCGTGTTGGCGCACGCTGCATGGACTTCATAGCCCATTTCTTTGGCCAGGTACATCACGGTGTACGATGTATCCAGCCCGCCGCTGAAGGCGACTACCACTTTCTTTTTCATGTCGTATGTTTTTTCAATAAAACAGGTTCTATGTTTCGTTGGGTTCTCTTGTCCCTTTTTTAGGGGGCCACTTCGGCTGTTTCCTTTTTCAGTGGCATCCGTACGGGCTCGGGGGTCTCGCCGTCTTTTAGCGGGTTGTCGCCGAGGTGGTCTTCGGGGTGCTGGTCCGGGTCGTAAAGCATGGCGGTGCAGATGCAACGCGTCTTCTCGTTGCGCATCAGGACGTCGTAATTGACACACGTGCGGCAGCCGTTCCAGAACGCCTCGTCGTCCGTCAGCTCGGAAAACGTGGTGGGCACGTAGCCCAGCGCCGTGTTGATTTTCATCACCGCCAGCCCGGAGGTCAGCCCGAACAGCTTGGCGTGCGGGTAGCGGCGGCGCGAGTATTCGAAGGCGAAGCGCTTGATGTGCTTGGCCAGCCCGTGGCCTTGGTATTGCGGGGCTACGATGAGGCCCGAGTTGGCGGCAAAGTGTTTGTTACTCCATGTCTCGATGTAGCAAAAGCCTGCAAAGGTGTCCCCGTCCATGGCAATGATGGCTTTCCCTTCCAGCATCTTTTGCTTCACGTAGTCGGGCGAGCGGCGGGCGATGCCCGTGCCCCGTTTCTTGGCGGCTACTTCGATTGTGGTCAATATGGTTTCGACATGGGGGATGTGTTCCTTGCCGGCGACCATAATCTCAATGCAGTTATCCATTATTTTCTTCAGTGTTGTTGGTATCGTTTTTGTCTTCTTCCTGTCCGGCGGGGTTGCTGGTGAGTTTCCCCAGCGCGCGTTTGATTCCCCTCCGCGAGCACCCTTCGCGAAGGATGAGCAGGATGGTATCGTCGCCCGCCACGCTCCCCAACACGTCGTTCAGCGCCAGGTTGTCAATGTCGTAGGCCAGGCTGCTGGCATACCCGGGGCGGGTCTTGATGATGCCCAGGTTTCCAGAGAAGTCCAGCGAGCGGAAGCCCGCCAAGTCCATCATCTCTTGCAGGGAATTGGTGTAATATCCAAGTTGTTTGTGGTTGCTTTCGCTGGGGAGCGTATAGACGTAGCGGCCGTTGGCGTTGGATGATTTGGCTACCTGCAGGGACTTCAGGTCGCGCGAGAGCGTGGCTTGCGTCAGCGTGAAGCCTTCGGTACGGAGTTCCGCCAGCAGTTCTTGTTGGTTGGAAATCTCTTTGCTTGAAACGATGAGCTTGATTGCGTCTAAGCGTTGGCGTTTGTTGTCTCTGGAGCGTTGCATAATATGAATTTTTGGCTGCAAAAATAGGGAATATGCAGGCGGTATGCAATATTTTCCTGCATTTATTTGCAACTGTCCCCTTGTTTTACCACCCCTTCCCGTGCGTTTTTTCAGTTTCCGCCAATTAGGAAAGGGGAAGTGGCCAACCTTTTTCCGGAAAAGTGCCGTGCCTTCTTGGGGAAAACGTCGGCGGTTTTCCGGAAAAAGGCAGGCGCTTTTTGCTTCTCCCCCCATGTCCTTCGGCAGGGCGGCGGAGGTGCTTCCGGGCGGGAAAGTTGGGCTTGGCGGCGAAAAATGTCCCGTTTTGTTTGGCGGTATCCCGGGGAATGCCTACCTTTGCACCGCAAAAAGGAAAAAAGGAGTTGCATCCTTAGCTCAGTTGGTAGAGCAACTGACTCTTAATCAGTGGGTCCAGGGTTCGAGTCCCTGAGGGTGTACCGATAAAAGTAAATGGTGGATAAGTGCCAGCCCTGCGGCCAAAAGCCGCGGGGCTGGCACTTTTTTTGCGCCCGGGCTTCGCTTCCCCTTTCCCTACAGCCGGGGCGTGGGCAGGCGCGCGGCATGCGCCGGCGGGGTCATTTGCGCCGGAGTGTGGCAAAGGAGAGTATGTGGCGTGTGATGAGCAAGGCTAACACGGGAAACGCGGGCCGTACCCACAACGGCACTCCGGGGACAAAGAAAGTGCAGCCCAGCAGGGAAGCCCATACGAGCGAGCACGACAGGATTTTCACCCTTGGCGGGAGGGCCTTCTCCTCTTGGAATTTGCGGATATAGGGGCCGAAATAGCGGTTTTGCAGCAGCTTCCGGTGCAGCCGCGGCGAGCTTCGGGCGTAGCACCAGGCGGCGAGCAGCAGGAAGGGCGTGGTCGGCAAGACAGGGAGGAAAGCCCCGGCTACGCCCAGCCCTACGCTGAACGTGCCCCCTGCGGCGGTCAGGATGCGGAGTACCCGCTTCCCGCCCTTCGGGGCCGGGTGGCGGCGGCGCGTGCCTGTGGGGGGATGGGCTTTCAAGGCTGTCCGGGGAGTCAGAAAGGTGGAGACGCCGGTTCGCCCGGGGCTGCGATAAACAGTACGGCTGCGGCCACGATGGCCACGGCAACCAATATCCCGGCCAGCAGGAGCAGGCTTTTGTCTTTTTTCCGGATGCTGAAGAAGCTGCTCAACAAGGCTGCCCCGGCCAAAGCCACGGGGATGCCCGGCCATGGGGAGCAGATATAGCCGATAAGGCCCAGCGTGATGGCGATAAGGACGAGTTTCGTTTTCATGACATGTGGAAGGGGCGGGGCATGCTGCCGTTCGGCCTTCCCCGATGCGGGGCAAAGATAGGGATTATCTGCGTGAATCGCCCTATATATAATTAGGTAAACTTCCGTGGGCCGCGGGTTTTTGTCTTTTGCGCCCGGCCTTTCCGGGAAAAGCCTTGGCACTTTCCCCAAAAAGGGCAGGCGCGGAGCAGGGAAACCACGGCATGGGATGCGGCCCTTGCCGGGCGGTTTGCTTCCGTATTTGGGCGGGAAGCGGTATTTTTGCAGCCGCAAAAACGCAATTAGTCTTCACGGCAAAATGAAAAAGAGTTTAGTGGCATTGGCTTTTGGCACGCTCGCTTTGGGCATTGCCGAGTTTGTAATGATGGGAATCCTTCCCGACGTGGCACATAGCCTCGGGGTTAGCATCCCGCGTGCCGGGCATTTGATTTCGGCCTACGCGCTGGGTGTCTGTTTTGGCGCCCCTTTGTTGACCTTGGCGCGACGTTTCCCCCTGAAAAATATCCTCCTGGCCCTCGGCGGCCTTATCTTCTTGGGCAACTTGTGTTCCGCCTTGGCCCCCAGCTACGGCGCTTTGCTCGTGGCGCGCTTCGTGTCGGGTCTTCCCCACGGCGCTTATTTCGGGGTGGCCTCCATCGTGGCCGTGAAACTGGCCGACGAGCGGCACGGCTCGGAGGCGGTTTCCATCATGGTGGCGGGGATGACGGTGGCGAACCTCTTCGGGGTTCCGCTCGGGACTGCGCTGAGCGGCCATCTCTCTTGGCGCTTCCCGTTTTTGCTGGTGGTCGGCGTCAGCTTGCTTGTCGTCTATTATATCTGGCGCTGGGTGCCCCAGGTCGGCGGCCTGCCCGGCAAGGGCGGCTTCCGGGGGCAGTTCCGCTTCTTGCGCGGCGGCGCGCCGTGGTTGGTGTTGGGGGCTACGGTATTGGGCAACGGGGGCATTTTCTGCTGGTACAGCTATGTGAACCCTTTGCTTACGCGCGTGAGCGGATTCCCGCAGGAGGCCGTCACGGTACTCATGATATTTGCCGGATTCGGCATGGTGGCCGGCAACTTGCTGAGCGGGCGTTTGTCCGACCGCTTCCAGCCCGGCCATGTGGCCGCGTGCACGCAGGGCGTGGCGGCGTGCGTGCTGTTGCTCATTTTCGCCGTGGCGTCCGTGGGTTGGCTTACGGCTTTGCTCATGTGTGCCTGCACGGCTTGCCTCTTCGCCTTGAGCGCGCCGCAGCAGGTGCTGCTCATCCGCCATGCGCCCGGCGGGGAAATGCTGGGCGCGGCTTGCGTGCAGATAGCCTTCAACCTAGGTAACGCGCTGGGCGCCTACTGCGGGGGGCTGCCCATGGAGCATGGCTTTTCGTTCCGCTACCCGGCCCTTGTGGGTGCGCCTTTTGCGCTGGTGGGCTTTTTCCTGCTGCTCTATTTCTGTTCCCGCTACGAGCGGAGGGGGTGAGGCCTCCTGCCTTGGCCGGGGAAGCGCTTGCGCCTCCGGGGGAAAGCGGCGGCACTTTTTAGGGAAAGGGCTTGCGTTTTCCGAGAGGCGGCCTTGGCTTTTTTGCGGCAGCGCCTCCCCCATCCGGGGAGGCGCTGTCGTGTTGCCGCCCTGCGTGGCGGGAGGGTCAGAGGTTTTCGGCTTCTTTCAGCCAAAGGGCGGCGGAGGCGTCGCTCGGCATGCGCCAGTCGCCCCGGGGGCTTAGGCTGATGCTGCCCACCTTAGGCCCGTCGGGGAGGCACGACCGCTTGAACTGCTGTTGGAAGAAGCGCCGCAGGAAGACGCACAACCAGCGCTTGATGGTCTCTTCGGTGTAGAGGTTGCGGAAGGCTTGTGCCGCGAGGTAGTGTATCTTGGCCGGGCGGAATCCGTGGCGGAGCAGGTGGTAGAGGAAGAAATCGTGGAGTTCGTAGGGTCCTACGAGGTCTTCCGTCTTTTGGGCTATTTGCCCCTCTTTTCCGGCGGGCAGCAGCTCGGGGCTGATGGGGGTGTCGATGATGTCGTAGAGCGTGGCGCGTGTCTCCTCGGGGATGGGGCCGAAATTGCCGTCGGCCACCCAGTGCACGAGATGGCGCACGAGGGTCTTGGGTATGCTCGTGTTCACTCCGTACATGGAGATGTGGTCGCCGTTGTATGTGGCCCAGCCCAAAGCCAATTCCGACAGGTCGCCCGTCCCGACAACCAGCCCGTCCGTCTCGTTGGCCATGTCCATGAGTATCTGCGTGCGCTCGCGTGCCTGGGCGTTTTCGTAGGTGGTATTTTGCACGTTCGGGTCGTGTCCTATGTCGGCGAAGTGCTGCTGCACGGCGTCGCCTATGGGGATTTCGCGTGTCGTGATGCCGAGGCTTTTCATGAGTGCCAGGGCGTTCTGGTACGTGCGCCCCGTAGTCCCGAAGCCGGGCATGGTGATTCCCACCACGCTCTTGCGCGAAAGCCCGAGCGTGTCGGCAGCCTGCGTGCAGACGAGCAGGGCAAGCGTGGAGTCGAGCCCGCCGGATATGCCTACCACCGCAGTCCGCGCGTGGGTGTGCCCCATCCTCCGTGCCAAACCGGCAACCTGTATGGAGAACGCCTCCCGGCAATGGCGGGCGAGGGCTTCGCCCTTCGGCACGAAGGGCATGGGGTCGAAGCTGCGGGTGAGGCAGAACTCGTGGGTGGCGTTGCCTGCTTCGGCAGGAACAACGCGCCAAGCGCGGCGGTGTTGGGCGGCATTGGCAGAGAAGGACGTGTCGGTGTGGCGTTCGGTGCGGAGCTTTTCGATGTCGATTTCGCTCACTATGAGTTGTTCGCCCCGTTTAAAGGCGTCGGCCTCGGCCAAAAGTTTCCCGTACTCGTAGACAAATGCTTTTCCCCCGAAGACTAAGTCGGTGGATGATTCGCCCAAGCCGGAGGAGGCATAGACGTATCCGGCCAGACAGCGGGCCGATTGCTGGGCGAGCAGGTTCTTCAGGTAGCTTTGCTTGCCGATGAGGTCATTGCTTGCCGAGAGGTTGAAAATGAGTTCCGCCCCGCCCAACGAAAGGAGCGAGGAGGGTGGCACGGCGCCCCACAAGTCTTCGCAAATCTCCACGCCGAAGGTGAAGTCGGCCGTCCGGAACAGCAAATCCGCGCCCATGGGTACGGTTTGCCCGCACAGGCGTATGGTATTTTCCTGCAGTTCGGTGGCGGGGGCGAACCATCGGCGTTCGTAAAATTCCTTGTAGTTGGGCAGCAGGGTCTTGGGGACGACGCCGAGAATCTTGCCGTGCTGGAAGACGACGGCGCAGTTGAACAGGGCGTTGCCTTGCATGACGGGCATCCCGACGATGGTGAGGATGTCAAACTGGCGGCTGTTGTTGAGGACTTGCATCAAGGCTATTTCCGTTTCCTCCAAGAGGATTTGCTGCCCGAAGAGGTCGCCGCACGTGTAACCGGTGAGGCAGAGTTCGGGAAATACGACGGCCTGTGCCCCTTTCCCTTCGGCTATGGCGACAAGGCTCTCTATCTGGTTGGCGTTTTCCTTGCAGTCGGCGAGGGAAAGGCGGGGTATTGCCGCGGCGACTTTTACGAATCCGTAGTTCATAATTGTAGAATCTTTTAGGGGAGACCGCCTCCTTTCCGGCAGAAAGTGCTGGCACTTTTCCCGGTTCCCGCTGCCGCTTTCTGGTGGGAGCGGCAAGGCTTTTCCGGGCGAGGCACGCGGCAAAAGTACAAAATAAATAGAGGTTTTTCTGAAAAAAACGGCGATATTGTTTGGAAGTTATGAAGGAATAGTTTTATATTTGCAGCGAAAACAAGATTGTAATGAATACAAATATAAAATCCCTATCCGATGCTTACTCTTTGCTGCTTGCCCGGGGCGTCAAGCCCTCGCAGCAACGGATAGCCGTGCTGGAGCACTTGCAGAAGTACCCCGTGCATCCTACGGTGGAGGATTTGTATTCCCGACTTTCTCCGGGGATGCCCACGCTGTCGAAGACCACGGTTTACAACACGTTGCGGCTCTTTGTAGAAAAAGGGGTGGCGCAGATGCTGACCATTGACGAGCGCAATGTCTGTTTCGATGGCGATACGAGCCCGCATGCCCATTTCTTCTGCAAGCGTTGCTCCCGGGTTTTCGACCTGCCCCTTCCGGAGGGCGACCCTGCCGGGCGGCTTCCCACAGGGTTGGAGCGGTGCGAAGTGGAAGAGGTGCAGCTCTATTATCGCGGGATATGCGCTGATTGCCTCGATTCCCGGGGCGGAAGGACGGGACAAGATGAAGAATAGGCTTCTTTTTATACTAACATTTTAATAAAGACATGATTATGAAAAAGTTCAGATGTACAGTGTGTGGTTATATCCACGAAGGCGATGCCGCTCCCGAGAAGTGCCCCTTGTGCAAGGCTCCGGCCAGCAAGTTCGAAGAGATGCCCGACGAGTCCACGGGTGACTTGGTGTTCGAAGACGAGCATGTCATCGGCGTGGCCAAGGGTTGCGACGAGGAAATGATCAAGGACCTCAACAACCACTTCATGGGCGAGTGCACGGAAGTGGGCATGTACCTTGCCATGAGCCGCCAGGCCGACCGCGAGGGCTATCCCGAGGTGGCGGAGGCTTACAAGCGCTATGCCTGGGAAGAGGCCGAGCATGCCAGCAAGTTTGCCGAGCTGCTGGGCGACGTGGTTTGGGACACGAAGACCAACCTGGAGAAACGCATGATGGCCGAGCAGGGCGCCTGCGCCGACAAGAAGCGCATCGCCACCCGTGCCAAGCAACTCAACCTTGACGCCATCCACGATACGGTGCATGAAATGGCTAAGGACGAGGCGCGCCACGGGAAAGCCTTCGAGGGCCTTTATAAAAGGTATTTCGGGAAATAAGATTTCTCTTTTAGGGTAAACGAGGAAAGCCCTGCAAGTTCTCCGGAGAAGCGTTGCATGTACTGGAAGAAACTTGCAGGGCTTTTTGTACGTTTGCCTGAGGCTTTTCCCGCACGCCTGCGGGGCGGCGGGAGCGGGGTTCAGCGGCGGTGCAGGTATTCTGCCGCGAAGTGCTGGAGCGGTGCGCGCCCCACGATGAGCAGTACGGCTACGAGAATCAGCAGAATGCCCAGGCATATGTGTGGCGTGAGCTGCTCGCCGAAGATCGTAACGCCAAAGAAAACGGCAGTGACCGGTTCCAGTGCGCCCAAGATGGCTGCCGGGGTAGGGCCGATGTGTTGTATGGCTATTGTCATTAGTGTCTGTGAAACCACCGTGGGGAGCAAGGCGATGCAAAAAATATTTGCCCATTCAAACGGAGAGCCGGGCAGGGTGAGTGCTTCGCCGAGCAAGATGCGTGCCAGAAAGACGGGCAGCCCGAGCAGAAGCCCGTAGAAAGTGAGTTTAAGTACCGGGTAATGGCGCACGGTGGAGTGGTCGAGCCGAATCATATAGACGGCATAAAACAACGCGGATAGCATCACCAACGAAATCCCTATGGCACTGAGCGGCATGCCGTCGCTGCCTTTGGAGAGGAGTCCCACGCCGCTCAGGGAAAGGGCTATGCAAGACATCGTAAAGGGGGAAATCCGTTCTTTGTAGAACAAGGCCATCAGCACGGCTACCATGACGGGATAAATGAAAAGCAGGGTGGAAGCAATGCCGACGTCCATGTATTGGTAACTGAGGAACAAGGCTAGCGACGAAAAGGCGAAGAGTAGCGCCAGCGTGAGCAGGGGCAATAAATCGCGGGCGCGGATGGAAAAGGGAATGCCCTTGCGCTTCATCAGGAAAGCGAGGAAGACGGCGGCCAAGCCGTAGCGGAAAAGAAGTACAGAGTCTGCATTCATGCCGCGTTCGTACAGGGGCAAAGCAAAAAGCGGGTTCATTCCGTAGGTCATGGCTGAGACGATTCCCAGCACGAGGCCTTTGTTTTTGTACGTCATGTGTGTGGTGTTTTTGCCAAAACGGCTGCAAAGGTAGACATTCTTCCGCTTGAAATATCTAACTTTGCAGCCGTTTTTTGGGACTCTAAAGCACATAAATATGATACGACAATGCACTATTCTCTTCGGCTGCTTGGCAGCCGGGGAGTTGATCGTCTACCTTACGGGCTTGAAGTTGCCCAGCAGCATTTTGGGGATGCTGCTTCTTACCCTTTTGCTGAAGTTGAAATGGATTAAGCTGGAGTGGGTGCAGGGGCTTTCGGACTTCCTTGTGGCCAACTTGGGCTTCTTTTTTGTCCCGCCCGGCGTGGCTTTGATGCTTTATCTTGACATTATCCGTAAGGAGTGGCTGCCTATCGTGGCTTCCGTCGTAATCAGCACGGTACTGGTGCTGGTCGTTACGGGGTGGGTACACCAGATTTCACGTAAAATCAAGCGTTGATTCCGCAAAACAGGACAGGATTTATGGACTTTCTTCAGAATACTTTTTTCTTGTTGGCCCTTACTTTCGGGCTGTATTTTGCAGCGCGCTGGTTGCAGAAGCGCACCGGATGGCTGTTGTTGAACCCTATTCTGGTAACCATTGCCGTGCTGATCATTTTCCTTAAAAGCATGGGAATCAGCTATGAGACTTACCAAGAGGGCGGGCATCTCATCGAGTTTTGGCTGAAACCGGCGGTCGTGGCTCTCGGAGTGCCGCTCTATTTGCAGCTGGAAGCCATCAAAAAGCAACTCCTCCCGATACTTCTCTCCCAACTGGCAGGCTGTGTGGTGGGCGTGGTGAGCGTGGTGCTGACAGCGTGGTGGCTGGGCGCATCGAAGGAGGTAATCCTTTCGCTCGCTTCCAAGTCGGTCACGACACCTATCGCCATGGAGGTGACGAAAACCGTCGGGGGGATTCCCTCGCTCACGGCTGCCGTCGTGGTTTGCGTGGGGCTTTTCGGGGTAATCTTCGGCTTCCAGGTACTCCACTTGGGGCATGTGGAAAGCCCCATCGCGCAAGGGCTTTCGATGGGCACCGCCTCACATGCGGCGGGCACTTCGGCCGCTATGGACGTAAGCCATAACTACGGCGCGTATGCCAGCCTCGGCCTTACGCTCAACGGCATACTTACGGCGTTGCTCACGCCTACGATTCTCAGGTTGCTCGGCTTGGTTTGAGACTCTTTCCCATGGGGGGCAGGTGCGGAAGCGGCAGGGCTTTTTGGGGAAAGCCTTGCCGCTTTTCCCTGGGGGCGCTGCCGCTTCTGCCGCGTTGGGCTTGCCTCCTTTGGTAGGCCGCCTTCCGCCTTGCGCGAGGCTTGCGGGGAATGCATGAAAAAGGAGGGAAAGCACGCGGGCTTTCCCTCCGGGACGTTGATGATGCTTATGGCCGGCAAGTCGGGATATTTGCCGGTTTTTCCTGTTATTACCAGAAGTAGGCGTAGAAACAAGCGCAGAGAGCGACGACGCCCAGCGTGGCGATGACGTCCCACTTGTTCCAACTTTCGCGGATAGCCTGCTTGTAATCTTTCGTAAAGGTGATGGCAGCGATTTGTTCAGCACTCGCTTTCGGGGTAAAGGCTGATACCACGAACATAAAGACGATGATGAATACCAGCAGCCATACTTCGAATACCAGCCAGTTGGTTTGCCAGAACCAGGAAGTTGCGCCCCAGAACGCTCCGTCCATGATGGCTTTCCCCGAGTTGGTGGCTACGTTGGTGGCCAGGCGCAGCATGCCGATCAGGAAGCCGACGATAAGCCCCCACTCGCCGGCCTTCGGGGTAATCCTTTTCGAGAAGATGCCGAGGGTGAAGACTGCCACCATGGCGGGGGCAATGAGCGACTGGATATCCTGGAGATAGGAGTAGAGGTTGCCCATATTCATCATGATAGGCATCCACGCCAAGCCAAGGATTACGACCACTACGGTAGCGATACGTCCCACGAGCACGTAGTGGCTTTCGCTCATGCCCTTCTTCATGGGCTTATAAAAGTCTTCCGTAAACAGGGTTGCGCAGCTGTTGAAGAATGCGGCCAAGGAGGCAACGAGCGCACAGATGAAGCCGATGGTCACGATACCTTTTATACCTGCCGGCAGTATGTTCTTCACCATCATGGCAAACGCCCCGTCGGTGTCGTGGCTGTTGGTGAGGTCCATTTCGATGCCGCTGCCCGCCTTCAGGGAGAGGGCATAGGCCACCATGCCGGGAATGAGGAACATGAAGACGGGAAGCAACTTGAAGTAACCGGCGGCAATCGTGCCCCGGCGGGCACGGGCCATTACTTTCCTGTTGTCTTCGCCTTTCGTCTGCCCGAGGACACGCTGTACGATGTGCTGGTCAGTACACCAGTACCAGAAACCGATGATGGAGGCCCCGAGGAATACGACGTATCCGGGATATTGCGGATACATGGGGTCGTCCGGGTTGGTATGGAACAGGTGGGTCGTCCCGAAGCCGTCGTGGGCGGCGTTACATACCGCCATCATCTCCGACCAGCCGTTCGTGATGCTGCCGTCGCCCAGCATGTGCAGGCCGAGGAACAGCACGAGGAACGAACCGATGATAAGGATGGGCGTCTGGATGGCAGACAAGGTCATCACGCCCTTCATGCCTCCGAAGACGGTGAATATGGCCGTGATGAGGATAAGCCCGATGGCGCCGTACCAGAACGGCAGCCCGAGCAGGTATTCGAAGAAGATGCCGCCGGTGAAAGCGGTAACGGAAACTTTGGTCAGTACGTAGGCAATCAGCGTAATGATGGACAGCCAGGAGCCGGTGCGTTGGGTGTAACGGAACTTGAGGAAGTCCGGCATGGTGATGATTTTGCCCATTTTGTTGTTCAGCAGCTGGTAGAACGGCACGAACAACCAACCGAGTATGAGTATCATCCAGCCCTGCATCTCCCAGTGGGCCATGCCTACGCCGTCTTTCGCGCCTGTCCCGGCAAGGCCGACCAAGTGTTCGGAACCGATGTTGGCCGCAAAAATCGCCGCGCCTATGATGTACCACGGTTCACCTTTCCCGAAAAGGTAGTCTTGGCTATCGGCCCCTTTCATCTTTTCTTTGTCTTTCTTGATGGAGCGGTATATCGCCCACACGATGGATATGACTCCAATGGCGAGAATCGCCCAGTCGAGCCATACGAACTCATTTGTTGTCCAATTCATGTTGCTATTGTTTTTGTAATTGATTCTCGAGTCTTTGAGGCGTTTTTAGTTGGGTTGAATCCTGTAAGTCTCCGTCGGACGCGGATTTTAAGGCGGGGTGCTCTACTGAAATCGGGTGCAATATTACTTAATAAGTGTAAGAATACACGTTTTCCGTTACATGTTTCACAACACATTTCAGCAGTTTCCCCTTTCCCCCGTCCCGCCTCTTTGCCGCAAGGGGCGGGCGTATGTGCCCGAGGCCGGGGCAAGGGGGAAAGAAGGCCGTGGGGAGGCATGGAGAAGGCTTGGGGAAAATGGTAAAAAACGCTGGGGCTTTCCGGGAAAAGCCACAGTGCTTTTCCCGGAAAGCCTTGGAGGGAATGCCCCGCTTGGCGCAGGCGGGGAAAGGGCGGCCTTGTGGCCGTTGCGGGGGTTAATCCTGTTTTTCTTTTGCTGCCATGCGGGCTTTATGCCGTTCGCGCAGCACCTCGATGACGGCAGGCATGACGGACAGCACGATGATGGCCAGCATGAGCAACTCCAAGTTCTTCTGCACGACCGGAATGTTGCCGAAGAAATGGCCGGCGTAGGTGAACAAGAAAACCCAAGTGATGGCACCGATGACATTGTAGGCGGCGAAATGGCGGTAACCCATGTGCCCCATGCCGGCCACGAAGGGGGCAAACGTGCGCACGATGGGTACGAAGCGGGCCAGGAAGATGGTCTTCCCGCCATGCTTGGCGTAGAAATTCTTGGTTTTCTCCAAGTAGCTTTGCTTGAAAATCTTGGAGTTCGGGTTACTGAAGAGTTTTTCCCCGAAGAAACGCCCTATCATGTAGTTGGAAGCGTCGCCTAAGATGGCGGCCACCGTAAGGAGTGCCACTACGGCATGCGTATTGACTGGCGAACTGGGCTGCACGCAGAGCGCGCCCGCGGCGAAGAGCAGGGAATCGCCCGGGAGGAAAGGTGTGATTACCAAGCCGGTTTCGCAGAAGATGATGAGGAAAAGGATGCCATAGACCCATTCTCCGTAATTAGCCATCAGCTCGTTCAGGTGGTCGCTTATGTGCATTACGAAATCAAGGGCGAATTGAACGTATTCCATAGGGGAGGATTTGAAAAAAAGTGTGTAAGGGTTTATAAAATAAGGTATGTGGCCGGGTCTGTTCAGAGGTTCACGCCGAATACGAAGCGCAGTATGTCGTTGAAATTAGCCCAAAGCATGAGGAGCAGCAGGAACAGCATCCCTGCCATTTGGGCGCGCTCCATGAACTTCTCGCCGGGCTTGCGGCGGAAGATTATCTCGTAGACGATAAACAAGGCATGCCCCCCGTCTAACGCAGGGATGGGGAGGATGTTCATCACGGCGAGTATGATGCTGAGGAAAGCGGTCATGGTCCAAAACGAATACCAGTCCCATACGGGAGGGAAGATGCTGCCGATGGTGCCAAACCCGCCCAAGCTTCCGGCGCCTTCCTTGGTAAAGACGTATTTCAAGTCATTGACATATCCTTGCATCGTGCTTACCCCGAGGCGGATGCCTGCGGGGAGGGAGGCGAGGAAGCCGTAGGTCTTGGTGCGCGGGGGGAAGTAATGGGTGAAACCATAGGGGTAGGCCCCGCCTTTATATTGGGCGTCGAGGGTGACGGAAGCGGTGTCTGTGCGTGTTCCCCGCAGGTAGGTGAGGGTCACGGTGCGCAGTTCCCCGTTTTGTTGCATGCTGTCGATGCGCCGGCTGTATTCGGAGAATGAGGAAAAAGGCTGCCCGTTGAGCGCCACGATGCGGTCGCCGCGTTGGAAACCCGCTTGTGCCAGCGGGCTTTGCGGCAGGACGCTGTCGATGACGTAGGGGAATATGGGCGAGGCGAAGGTTTCCTTTTCGGCCAAGAGGCGCTGCATCAGGCCGTCGCCCATGTAGATTGTATCCAGAACGCCTCCGCGGAGTACCCCAACTTCGCGCGCTTCCGCCAGTTGGCGCACGGCTTTGGGCCAGCGGTCAAGCTCTTTCCCGTCGGCGGAGAGGAGTATGTCGCCGTTCCGGAAGCCCATCTCTTGGGCCACCGTGCCGTATTCCATCCCCTGCGTGAAGTCTTTGGGCAAAAAGTAGCTTTCACCCCAGGTGAAGAGCACCATGGCATAGATGAAGAGGGCGAGCAAAAAGTTGAAAAGTACCCCGCCCGTGATGATAAGCAGGCGCTGCCAGGCTGGTTTGGTGCGGAATTCCCATGGCTGTGCGGGTTGTTTCATCTGCTCGGTGTCCATGGATTCGTCAATCATGCCTGCTATTTTGCAGTATCCTCCCAGCGGAAGCCAGCCGATGCCCCACTCTGTGTCGGATTTGCTGGGGCGTGTCTGGATGAGGGTGCGTCCTCCTTCATATTTTTGCCGGGAAGGGATTTTGAAAAGGGTGAGCCAAGGGTTGAAGAACATATAGAACTTTTCGACACGTACCTTGAAGAGGCGCGCGAAAATAAAGTGCCCCAGCTCGTGAATCACTACCAGAATGGTCAGGCTCAGCAGGAGCTGAAGTACTTTGACGAGGATGGTTTCCATGTGCGGTTATTTGCTGTTTAAGTTGTCTTGCCCGCTTGGCGCGGGTCTTGCGGGATTCCTTTTTATTGTTGTTGTCAGTGTTTCTTGGTATAAGTATCGGCTATCTCCATGGCGATGCGGCGCGCTTCGGCGTCGGTGGCCACGTAGTCTTCATAGGACGGCTTGGCTATGAAGGGGGCGTGCCGCATGGTTTGCTCCACTACGTCGCTCATTTGCAAGAAACCGATGCGGTCGTGGAGGAAGGCATCGACCACGATTTCGTTTGCGGCGTTCAAGATGCAAGGGAGATTGCCCCCTTTTTCCATTGCTTCCATGGCTAATGCCAAGTTGCGGAACCGTTCTAGGTCGGGACGCTCGAAGGTGAGCGAACCCAACGCGGGGAAATCGACACGCCCGCAGTCGGGCGAGGGAAGCCGGTCGGGGTAGGATAACGCGTATTGGATGGGCAAGCGCATGTCGGGCGTGCCCATTTGGGCCTTGACCGCCCCGTCCGTGAATTGTACCATGGAATGGATGATGCTTTGGGGGTGTACCACGGCCTCTATCTGGGCGGGTTTCACGCCAAAAAGCCACTTGGCCTCGATCATTTCGAAGCCTTTGTTCATCATCGAAGCCGAGTCAATGGTGATTTTCGCCCCCATTTTCCAATTTGGATGCCGCAAGGCTTGCTCTTTGGTGGCGGTAGCCAGCTCCTCGCGCGTGCGGTTGCGGAAAGGGCCTCCGCTGGCGGTGATGACCAGCTTTTCGATTTCGTTGCCAGCCTCGCCCACGAGGCATTGGAAAATAGCCGAATGTTCAGAATCGACCGGAATGATGGGCGCGTTGTGCCGCAGCGCGAGTTCGTTGATTAGCTCCCCGGCCACGACAAGCGTTTCCTTGTTGGCCAAAGCGATGGTCTTCCCGGAGCGTAGCGCGGCCATGGTGGGCTCGAGTCCCGCGTAGCCTACCATGGCGGTAAGTACGATGTCTATCGCCCCGTCTGTCACGACTTGTGCCAATGCCGCCTTTCCTGCGTACACCTTGATGGGCAAGTCGCAGAGTGCTTCCTTGAGGCGGGGATAGTATGCCTCGTTGGCTATCACGACCGCCTCGGGCAGGAAACGGCGGGCTTGCCCGATGAGCAGGTCTACGCTGCGTGACGCCGTCAAGACGTAGGCTTCATATCGGTCGGGGTGTTGTGCGATAACTTGCAAGGCCTGCGTGCCTATGCTGCCCGTGGAACCTAAGATTGCGATACGCTTGCGTCTGGATGGGGTCATGGTTGGTGCGCGTTTCCCTATTTTGCGCACAAAAGTACGTTTTTATCCCCACATAAGCAAAGAAAGGTTTTTATGATTGTTTTTTTTAGCACCTTCCCTTTGCCTTTCTTCCTTTGGGGGTCGGCGGCTTGTCTTGTGGGTTGCCCGGCGGGGTGGGGAATGGTTGGGGAAACCGCTGTGCGGGACAAACGGATTGCCGGGGCGTCCATTTGGCAGGAAAACGGTGAAAAAAGAGTGAAAAAGCAGGACTTGCCCGTCGTTTTCCCGTACAAAATTTGGAGGAAACCCGCACTGGCCGTATCTTTGCTTCCGTATTAGGGGTAAAAGTCCTTTGCCTTATGTATACGAATCATTGCTATAGGAAGTTGTATAATTGCCTGATTTTTTATTTTTAGCATGATGCAGGCAACCGCTCCTGCGGGTCTTCCCCGTGGGCGGGTATCTGTTTCTTTAATTCCACCCAAATCTTTCACCGGAAAACGGGAGCGGTTTTCCCGGAAAGTGCCGCCCCTTTTCCAATCAAGTATTGCATCTTAAAATTATGACAACTATAACAACCGCTCAAAGAGCACCTAAGAGTACTTCGAATTTCGAACTGCTCCATCCTGAGAATGAACTCGGTATGAACGACCGCATCAAGCGTTTGCGCAAGGAATCGTATGAGGCCCAGCCCTCGTTGTCCATTGAGCGCGCGTTGATTGAGACGGAGTTTTACAAGGAGAACTACGGCAAATACCCCATCCCCGTGTTGCGTGCCATGAACTTCTATGAGCTGTGCAGGCGCAAGACTATATATATAGGTAAGGATGAACTAATCGTGGGTGAGCGCGGGCCGAAGCCCAAGTGTGTCCCCACTTTCCCGGAACTGACCTGCCACAGCGTGGAAGACTTGCACGTGCTGAATACGCGCAAGCTGCAGAACTATACTATCAGCCAAGAAGACATCGATACTTACGAACGCGAGGTAATCCCTTATTGGAAAGGGCGCACGCAACGTGAGCGTATTTTTAGCCATGTGCCCCACGAATGGCGGGTGGCTTATGAAAATGGGGTCTTCACGGAATTTATGGAGCAACGTGCCGCGGGGCATACCGCGCTCGACGCGAAAGTCTACCAGTATGGCCTGCTCGACCTGAAAGAGAAAATCAACAAGAAGCTGGAGAGCCTCGATTTCATCAACGACCCCTTGGCTACCGACAAGCAAGACGAACTCCGCGGCATGTCGATCAGCTGCGATGCGGCTATCCTCTTTGCGGAGCGTCATGCCGAGCTGGCGGAAAAAATGGCTGCCGAAGAGGGAGACCCCAAGCGCAAGGAAGAGTTGCTGAAGATAGCTGAGGTGTGCCGTTGGGTGCCTGCCCATGCTCCCCGCACTTTCTGGGAAGCTGTGCAGATGTATTGGTTCGTGCATCTGGGGACTATTACGGAGTTGAACGGATGGGATGCCATGAACCCGGGACATTTCGACCAGCACTTGGCCCCGTTCTACGAGCAGGAAGTGGCCGCCGGGACGCTAACCCGCGATCAAGCCAAAGAACTCCTTTGCTGTTTCTGGATAAAGGTGAACAACCATACCGCCCCGCCCAAAGTAGGTATCTCGGCCAAAGAGAGCGGGACCTATAATGACTTCACTAATTTGAACATCGGCGGTGTGAAGGCCGACGGGAGCAATGGGGTGAACGAGGTTTCCTATATTATGCTCGAGATCATAGAGGAACTCCATTTGCTCCAGCCGGGAAGCGCGCTTCACATCAGTTCCGTAACTCCCGAACGCTTCCTCCAAGCCGGATGCCGCATCATCCGCCAAGGGCATGGCTACCCTTCGGTATTTAACCCTGACGTGTATATCCAAGAACTGATGCGCCAAGGAAAGAGCCTCAAGGATGCGCGCGAAGGCGGATGCTCGGGTTGCATCGAAGTGGGTGCTTTTGGAAAGGAAGCCTATGTATTGACGGGCTACCTGAACACGGTGAAAATCTTGGAACTCACCCTCCACAATGGCTTGGATCCCCGCAGCGGTTTGCAAATCGGCCTCCAAACGGGCGATCCGCGCGGGTTCAAATCCTATGATGAGTTGTATGCTGCCTATAAGCGCCAGCTCCATTATTTTGTGGACATGAAGACTAAGGTAAGCAACTATATCGATCGTTGTTTTGCCAAGTACTTCCCGGCCACATTCCTTTCCCTTTTTATTGACGACTGCATCGAAAAGGGGAGAGACTACTACGACGCAGGCCCCCGGTACAATACAAATTACATACAATGTACCGGGTTGGGTTCTATTTCCAACAGCTTGAGCTCGTTGAAGAAGCACGTTTTCGAGGAGCATACCTTTACGATGGAGCAGATGTTGCAGGCCATTGATAAGAACTTCGAAGGGGAAGAGAAGATGCGCCAGTATATCATCAACCATACCCCGTTCTTCGGAAACGACGACCCCTACGCTGATGCGATTGCCGTGCAGGTGTATGACGACCTTTATGAGGCCATCGACGGTATTCCCAATACCCGCGGTGAGTGTTTCCACATGAACATGTTGTCCACTACCTGCCATGTGTATTTCGGAAAGGTTACGGGTGCTATGCCCGACGGGCGTCTCGCTGGCCGTTCGCTCAGCGACGGTACTTCGCCCGCGCAGGGCTCCGATACGCACGGGCCTTCGGCCGTTATCAAATCCATGGGCAAGCTCGACCAGGTGAAGAGCGGCGGTACGTTGCTTAACATGCGTTTCCTGCCCAGCTTGTTGAAGCGTGACGAGGATATCCGCAAGCTCGCAAGCCTTATCCGTTCCTATTTTGCCATGGGAGGCCATCATGTGCAGTTCAATATCGTGGACACGGCCACGCTCCACGCTGCGCAGAAATCGCCGGAAGATTACCGTGACTTGCTGGTACGCGTAGCCGGATATAGCGATTACTTCAACGATATGGACGATGACTTACAGGACGACATAATCGCCCGTACGGAGAACGAGTCAATTTAAGACGTATCTCTTTTGGGAATAGATATTTCCTGTACTTGGTAAGAAGGAGCGGAAGATTGGGGAAGCCAATTAGGGCGCAACCTCTTCCGCTCCTTGTCTAATGGTTTTTCAGCCCTTTTTATTCACACAAGACCGAAAGGACATAATTATAAAGGAATATGTCAAAGGCATTACTGTTCGATATAAAGCGTTATTCCATAAACGACGGCCCCGGCATACGTATAACCCTTTTCATGAAAGGCTGTCCGCTGCATTGTGTTTGGTGCCACAATCCTGAAGGAATCTCTTCCGAGGTGCAGCGGCTTTATACGAAGAAAAAATGTATTGGTTGCCAAAGCTGCGTGCAAGCCTGCCCGCAAAAGGCTTTGGCACTGACGCGTGACGGTATCGTATGCGATACCACCCGTTGCGTCGTATGCGGGAAATGTGCTGAGGTGTGCCCTTCTTTGGCAATCGAGATGTCCGGGAAGGAATATACTTATGACCAGCTAATGAAAGAGATTGAGAAAGAAACCGAAGTCATGGACCAATCCCAAGGCGGCGTCACGTTTTGTGGTGGCGAACCCTTGCTCCACCATGAATTCCTGCTCGAGATGCTACGCCGTTGCGGTAAGTTGGATATCCATCGCGCAGTCGATACGACCCTTTACGCCGCACCCCGCGTCGTAGAGTCCGTAGCCCAAGAGTGCGATCTCTTCCTCGTCGACCTCAAACTGATGGATCGTTCGAAACATTACTCCTACACGGGCGTGTATAACGACCGCATCCTTTCCAATATACGCCTGATAGCAGAGTTGGGAAAACGCTTCTGGATACGTATTCCCTTGATACACAGTGTCAATTCCGATGGTGAAAACCTGAGCCGTGCAGCCGATTTCCTCGCTTCCCTCCCGTGGGAAGAGAAAAAAGTGGACCTGCTTCTCTATCACGACATCGGGCGTATGAAACACGAGAAGCTGGGCACAGTCTACAATCCCAAGAAGAGACTGATGGGCGAGCCCGGCGAGGAGGAAAAAGAGTTAGCAGTCCAAATATTCACCGAACGGGGCTTGAACGTGGGTTTTGGCGGCTGACCCTCCTTTCCCGCATGTCCCCTTTCCCAATATGTGCCGCGCCTTATGGAAAAGAACCGTAGCCGACTTGGCCAACAACAGAAGCTCCAGCAAACCCAGACCCTGTCCCCGCAACAGCTCCAGCTTGTGCGGCTTTTGGAATTGCCTGCCTTGGAAATGGAAGAGCGCACGCGCGCTGAACTTCAAGACAACCCTGCGCTTGAGGAAGTGCGCGACGATTCCCTCCACGCGGCAGACGAAATGCCGGAAAACGAACCGGGCGACGAGGAAGACATGGGCGAGATACGTCCCGAAGTGCCCGAGCCCGACAGCGATGATACCGATTTCAGTCTTGGCGACTACCTGACAGAAGACGATATCCCCCCCTACAAACTCCGGCAAGCCACTGGCGTTGCGCCCACGCGCGCCGAGGATATCCCTTTCTCCGAGGCCTCTTCGTTCTATGAGCTGCTCACCGAACAGCTGGGCGAGCGGACGCTTTCCCCCAAGCAGAGGCAGTTGGCCGAATACCTCATAGGCTCGCTCGACGACGACGGCCTCCTGCGCAAGCCGCTTGGCGAGATAGCCGACGAGTTGGCCATCTACATGGGCATCGACGCCACGGAAGAAGAACTGCTCCAGGCATTGCGCGTCCTCCAAGACTTCGACCCGCCCGGCCTGGCGGCACGCGACTTGCGCGAGTGCCTCCAGCTCCAGCTCCGCCGCCTGCCCCGGACGCCCCAGCGTGCCACGGCCGAAACGATACTCAACCGCTGCTATCCCGAGTTTACCCGCAGGCGTACCGACCTCATCGCCCAGCGCCTTGGCATCACGCCGCAAGAGGCCGAGGCGGCATACGAGGAGATTACGCGCCTCAATCCCCGCCCGGGGAACGCCTTGGGGGAAGCCCCCGGGAAGGCGGCACAGGCTATTGTCCCGGACTTCATCGTCGAGGTCGGTGAAGAAGACGGCAGCCTCCAGGTAAGCCTTAACGACCAACGCATCCCCCGGCTGGCCGTCAATGCCGAATACGTCCGCATGCTCCAGGACGAGGAACGCGCCTCTTCCGCCCGTGCCACGGCTGCCGGCCCACGGCGCGATGCCCTCCTGTTTCTCAAGCAGAAGGTGGAAAGTGCAAAAGGCTTTATCAGTGCTGTCCAACAGCGGCGCCAGACGCTGCTCTCCACCATGAGGGCCATCGTGGACCTGCAGGCCTCCTTCTTCCGCGAGGGGGATGAAAGCCTGCTTCGCCCCATGACGTTGCGCGACGTGGCACAGCGCACCGGGCTCGACATCTCCACCATTTCCCGCGTGAGCAACAGCAAGTGGGTGCAGACACCCTACGGGCTCTATTCACTCAAGCATTTCTTTACCGACGGCTATACGCTCGAAAGCGGGGAAGAGACCACCTCGCGCGAAATACGGCGCATACTGAAAGAACACATCGACCAAGAGGACAAGAGCCATCCGCTTACCGATGAGGAACTGTGCGCCCTGCTCCAGCAAAAAGGCTACCCCTTGGCCCGGCGCACCGTGGCCAAGTATAGGATGCAGATGCAGATACCCGTTGCCCGCCTGCGCAAGCGGTAGCGGTGGCCGCGTCCCGTATCGCCAGAAAAATCCTTGGCGCTTTCCCCGAAAAGCCATGCAACTTTTCCCGGAAAGCGCCAAGGATTTTTGCCGTGTGCAGCGCAACCTCATGGGCAGGCAGGGGCTTTTTGTGGTAAGATTCCGGGGCTGTTTCTTAATTTGATACAGGATTTTACTTACCTTTGCACCCGCATCGCCTCGTGTGGCGGTGCGGCTTTTTCTGAAATATAGCTCAACCGCTGTCCGAATCACCACCTTGGAACTGCAAACGAGCTATGACAATCCTTGTTGAGAAGCTGTGCGCTTTAATGGCGCAGGCTTCTCCCTAAAGGATTGTGGCTTGTGGTGAGCCCGGACAGCGTAGGGTGGTGCCTGCGCTTCTTCTTTGCTTAAACGTAGGTTGCCGCCCCCGGGAAACGGCATTGTTGAAACCTTATATGTTTAACCAAAGGAGTAGTTATATGAAAAAGAAAGCCTTTTTGGTGGTGTTGTTTGCACCCCTTTTCTTTTCCTCTTGCTGCACTATTTTTACAAGCGCGCGTCAGAATGTCACGTTTGTAGGGGAAGAGGGAATCCGGATTTACGACAACGGGAGAAAGATTGCCACTATCGGGAAGAGTGGCGAGACTTCGGTGCGGTTGCGCAAGAAGATATCGTCCAAGGAGCTGATAGCCAAAAAAGAAGGTTATAGGCCTACGCCGCTTCTTCTGGACGCGACCTTCAATCCCATCGCATGCCTTAACCTTTTCAATATATTGGCTTGGGGGATAGATTTGGTTACCCAGAAGGTTTGTAAGTGGGAAAATACTTATTTTGAAGTCGAAATGGAGGCCGAGCGATGAGG
>CAYTPX010000009.1:10344-33588 GCA_964439955.1 uncultured Bacteroidaceae bacterium | reverse complement strand
TTTGTAAGTGGGAAAATACTTATTTTGAAGTCGAAATGGAGGCCGAGCGATGAGGAAAATACTGAATGCCGCTTTGTTGTCGCTCTTGGTGTCCGCTGCTTTCTCGTGCTCGTCCAGCGACGATGGGGACGAGCCGGCTTATTTTTGACGGGTTGCCGCTTGAGTAAAGGCCTGCCGGAAAGCAACCCCTCCGTATCCGCCCGGCTTCCCCGGTAAGGAAGGCGGGCGGATATGTTTATGTGCCGCCGTGGGACGGTGGGATTGCCGTCCGGCGGGAAAGGGGAAGGCTTATGGCCGTTGCGGGGAAAGGGAAAAAGAAAACGGGCCTTTTCACAAAGACCCGCTTCGAAGTTCTCAATAGGTATTAGTCTTTCTCTCTTAAGGTAAAAAGATTGTTTCAGGATAACGATGCCAAAGGTACGGCGTTTGGACGTGCGCGTCCAAATGTTTTTTTATGTCTTATAGCATGTTTCGGCAAAAAGAGGTGAAATTTCCGTTTTTTTCCTTTCGCCCGGTTCTCCCCTGCGGCTTCCCTTCCGGGGAAAAGCGCCTGCGGTTTCCCGGGTAAGTGCCGGCACTTTTCCTTGGCCGCGGCAAGGCTTCCGGTGGTTTGCCGCCTGCCTTTTCCTTCTTTGCGGGGGTGGGGATGGCTTGGTGGGAGGGTGCTTCTGGCCGCTTCCCTTGTGCTCCCGTGGAATAGCCCTTGCAGCAGGGAATGAAATCCCATAAAGAAAAAAACAGATATAAAATAGTTGTTTCCGCGTGCAGAATGGTTAATTTTGCGGGCAGAATAATTTGTTACCATCGTACCATAAGGAAAGAAAAAGAGACGCACCTATGACACACGATACATCCGAAGGCATGACGACGAAGAAAAGCCTGAATTTCGTAGAAGAGATAGTAGAAAACGACTTGCGCGGGGGCAAAAACGGGGGACGGTTGCAGACCCGTTTCCCGCCCGAGCCGAACGGATACCTGCACATCGGGCACGCCAAGGCCATTTGCATGGACTTCGGCATCGCGCAACGCTACGGGGGCGTGTGCAACTTGCGCTTCGACGACACGAACCCGGTGAAGGAAGACGTGGAGTACGTGGACTCCATACAGGAAGACATCCGCTGGTTGGGCTACGAGTGGGCGCATGTCTACTATGCCTCCGACTATTTCCCCCAGCTTTGGGACTTCGCCGTGCGGCTCATCCGCGAGGGAAAGGCTTATGTCGATGAGCAAGACGCCGAGACCATCGCCCGCCAGAAGGGCACGCCCACGCAGCCGGGCGAGGAAAGCCCCTACCGGGACCGCCCGGTGGAGGAAAGCTTGGCGCTGTTTGAGAAGATGAACTCGGGCGAAGTGGCGGAGGGAGCCATGGTGCTGCGTGCCAAAATCGACATGGCCAGCCCCAACATGCACTTCCGCGACCCGATCATTTACCGTGTCATCCACCATCCCCACCACCGCACGGGCACGCGTTGGCACGCATACCCCATGTACGATTTCGCACACGGGCAGAGCGACTATTTCGAAGGCGTGACGCACTCCATCTGTACCCTTGAGTTTGAAGTGCACCGCCCGCTCTACAACTATTTTATTGACCTGCTGAAGGAAGACGACAGCTACTACCCGCGCCAAATAGAGTTTAACCGCCTGAACCTTACCTACACCGTGATGAGCAAACGGAAGCTGCTCGCCTTGGTAAAGGAAGGGCTGGTGAACGGCTGGGACGACCCGCGCATGCCGACCCTCTGCGGCTATCGCCGCCGCGGCTACTCGCCCGAATCCATACACCGCTTCATCGACAGCATAGGATATACGAAGTTTGACGCCTTGAACGACGTGAGCCTGCTGGAGGCCGCCGTGCGCGACGACCTGAACGCCCGTGCCACGCGCGTGAGCGCCGTGCTCCATCCCGTGAAGCTCGTACTGACCAACTACCCCGAGGGGCAGTTCGAAGAGGTGGAGGCCGTGGACAACCCGGAAGACCCCGCCTCGCCCGTCCATGCTCTCACCTTCGGTCGCGAGCTGTGGATAGAGCGGGATGACTTCATGGAAGATGCGCCGAAGAACTACTTCCGCCTGGCTCCGGGCAAGGAGGTACGGCTGAAGAACGCCTACATCGTGCGCTGCACGGGATGCAAGAAGGACGCGGAGGGAAATGTGGTGGAGGTCTATGCCGAATACGACCCCGCGACGCGCAGCGGCCTGCCCGGTGCCAACCGCAAGGTGAAGGGCACGCTGCACTGGCTGGCAGTGGGGCACTGCAACGAGTGCGAGGTACGGCTCTACGACCGCCTCTTCTCCGTGGAAGACCCCTCCTCGGACGAGCGCGACTTCCGCGAGTTGCTCAACCCCGAGTCGCTCGTCGTCCTGCCCAAATGCTATGTGGAGAAATACACCGAAGGCATGCCGCCGCTCACCTACCTGCAATTCCAGCGCATCGGTTACTTCAATGTAGACCCCGACTCCACGGCGGAGAAGATGGTATTCAACCGCACCGTCGGCTTGCGCGACACGTGGGCCAAGCAGAAAGCAAGGCAATAATTGAGCATAAAGCCATGATTAAGGCCATTATTAACCCTTTTCCCCTTGTTCTGCCGCTCGTGCTGGGCATGGTGCTTTTGTGCAGTGCCTGTTCGCTTAATGCGAATCTCTCTTGCGGCGAGTTGCAGGGCTTTTGGGAAGAAACGCAGGACTTTTCGGAAAGAGTGCAGGCACTTCCCGCCGAAAGCCTTCTCTTTTTTCCGCTTCTGCCGGAGGGGCGGGTTGTGAGGCTGCGTTGCCCGGACATTTTGACACGTTGGAAGTCGCAGGTCCCCTGCGTCTTGTCTTTCGACAGGGCGGGGACGGCGAGGCATCGCTGCGCATGAATGCTGCGGCCGAGTGTCGGGAATACATGGTAGCCGCCTGTGCCGACGGTTGCTTGACAATAGTCGTCGACAAAAAGGAGTGGCGCGAAAGCAAGGATACGTTGCAGATGGAACTCTTCTCTCCCGTCCCGTCTGTGATAAGGGTAGGCTCCCTTGCTGCAGTCGATGTGCCCGACGGGATAAAGACCGGCAACTTAGGCATTCATGTGCAGAAGAAAGGGCGGGTATCTGTAGCCACATTAGAGGCAGGCGAGCTGGCCCTGGCGGTAGAAGAGGAAGGTTTGGCCGACATAGATAAAGGAGTAATCGGCGAACTGGCCGTGGCGCAGCTCGGCAACGGAAGTACCTCGCTCTATGGATTGCAGTCCGACGAGATAAGCGCTGCTGTCACGGGGAGCGGTTCTCTTACGCTTTCTGGCTCGTGCCGCGATGCGAGCTTCGCCGTGGTAGGCAAGGGAAAGATAGATGCTGAAGGCCTTGCGTCGGAAAACGTGAGTGCCGCTGTTACGGGAAGAGGCAAAATTGTTTGCTGTCCCGGGCACTCTCTTGATGCTGCGGTGCTGGGCTTCGGCGTCATATGCTATGCCGGCGACCCGAAGGATGTGTCGAAGGTAGGCCGCGTGCGGCGTCTTTAGCTTGCCGGCCATGCTGCAATAAGTTAATACCTCCAAAGCCTTTTGGCCGTAAGAGGCAAAGTGCGTATATTTGTACGCTTTACCTATTAAAATTATAACGAAGAAGAAAAAGACAAATGGAAGCAGTATTCAGCTACATCATCGGCCTTGGTGCGGCCGTCATGATGCCTATTATTTTCACAATCCTGGGGGTTTGTATCGGAATCAAGTTCGGAAAGGCGCTCAAGAGCGGCCTTCTCGTGGGCGTCGGCTTCGTCGGTTTGTCCGTGGTGACGGCGCTTTTGACGAGCAGCCTGGGCGATCCGCTCAAGAAGGTGACGGAGATTTACGGCCTTTCGCTCCAGATTTTCGACATGGGCTGGCCTGCCGCGGCTGCCGTGGCCTACAACACCTCGGTCGGGGCTTTCATCATTCCCGTCTGCCTGGCGGTGAATATCGTGATGCTCCTTACCAAAACGACGCGCACGGTCAATATCGATTTGTGGAACTATTGGCATTTCGCTTTCATCGGCGCGGTGGTGTATTTCGCTTCCGGTAGCATCCTTTGGGGCTTCTTTGCCGCAATTATTTGCTACATCATCACTTTGGTCATGGCGGACTTGACCGCTTCCAAATTCCAGAAGTACTATGACAAGATGGAGGGCATCAGCATCCCCCAGCCTTTCTGCCAAGGGTTCGTACCCTTTGCGGTTGTCATCAACAAGCTGCTTGATTTGATTCCAGGCTTTGGCAAGTTGAACATCGACGCCGAGGGCATGAAGAAAAAGTTCGGCATCATGGGCGAACCGCTCTTCCTCGGTGTGCTGGTGGGTTGCGCCATTGGCGCATTGGCTTGCCGCGACAGCCAGGAACTGGTGGACGGGATACCCGGAATCTTGGGGCTGGGCATCAAGATGGGTGCCGTTATGGAACTGATTCCCCGCATCACGAGCCTTTTCATCGAAGGCTTGAAGCCGATATCCGACGCGACGCGCGAATTGGTGGCTAAGAAATTCAAGAGCAGTGTCGGGCTGCACATCGGAATGAGCCCCGCTTTGGTCATCGGCCATCCTACGACTTTGGTCGTATCGCTGCTCCTGATTCCCGTAATCCTGTTCCTTTCTGTCGTTCTCCCGGGCAACCAATTCCTTCCCCTCGCCTCGCTGGCCGGGATGTTCTACCTTTTCCCTGCCGTGCTCCCCATCACGAAGGGAAATGTGCTGAAGACGTTCATCATCGGCTTGGTGGCCTTGATCGTGGGACTGTATTTCGTGACCAACCTGTCCCAGTTCTTTACGTTGGCCGCTACCGACGTGTACCAGAAGACGGGCGACTCGGCCGTGGCCGTGCCGCAGGGCTTCCAAGCCGGCGCGCTCGACTTTGCGAGCAGCCTCTTCGCTTTTGTCATCTTCCACTTGACGCATACGCTGAAGGTGGTGGGCCCCATCATTCTGGTGGCCGGGACTTTGGCCATGGCCCTCTACAACCGTTTCCGCATACTGAAGGGGAAAAGCTGAAGGAGCGTAGGCGTTTTTTCCGGAAACCCCTTGCTCTTTTTGGGGGAAAGTACCGCCGCTTTTTGATACAAGACCCAACAATTTTATCCAAAACAATAACGAGAAAAGCAAGATGAAGAAGATCGCATTATCCTTATTGGCTGGCGCTTTCGCGCTGGGCCTTCCCGCACAGGTGAACTACACCATGCAGACGGCTTGCAACCCGCAGGACGTGAAGACGTACGACACGGAGCGCTTGCGCAGCGCGTTCGTCATGGAAAAAGTCATGGTGGCAGATGAAATCAACGTGACCTACTCCATGTATGACCGTTTCATATTCGGCGGAGCCATGCCGGTCAATAAGACATTGGCGCTGGAGACCATCGATCCCTTGAAAGCCCCTTACTTCTTATATGCCCGTGAGTTGGGTGTCATCAACGTTGGCGGCGACGGTATCGTGACGGTGGACGGCACCGAATACGAACTCTCTTTCAAGGATGCGCTCTACGTGGGCAGCGGAAACCAGGAAGTTACCTTCCGGAGCAAGGATGCCGCCAATCCCGCTAAATTTTACATCAACTCGGCTTGCGCCCACAAGAGCTACAAAACGCAACTTTTGAGCTGCAATCCCGACAATAAGAAGGCCACTCCTGCCAACCAGCTCAAGGCCGGCACGATGGAGGAGAGCAACGACCGCGTAATCAACCAGCTCATCATCAAACCCGTGCTGGAGAAAGTGGAAGGCGGAGGCACTTGCCAGTTGCAAATGGGGCTCACCGAGCTGAAGCCGGGCAGCGTGTGGAACACGATGCCGGCGCATACGCACAGCCGCCGCATCGAGGCTTACTTCTACTTCAACGTGCCCGAGGGCAATGCCATCTGCCACCTTATGGGCGAACCGCAGGAGGAACGCCTTGTCTGGCTGCACAACGAACAGGCAATCATGTCGCCCGAATGGTCCATACACTCTGCCGCCGGGACGAGCAACTACATGTTCATTTGGGGAATGGCCGGTGAGAACCTCGATTATGGCGACATGGACAAAATAGAGGTTCTGGATATGAAGTAATCTTCTGCCGCATTGTTTAGAAAGAGTATTATACGGCAATTTGCCCGCCCCGCAGGATACTTTTCCTGCGGGGCGTTTTTTTGACGGAAACGCCTTGGTATTGGCCGGTGTCCCGGCCTTGCTTTCTTGTTCCGGTGGCGGCGAATCCGGCGGAGGGGGGAGACTTTGCACGGCATCCGGTGCGGGGCTTTCACCGGAAAGAGGCAGGGCTTTTCGGGAAAACAGGCAAGGCTTTTTCCGGAAAGGGGCGGCGTTTCTCCGGGGAACACGGGTAGGCCGTGCAGGAAACGCCCGCCACCCTCCCCTTGGCGCGCAGGGGCGCGGGGAAGAACGGCGGGCGGAAAGGGGGGACGGCACGCGGAAAAAGCCGGTAGGGGCAGCCCCGTGCCGGGAAATAGGGGGCAAGCTCAGAAGATGCTTGCGCCCAGTTCGTTCAAGAAAATGAGGGCTATGAGGACTGGCACTATGTAGCGGATGAGGAACACCAGCGGGCGCAAGAGTGGGAAGCGGAGCATCCCGCCGTTGGTCACTTCCTCTTCTATGATGTGGCGCTCCAGTTTCCAGCCGACGAACAGGCAGATGAAGAACGCCCCGATGGGCAACATGAGCTTGGCCGTCACGAAATCGAAGAGGTCGAACAGCGTGAAACCCGCTATCGTGTAGGGCTTGAGTACGCCCATCGACAGCGCGCACAGCGCGCCGAGCACGGTGCATCCCGCCGTGACCCATATGGCGGCACGCTGGCGCGTATGCCCGAATTCTTCTACCAGGTAGGCCGTCACCACCTCGTGCAGCGAGATGGTGCTCGTCAGCGTGGCGAGCACGAGCAAGACATAGAAGCAGAGGGCGAAAAGGTAGCCCAGAAGCGGCATGCCGCCGAAGGCCGAATGGAAGACGGAGGGGAGGGTGATGAACAGGAGCGAAGGCCCGGCATCGACGCCCACTCCCTCCACCGAGAAAACGGCGGGGAAGATCATGATCCCGGCCATGACGGCCACGATCGTGTCTATCGCCCCTACGCTCAGCGCCGTCTGCCCCAGCCGCGTGTTGCGCCCGAAGTAGGAGGCGTAAGTACAGAGGCAGCCCATGCCGAGGCTCAGCGAGAAGAAGGCCTGCCCCATGGCGGCGAGCACCACGCCCGAGTCTATCTTGGAAAAGTCGGGCGTAAAGAGGAATTGCATGGCCTGCCCGGCACCGGGCATCGTCAGGGCGCAACCCACCAAGACGATGAGCAGCAGGAAAAAGAGCGGCATGAAGATTTTCGACGAGCGCTCGATTCCTTTCTGTACGCCCCGCGCCACGACCACGTGGGTGAGCACGAGGAAGGCGATCGTGTAGGCCACGGAGGCCACCGGGTTAGCCGTGAACCGGGCGAAGTACTGCGTGAAGTCGCCGCTGCCTCCCATGCCGTTGAAGCGGCCTATGAGGGAAGCCACCGTGTACTCCAGCGTCCAGCCCGCCACCACGGCATAGTAGCTCAATATGAGGAAGCCGGTGAGCACGCCGAGGCGTCCCACCCACACCCAGCGCGTGCCCGGCGCGAGCACACGGTAGGAGGCGGCCGTATTGGCGCGGGCACGGCGGCCGATGATGAACTCCGAAATCATCACCGGCATGCCCATGAGGAGCACGCAGAGTACGTAGACCAAGATAAATGCCGCTCCCCCGTTTTCGCCAGCTTGCGTGGGGAAGCGCCAAATGTTGCCCAGTCCTACGGCAGAGCCTGCCGAGGCCAAGATAGCCCCGATGCGGCTGCCAAAACTTGCTCGGGAGGTTGGTGCCATTTTGTCCTTGTTTTTATTGGTTTACGGGGCAAATGTATATAAATAATGGGGTATGCCGTGTTCTTTTGCCGTTAATTTTTGGAATTTTCTTATTGGGCGAGCCTTCCCGTCCCCGTGGGCTTCCCGGGCTTTTGCCTCCCGGGTGGCGCGGAAAGCCGTGGGGCTTTTGGCGGGAAATGCCTGCGCTTTTGTGGAAAAGCGCCGCCGTTTCCTGCCGCCCCTCATGCCGCTTTCCGGGTGCAGAGGGCGGCCACGACGATGGCAATGCAAGACAAGGGGAAGGACCACACGAAGGGGTCGATCAAATCGAGCGGGTATGTCGTGAACAGGCAGTCGCGTCCGGAGAGCGCCCGGCAGAGGCCTATGGCCTCCGACTCCTTGCGGTGGAGGAAAAGCATGGCAAACAAGCTGCCCGCCAGCCCCGTGCCCATGCTCCAGAGTGCTGCCCGCTTGGTGACGCGCGGCCAGTAAAGCGCGCAGAAGTAGGCCGGGAGGAAGGTGGAGGCGCAGACGCCCATGAAGAGCGACGTGCCCCGGGCGATGATTCCCTCGCTGAGCGTGTAGCAAATCACGTAGCTCAGCAGGATGGAGACGAGCACGGCCAAGCGTATGATCCACGTGCTCCGCCCTTTCCCCCCTTGCCCTTTCCGGCGGAGGGCGCCGTAGATGTCGGCGCCCGCGGCGGCGCCCATCGTGTGGAACTGGGCGCTGAGCGTGGACATGCTGGCCGAAAGGATGCACAGCATGAAGATGGCGGAGAACCAGTCGGGGGTGGCATGGCTGATGAAGAGCGGTATGATTTTGTCCATGTCTTGCACCATCTCGCCCGCCAGCTTGCCTTCCGTGCGGAAGAAGTAGAGGTTGGAGAGTGCGCCCGCATGGTATATCACGCCCACGGTGATGAGCAGGAAGATGCAACCTATCATCACGCCGCGGTTAAGCTGCCGGTCGCTTTCGACCGTCATGAAGCGCACCACGAGCTGGGGCTGTGCCAAGCAGCCTATCCCCACGCCGAGGATGAGCGAAGTGACCAGCGTGTACCACTGCGGGGAGTGGAACGCGGGCATTGCCGTCCAGCCCCTGTGCCCCACTTCCCGCAGGCCTTCGGGCACGAGGGGCGCCATTTCCGTGAGGGCGCGGTTGGCTTCGGTGAAGCCCATGCCCAGCGTCCGGTAGATCCATACGGCCAAAAAGGCCATGCACACGAACATGATGAGGGCTTGCAGCGCGTCGGTGTACATGACGCCCTTCATCCCTCCGGCCACGACGTAGGCGGCAATGATCAAAGTGAAGACCAACAGGGCCAGGTGGTAGTCGATTTGGAAGATTTCCTCTATGAATACCGCCCCGCCCTTGAGCACCACGGCGGCATAAAGGGGCATGCCGAGGAAGACGACCAGCGCCACGAGCACCTGTACGGCCCGCGACCCGTAGTACAAGCCGAGGAACTGCGGGAAAGAACCGGCCTGCAGGCGTGCCCCGATGCGCCGCGTGCGCCGCCCGAAGAAGATGAAGGCCACGACCACCCCCACGAACATGTTGAGGAAGCAGAGCCATTGTATGCCCATCCCGAAGGTAGCCGCCACGCCGCCGAAGCCTACGATTGCGGAAGCCGATATGAAGGTCGCGCCGTAGGAGAGCGCCATGACGGCGGAATTCATCTGCCGCCCGGCCACGAGGTAGTCGTCCGAATTTTTAGTACGCCTGTACCCGAGCCAGCCGAGGTAGGCCACGGACAGGAAATAGAGCATCACGATGAAGCCAGTGTAGAAGTCCATTTTTTTATTTGTCTTTTTCGTTCCAGTATTTGATGCCGTACCATACGGCGAAAACTACGCAGAGGGCGGTCAGGAGGTAGACGCCCCAAATGCCAGGGTCAGGTATGCCAAACATGTGCGGGTGGGGTATTGGTTGAACAAACGGGTTATATTCCGGGTGCAAAAATAGGTGAATTTCTCAAAACACGGGGCAGGGCGGCACTTAATTTGCGGTACTTCCCCCAAAAGGATGCGGGCTTTCCGGGTAAAGTGCTGGCGCTTTTCCCTTGCCGCGGCAGTGGAAAGGAGTTTTTTTTCCTTATAAAATAATAAGCGATGCCCCGTTTTTGGAAAGGATATTGTACATTTGCCGCATGATACCTACCCTCTTCAGCTCTTCCTCGCTACGCGAATTCCGCGCATGGACGGGGCGTTACCGGCGGTTTGCCATAGTCACGCACGTCTCTCCCGATGGCGACGCGATGGGCTCCTCCTTGGCTTTGCTCCATTACCTGCAGGCCAAAGGCTGCGAGGCGCGCGTGGTGGTGCCCAACGCCTATCCCGACTTTTTCCGTTGGATGCCCCAGTCGCCCTCCGTGCTGCAGTACGATTTCCATCGCGAGCAAGGCGACCGCCTGCTGGAAGAGGCCGACGCGGTCTATTGCCTTGACTTCAACACGCTGGGGCGCGCCGGGGCCGTGGGGGAGAAGCTACGCGCGCTGGGCAAGCCCCTCATGCTCATCGACCACCACCCTTCGCCCGATGCGGGCTTCGCCGCCGCCTACTCCTGCCCGGCGCTGTGCGCCACGGCCGAAGTGCTCTTCCGCCTTATCGACGAGGCGGGCGACTCCGCCCTCATCGGCAAGGACTGCGCCACATGCCTCTACACCGGGCTGATGACCGATACGGGGGCGTTTACCTTCAACTCCACGCGGCCGGAGATATTCACCATCGTGAGCCGCCTGCTGGCTTGCGGCATCGATAAAGATTACATATACCGCCGCGTCTTTTGCGTGCAGTCCGCAGGCCGGATGAAGCTCATGGGATACGCGCTTTACACGAAGATGAAGGTCTACCCCGCCCTGCGTACGGCGCTCATCTGGCTCACCCAGGACGAACTGAAGCGCTTCTCCTATGTGAAAGGCGACACGGAAGGGTTTGTCAACCTGCCGCTCCAGATGAAAGGCATCGTCTTTTCCTGCTTTTTGCGCGAGGACAAGACGATGATCAAGGTATCCTTGCGCTCCGTGGGGCGCTTCTCCTGCACGGAATTCGCCACCTCCGTCTTCAACGGCGGCGGGCACCGCAATGCTTCGGGCGGGGAGTTTTACGGCGACATGGCCGGGGCAGTGGCCCGCTTCGAGGAGGGACTGGAGCAGTTCCGCCCCCAGCTGGAGGCACAAGCCCGATAGGACGAAACGAAAAACACCAATAGAAAAAGATGAAAAAATACCTCCGTTTCCTGTTACCCCTCTTCCTTTTCCCCATTTTCTGCGCCTCGTGTGACGACACGAAGACCTACGCCGAGCTGTTGGAGGAAGAGAAAGAGTACATAAGCGAGTTCATTGCCTCCCGCGGCTACAGTATCATTTCGGAAAACGGCTTCGACCCCACGCGCAAGATGGCGGACAACGAGTTCGTTCTCTTTTCCTCAAGCGGCCTCTACATGCACATCGACTCGCTGGGAGAAGGGTCGACCTTGTACCATATACTCGACTCCCTGACGGATAGGAACAGCGGTTACCGCATGCAGATTACCGTCCGTTTCCTGGAGTACAGCCTCTCCTTGGGCGACACGGTGGTGACCAACTTCTATACCAACGCCTCTCCCGAACAATTCTACTACGCCCGGGGCACATCGACCTCGAGCTATTCCCTGTCGAACACATATTATACGTACGGAAGTTTCTTCGCTTCGGACGACCAGACGGAGACTTCCACGCTCATGCGCACCTACTATGGCACGGCAGTGCCCGGCGGGTGGCTCGTTCCGCTGCAGTACGTGGGCGACGGCGGCAGGGTGAAGATCATCGTCCCCTCCGACCTTGGGCACACTTCGGCGCAGGCCAACGTGCTTCCCTACTACTACGAGATTTACTATAACCGCTACAATTAACCGCAAGCGCCGCCGTTTGGGCCGCAAAGCGCCGGTGCTTCCCGTAAAAAGTGCCGCCGCTTTGCGGGCAGGACGCCGGTGCTTTCCAACAAATACGTTCGTAAACCAATGACACTCATCAAGTCCATTTCCGGCATCCGCGGCACCATCGGCGGAGAGCCGGGTGCGGGATTGACCCCGATCGACATAGTGAAATTCACCGCGGCCTATGCGGCTTACGTCGGCCGTACCGCGAAAGTAAAGACCCGCAAGATCGTCGTGGGGCGCGACGCGCGCCTTTCCGGCGAGATGGTGCGCAGTACGGTCGTAGGCACCCTCATGGGGATGGGATACGACGTGGTGGACATCGGGCTTGCCTCCACGCCCACGACCGAACTGGCCGTGGTGATGGAGGGTGCCGAAGGGGGGCTTATCCTGACGGCCAGCCACAATCCACGCCAATGGAACGCCCTGAAGATGCTCGACGCGCAAGGCCAGTTCCTCAGCGCCGAGGCGGGGCGCGAAGTGTTGCGCATGGCCGAGTCCGGCAGCTTCAGCTTCGCAGAGGTGGACCGCCTCGGCTCTTGCCGCAGCGCCACGGACTACGGGCGCAAGCACATCGACGCCGTGCTCGCCCTGCCTTTGGTCGATGTGGAAGCCATCCGCAGCCGGGGCTTCAAAGTGGCCATCGACTGCGTGGACTCCGTGGGCGGGCTCATCCTCCCCGCCCTGCTCGAACGCCTGGGCGTGGCGCAGGTCACGAAGCTCTACTGCGAACCGACGGGCGACTTCAGCCATAACCCCGAACCGCTGGAGCGCAACCTTTCGGGCATCATGTCCCTCATGTCCGCCGGAAACCACGACGTGGCTTTCGTAGTAGACCCCGATGTAGACCGTTTGGCGCTCATCTGTGAGGACGGAACGATGTATGGCGAGGAATATACGCTCGTCACCGTCGCCGACTATGTGCTGCGCCACACGCCGGGCCCGGCGGTGAGCAACCTCAGCTCCACCCGCGCCTTGCGCGACGTGGCCCGCGGCTACGGGCAGCTTTATGCGGCCTCGGCCGTGGGGGAGGTGAACGTGGTGGAGAAGATGAAGCAAGTGGGCGCCGTAATAGGCGGGGAAGGAAACGGCGGGGTCATCTACCCGGCTTGCCACTACGGGCGCGACGCGCTGGTGGGAATCGCGCTCTTCTTGAGCCACTTGGCCCGCGAAGGGAAGACCGTTACGCAGCTCCGCGCCACCTATCCGTCCTACTTCATGGCCAAGAACCGCGTGGAACTCACGCCGGACATCGACGTGGACGCCTTGCTCGAGGCCGTGAAGGCCAAGTACGCCGCCGAGGAAATCAACGACATCGACGGGGTGAAAATCGACTTTGCCGACAGTTGGGTCCACTTACGCAAGAGCAATACCGAGCCCATCGTGCGCATCTACAGCGAGGCGGGCACGCCGGAAAAGGCCGAAGCCTTGGGGCAAGAGCTGATGCGCGTCGTGGAAGAGACGGCGCGCGGGTAGCCCCGCCGGGGCGGATGCCGCCGGGACGGGCGGAAGCATGCGGCGCTTTTTGGGAAAAGGCATGGCACTTTTTCCAAAAAGCGCCGCCCCTTTTCCCGCTTCCCGCAAGGGGAAGCACAGGGAAAGGAAACTGCAAACGGAAGTAATCTGTCGGCTTTTTTGTAAAAAAAGAGATAATTAGTAGGCGATTCGTCGATTAAAAAAGGCTATTTGTTTGCAAGATAAAATAAAACCGTATCTTTGGCGCTTGGAAAATGATAGATGCTTAACGGGATTTTCTTAATATAAAAAAGGTGTACAGATGAAACGAATTCGACTTTTTATGAAAACTTTATCAGCGGTAGTGGCGGGTATAGCATGTGGAAGTTACTTGTTTTCATGCCAAAATGACGACATCCCGAGTGAAAGTTACTATACTTTTACGGGATATACATGTGAGAGTTATTTGGAAGATAACGAGGAATACCGGATATTCAGGGAGTTCTTGCGTTATAGCAGCATAACGCCTGCGTCCGGGGGCTCCTCTTCTTCTTCAATAGCCGACTTGCTCAACTCGTGGGGATACTATACTGTTTTCGCCCCGGACAATGAGGCAATGCAGGTTTACTTGCATAACTTGGCCGGTGAGGACTGCAATTCGCGGAGCGACCTTTATGCCTATTTCACCGACGAGCAGGTGGATTCCATCACCGATATCGTGGCGCAGATGCACGTCGTCAGCTCTTCCCAGAATATGCGCGTCTATTCTTCGGAAAACTTCGAGCAAAAACTCTTGGACCAGAACCTTTATTCGCGCGTGATCTACGTCTCCTCATCGGGTGACACCTATATTATTAATGAAACGGCCACCATTACGGAGCGCGACATAGAAGTTCACAATGGATACGTACACCGCATTGACTCGGTGCTTGAGCCTGTCGGGAGGAACCTCAATGACTTCTTCCAGGAATACCCGCAATTCTCCATATTTGCCAAGGCACTCGAAGCGACAAAAGTGGAGGAACGCATGAACCTCATACCGCAACAGTATGATTATGTGAAAGACAATACGGATTACTCTTCGTGGGTCCCGTCGTGGGATACGTACCTCGGCACGCCCGACGACCGCCGTTTCGCCTATACCATGTTCATCGAGCCCGACGATGTCTATACCGCAGCCATACCGGCGCTGGCTTCCCCCGGGGCCGACACGCTTGCTTTGCTCCAAGCCTATGCGCTTGACTGGTTCGAAAGCGAGTATAGCGACCTGCCGGACGTGCTCGAACGCGGGAAGAACACGGTGATTACCGATTCGGACAACTACTTTAACCGCTTTGTGGCGTACCACATCGTCAATAAGAAGATTGACCGTACCGATTTCACCCGCTATGATATGGGAATCGACCTCTCTTATATGCGTTTCAACGAGTGGGCTGAGACGCTTGCGCCCAACACGATGATCTACATGTCTGCCGGGGACAACGGGCATGCTTGGAACGGGGCGGCCGAAGACCCGACGCCCGGCATGCTGAACCTCAACCCTTCGCCCGACAACCAAGAGACCTTCAACGAAACAAACCAGTGGCGGCGTCCGACGGACAATGGCGTCGTGCTCGGCGACGAGATACTTTATACGGAAAACGGCTACATCCATCCGATCACGAGCATCCTGACTTACCCGCGTTCGGACTTCAAGAAGACGAGATTCCGCATAGACCTTTCTGCACTCTTCCCCGAGATTATGAGCAATGACTACCGTTATTGGAACGTGACGATGGGACGCCTGACGCTCCCGCACGACTATCTGACGGGAATCCACTACATTACGGAAAGCACAGTCTTCGTGCTTGTCTACCCGAACGAGGGCGAAGGCATCGGCGCGGGGCGTAACGGATACCAAGGAGACGAATGGATGGCGTACAACAACTACGACTTCATCCTCCGCCTGCCGCCCGTCCCCGCCGGGACATACGAGGTGCGCATGGGCTATACCAGCGCCAGCACGCGCGGATGCGCCCAGTTCTATCTGGCCGGGCCGAGCGACTATGTGTGGGGAACCGACGATTATTCCGGCTTTACGGCCTGCGGCATACCGCTCGACCTGACGGTCAATGTGCTCAACCACGGATGGGTTTCGGACGACGGGCTTTCGGTTTCCGAGAGGGCGGAGAACGACAAGGAGATGAAAGCCCGCGGCTTCATGAAGGGACCCAACTCGTGGAAGACGAACAACCAGAGCACCAGCCCGTACTCCCTGCGCGAGACGGCCAACGCTGGCGAGGGCGACTCCCCGCAGCGCGCCGTGCTGGGCACCATGAGGATTACGGAGGACGGCCCGATTTACGTGCGTGCCCGCAACGCGACCACCTACACGGGCGTGGAAGTGATGATGGACTATTTTGAAATCTGTCCGGACAACGTATATAACAACCCGAACTCGACGGAGACCATCGACTGACCGCCGGGCAGGAAGACCCTTACCGCCGCCCGCCCATGCGGGGCGGGACAATCTCCCGGGGCGCGCCACAATCCGGTGCGCCCCGGGATTTTTCTGGCATGCGCCTGCGGCTTCCCGCCAAAAGGCACGGGGCTTTGAGCCGGAAGCGGCGGGGCTTTCCGGGGAAAGGGGCAAGGCTTTCCTCCCCGCGCGGGGAGGGGAAGGGAGGTTCAGGAAGCGGCTATGAGGGCCCGCACCTGCGGGCTCAGGCGCTCGACGGCGTAGCGGAACATGGTGCGCGGCATGGCGCGGTGGTGTTCCCGCAGGAAGTCCACGAGTAGGGCCTCGTCGCGTTTCCCCACTTCGCGCAGCATCCACCCGGCCGCCTTCTGTATGAGGTCGCGCCGGTCGCCGAGGCATTCCTCGGCCCGCCGCAGCGTGGGTGCGGGCCGCCCGTTGCGGATGAGGGCGAAGGTGGCCAGCAGCGCCATGCGCCGCTCCCACAGGTTTCCGGATCGGAACAGGGTCTCCGTCTCCTTCAGGCAGGCCGCGTCGTCCATGCCTGCCGCCAAGAGGTAGCTGCCCGCTATCTGCGGCGTGGAGAGGTCCACGAGGTCCCAATTATTGATACCCTCCTTGTGGCGCAGCCATTGGCGGTAGATGTGTTCCCTTGCGGCCAAGGGGGTGTTCCCCGGCTGCACCCGTCCGACCCAGATGAGCAGCCCGCAGAGGCGTGCCTCGTGGAAAGGAGAGTGGAGCAGGGCTGCCGTCGTCGCTTCGTCCGCCCCGTCCGGCTTCCCGGGGGCAGGCCCTGCGCATGTCTTCCCCGCCGCCTGCCGCCATTGGCGGTTGTATTCCTTGGCCACGGCCCGCACGTTGGGCACGGTTACGCCGAGGAAGACGTCGCCTTCCCCGTACTCGCCCGGCCCCGTCTTGAAGAACGAGGCGAGCACGCGCCGCTTCTCTTCGCCGGCCGCGGCGGCGCGCAACGCGGCTACCACGTCGTCATGCGTCGGGAGTCCTACCATGTCTTCAGGTCGTTTAAGTGCATGCGTTTGAGCATGCGCGTGGTGGTGTCGTAGATTTTCCCTGCGGGCGACTCGCCGAGTTGCTCCCCGATTTGCGCGCGTACTTGCATGTACCGGAACCATGCGGCCGACTCGCGGGTGAGCGCCCTCTTGAGTTGGGTCGCGCCGTAGAGGCCGTATCTTGCCTGCAACTGCTCATATTGGCCCATCGTGGCCGCCCAAGTGACGTATTCCTCCCGGGGCAGGCTGAACTCTCCCTCCCCGCCCAAGGCGAAGAGCAGGTTGCGGTCGGCCTCGGCGCGCCGTTTCTGGCGGTTGTCGAGGAGGATTCCGGCGCGCCGCCCCATGTAGTCGCCCGCGAGGTTGAGCGAGTCTTGGTAGAGGAGCTCCACGAATTCCCTTTCCGCCTGCAGGTGCTCGCGCCAAGCCGCGTGTTCGCGCTGCAGCGCGCCGCCCACCGGCTTGCCTTGGGTCAGGGCGGCCAGCTGTTGGCGGCAGCGGGCGTCGAGGAACTGTTGCAGGAAGCGCTCCAGGCCGAGGCGCAGGGCTTCTTCCCCGGGGCTGCCCGTGGCAAAGGCGGCCAGCTCCTTGGCCTGGCGGCTTAGGGCGGCGTACTGGGCGTAGGGCGTCGCCCCTTCGGGCGCGCCCCATTTACCCTGCGCGCACGCCAGCCGCCGCTCCACGAGCGCCGCGTCCACCTGCGTCCCATCCAGCTCGTCGTAGCCCGCGCCCCAGCGCAAGGCGTAGGCATAGGCCAGCAGGTCGGTGGCCAGCTGCCAGCGGGCGGGGTCGGTGCGGCGCAGGGAGTCGAACAAAGCCTTGCCGGACTGCGGCAGGCAAAGGCGGAGGGAATCGAAATCTAAGGGGTGTTCCGGCAGGCCGGCTTCCTGCGCCCCCTTCCCGGGGGCTTCGCCGCCCGCGGGTTCTTGTGCCCCGGAGCAGGCAAACAGGCAACAGGCGCCGAGCAGGACGCCGAGTAACCGGGAAAAAGTGCCAGTACTTTTCTTCATAAGCGCTTCGTGTTTTTGCCCGAAGCGCCCCGCCTTTTCCCGGGAAGCGCTTCGCCTATCGGTAGGTTAGGGCAAAGGTAAACGATTATTTCGTAATGCGTGCCGCGCGCCGGGCTTTTTTCTTTTCCCCGCCTCCCGGGGGCTTGTTCCCGGGCCGGGCGCGGGAAATCGCCGGGACGGCATCATTTTTTTGCAGGAGTGTGTGGCCTGATAGAAGCTAAAGTTGTAACTTTGCGAGCAATTTGGAAACTTATTCAGAAAGCAGGCAAGCAAAAAGTCAGGAATCCCCGGGTCTTCCCAGGCTCTTGTATGCCGAAGTGTAAAGAAACAGGCCGCCTTCCCGTGCCGCGCCCCGGGGGAGGCAGGGGCGGGCGGCCTAAAAAAGGAAAGAAATTATTATGTGTGGAATCGTCGGGATTTTCAACATCCCCAAACAAACCCAGCAGTTGCGCGAGAAAGCCTTGAAGATGGCTCGCAAGATACGGCACCGCGGCCCCGATTGGAGCGGCATTTACGCCGGAGGCTCCGCAATTTTGGCCCATGAGAGGCTCTCCATTGTCGATCCCGCGAGCGGGAGCCAGCCGTTGTTCAGCGAAGACGGGAAAGTCATACTGTGCGTAAACGGGGAAATCTATAACCATCGCGAAATACGCAAGCGCTTTGAAGGGAAATACACCTTCCGCACGCAATCCGACTGCGAGGTAATCCTCGCCCTCTACAAGGAAAAGGGGCCGGACTTCCTCGAGGATTTGAGCGGAATCTTCGCCTTCGCGCTTTACGACAGCGCGAAAGACGAGTTTCTCATAGCGCGCGACCCCATCGGCGTGGTGCCGCTCTACATAGGCTACGACGCCGACGGGAAAGTCTATGCCGCCAGCGAGCTGAAAGCCCTTGAGGGCTTCTGCGACCGCTACGAGCCTTTCCTCCCCGGGCATTGCTATTATAGCCGGGAGGGGCGCATGAAGCGCTGGTATGTGCGCGACTGGTTTGACTATGATGCGGTGAAGGACAACGGCGCCTCCGTCGAGGAACTCCGCGACGCCTTGGAAAATGCCGTCAAGCGCCAGCTTATGTGCGACGTGCCTTACGGGGTCCTGCTTTCGGGAGGCCTCGACAGTTCCGTAATCTCGGCCGTCACGCAGAAATATGCGGCGCGGCGCATCGAAAGCGAAAGCCAGTCGGCGGCTTGGTGGCCGCGGCTGCACTCTTTCGCCGTCGGTTTGAAGGGCGCGCCTGACTTGGCGAAGGCAAAGGAGGTGGCCGATTACATAGGGACGGTGCACCATGAGATAAACTACACGATACAGGAAGGGCTTGATGCGCTGCGCGACGTGATTTACTACGTGGAAACGTACGATGTCACCACCATCCGCGCCTCTACGCCCATGTTCCTTTTGGCACGGTACATCAAGAGCATGGGAATCAAGATGGTCTTGAGCGGGGAAGGGGCTGACGAAATCTTCGGCGGCTACCTCTATTTCCATAAAGCGCCCGATGCCCGCGCATTCCACGAGGAGACCGTGCGCAAGATAGGCAAGCTTTACCTCTACGACTGCCTGCGCGCCAACAAAGCGCTCTGCGCTTGGGGCGTGGAGGGGCGCGTTCCTTTCCTGGACAAGGAGTTTATGGACGTGGCGATGCGGCTGAACCCGCAAGTGAAGATGGCTCCCGGGAAAACCATCGAGAAGAAAATCCTGCGCGAGGCTTTCGCTTCGATGCTTCCGCAGTCGGTTGCGTGGAGACAGAAGGAGCAATTCTCCGACGGGGTGGGCTACAGCTGGATCGACACGTTGAAGTCGATGACTTCCGCCGCCGTGAGCGACGAGCAGATGCTACACGCGGCCGAACGCTTCCCCATCAACCCGCCGCAGAACAAGGAGGAATATTACTACCGCGCCATCTTCGAGGAGCATTTCCCCAGCGAGAGCGCCGCGCGCAGCGTGCCGAGCGTGCCGAGCGTGGCTTGTTCGACGGCGGAGGCCTTGGCTTGGGACGAGTCGTTCAAGCACTTGAACGACCCCAGCGGGCGCGCCGTGAAGGGGGTGCATGACCAAGCATATTGAAACCGGGAGGATTCTTTGGGATAGCTTGAATCCTTAGTGCTGGAACGGGGAGGGCGGATGCTGCAGGGCATCCGCCCTCTTGCTTTGCCGCGTGGCTGGCGGGTTGCGCCCGCCCGGGCGTCCCTGCGGGAAAGCGGCAAGGGACGGGGCGGAAAGCCCCGGCGTTTTTCCCGGGGAACGCCGGGGCTTCCTTGGAAAAGCGGCGGCGTGCGCGCCGAAGGGGCATGCACGCCTTTTCCCCCTGCGCGGGGGAAAAGGAAATGGCGGTATCACCCTCACGGGCAAACCGCCATTGGTTCAAACAAACTTGGGTTATGAATTAAATAGAAAAATACGCGGGCAGGGATGCCCGGCTGGTTATCTAATAGTATATCCGAGGGTAACAAGCATGTTGGAGAGCTTTGTTTTTTTCATGAAGTCGTTGAAGTCCTTGCCGTAACTGATGGACAAGAAACAATTGCTGATGTCCATCCCTACGCCGATGTGCCACCCTATCTGGAAACGCTTGGCGGAATTCATGCCCCACTCCTCCATTTCATCTTTATCAAACAAGTCCACTTTTTCACTTTTATCACCACTTGTGATTTTGTAATTTCCGACTGCATGAATTTTTAAGTCGATACCAGCGTAAGGGGCTATGGCCAACTTGTCGTTGAAAGCGTATTTGTAGGCGAGGTTGATAGGGATTTGTATTGTACCCAGCCACATTTTATATGTAGTATTGTAATATTCTTCTTTCCAGACGGCGTATTGGAAAGCTACGCCAAACTCAAGATAAAGCGGATATTGGCGTAATAAGGGACTGCCTGATATCGCTCCGAGTTGCACGCCGTTGAAATGTCCTCCGTCATCGGGCATTCCTATCTTATTATAGGAAAGATAATAACGGCCATAGCCTTGGTAATTACCTTCACCGCTTGTAGATGATGATACGGCGGAGGGCGTTTCGGCAGAAGTTACGAACTGCGCCGATGCGCTGCTTGCAGCTCCTGCCATGAGGAGTAGTAAGGTGAAGAATCGATGTTTTCCCATAATTCTTGTTTTTATAGTGGTTAATATTGGAAAGTCATTCGCCAGATGTTGCACGTTCCCTCTGCGTTTCCTCGCTGGGAGAGGAAGTAGATGTATTTCCCGTCGCGGCTCCAGACGGGACTTAGGTCATCGGTTGCATGGTAGGTGAGTTGGTGGAAGCCGGTTCCGTCAATCCTTGCGGCGTAAATGTCCGTGTTCTGGTAGGCGACCCCCTTTGGCCCTTGGACTTTGCTGTTGCCTACGAAGAGAATCCACTGGCCGTCAGGTGAGACGGAGGGGGTGGTGAAGCTGCGTTCCGGGTCGGAGATGAGGCATTCTTCCACGCCGCTTTCATAGTTGATTTTCCAGATTTCACCCTTTCCCGCGGCGTTTATCCGTGCGCAGAGGAAGGCTTTCTCCCCGTCCGGCAAGGGGCATGGGTTCATGCCGCTGGTGAAGCTGGAGAGGAAGTTATTCTTTATGTCGTAACTCCAGATGCTTACGCCGCGGTTCTCCTGCCGTGCGAAGAAAATGCCCTGCATGTCCGGGGTATAGGCGGGGGAGTAGTCGTTGCTTCCCTGCTGGGTGATTTGCCGGCAGACGTAGCCGTTTTCCGCGTCGGTCTGGAAGATTTGGTTCGTCGTGCCGCGCTTTTCGGAAAAGCAGAGGTACTTCCCGTCGGGCGAGTAGGAGAAATCCCACACGGCCTGCCGGTTGGTGCGTTGCATGGAGCTGCCTTGCCTGCCCAAGTCCTTGATGAAGATGTTGGTAGCCCCGTTGCGCAGGGAGAGGTAGGCGATGCTTTTCCCGTCGGGCGAAGTGTCGAGCACGCGGTTGGAGAGCCAGTCTATGCGGTTGCCGCGGCGCTTTACCTCGGGCATGCATACGTAGTCGCCCGGGGTGCTGACCTGCAACAGCTCGAGGCTCGCTTCTTCGGGCACGGAGACCACGGAGTAGTCCACGGCGGGCTGTGCCCAGCAGGGCATCCCCGCGGCGAGGATGAGGAAGAGGGTAAGTAGTTTGTGGAAGGAGTTCATAGGGATTCAGTTTTCTTCTTAGTTCGTTTTATAAAAAATGATGCTTTCGTCTTTATCCCAACGAAGTTGGAGCGTGTTTCCGCTAAGGGTATAGTATAATTCGTATTCGCTATCCCTGTTCCAGTCAGCAGTGCTGCACCAATCAAAGTGGAAACATATTGTTTCGTTGGTGATTGTATATGTTCCATATTCTAAGAAATCTTCATCAACAGCTATTTGGTAGTATGTACCATCTGCACGGAATATTATCTTAAATTCCTCGTCATAGTTTATCCACGTGCCGACAAGGCTTGTTGTTTGAGTGGAAGCGGAGACGTCGTCGTCATCGTCGCTTTTATACAAAATGACGAAGTCCCAGTGGTCTCCTTCATCCATACTTATCTGGAGCGTGTTTCCGCTAAGGGTATAGTAATATGTATCGGTGTTGCTTTCCTCATCCATAGGAGATCTATCACCAATAATGTTCGAATAATGAATGTAGAGCATTCCGTTGTTAGTGTAGTATGTTCCGCTTCCCGCAAAGAAGCCCTCTGTGTAATTATATAGGGTGCATGTGCCGTCTGCACGGAATATGCCCTTATATAGGCCGTCATCGCTTATCCACGTGCCGACGAGGTTTGTTGTTTCGGTGGAAGCGGAGACGTCGTCGTCATCGTCGTTGCATGAGGTCAGGGTCGTCCCGGCGAGGAAGAATGTGCCGAGGAATGCGATTAAAAGATAAGCCTTTTTCATAACAAGTTTTGTCAAATTTGATTCTGATGCGGCAAAAGTATATGAATTTGTATGATAAGACAAGCATTTTATTAAATAAATTAGAATTAAACGTTCATCCTTTTGTTATACGCCGGGAGGCTTTTGCCTGAGAAAGAGCCTAACTTTACGCATAGTATGAAAGGAACAGGTGTTTACATAGGAGAGGAAATCAAAAAGGTGCTGGCCGAGCGGAAAATGACGAAGGCCGCTCTGGCAAGGAGGCTGGGAATCAAGCCACAAAGCGTGGAATATCTGCTGAAGCGCAAGAGCATTGACACGGATACGCTGTACAACGTGTCGTTGGCCTTGGAGCATGATTTTGCGCTCCTCTACTCGATCCGTGGCCCGCAGGGAGATTTTGATAATTTGCCGCAGGGGGCTTTGCAAAAGGCGAAGGCCAAGTTGGTCGTGGAGTTTGAGTTGGAGCCGGAAGAACTGGCCCGCTTCGACTTGCGCCGCCGGGCTTCCTCGCCCGGGCGGCAGGGGGAACAACCGTAGCCGCCCCCGCTCCCGGCGTAGGGCGGCGGCGCTCAGGGCATGAAGCCCCGGCGCTTTCCGGGGGAAGCGGCAAGGTTTCCCAAGGAAAGTGCCGGGGCTTTTCCGTGCGGGCCGCGGGGCGGTTGCTCGCCGGGTGCGCGCGGGTGGCGGGAAGGGCGTGCGCCTGCCGTCAGGGGGCAGGGGGGCGCGTGTCCCCGGGATGCGCCGTTTCCGGGGCGTCCACGGCGG
>CAYTPX010000009.1:3627-10244 GCA_964439955.1 uncultured Bacteroidaceae bacterium | reverse complement strand
GGGGCAGGGGGGCGCGTGTCCCCGGGATGCGCCGTTTCCGGGGCGTCCACGGCGGGTACGGTGATGCGGATGACGAGGTATTCCGAGTCGGTGCCTATGCGGAACTTGCCGCCCCACAGGCCTATCCCGGACGTCACGTAGTATTCCGTCGCTTCCTTCCTCAGGGGGCCGTGGGGTTGCTCGTAGAGCCTGCGCACGATCCATGAGGCGGGCCAGACTTGCCCGTCGTGGGTATGCCCGGAGAGTTGCAGGTCGGCGTGGTTGCGGGCTGCTTCTTCGAGGTGGTAGGGCTGGTGGTCGAGCACGACGGTGGGCAGCCCCTTGCCGGGCGCTCCGTGCATGAGCTTCCCGAGGGGCATGCGCCGGGGGTTGGAGCGGTCGTCGCGCCCGACGAGGCGCAGGCGTCCGCCGATGACCGCCGAGCTGTCGCGCAGGAGATGGATGCCGGCTTGGCGGATGAAGCGGATGGAGCGGCCTATGCCGGCTATGTACTCGTGGTTGCCGGGCACGGCATAGACCCCGTAGCGGCTTTGTATCTTGCGGAAGAGGGGTGCGAGGCTGTCGTCCAGAAGCGGGCGCACGTCGCAGTCGATGATGTCGCCCACGAGGAGCACGGCGTCGGGCTTCTCGCGGTTGATGAGGGTGATCCATTCCTCCAGTTCGGGGGCGCTGATGGTGTAGCCGAGGTGGAGGTCGCTGAGTGCCACGATGGTCATCGTTTCGCGCCGTGGGCTGCCTTGGGCGAAGTCGTAGGCAAGCTCGCGCCGCTGCTTGTCGCGGTAGTGGAAATAGCCGTAGGCCAAGACATTGAGCGGCAGCAGCACGGCAAAGGCCAGGCGGATGGCGCGGGGCAGGGAGCCGCCGCCCCCGCGCATGTGGAGCAGGGTGTAGGCGAGGTCGCCTGCCGCGATGAAGAGGAAGAAGTAGATGGAGGCGAAAAACCAAGTGGTGCCCACCGCGTAGAGCGGCCTGGCTTGCGCGGGCTGGAGGCTGCCGCGCAGGGGGAAGGAGAGGATGAAGGCGAGCGTGGCCGCGGCCACGAGCAGCGGGGGCACGAGCCTCAGGAGGAGCGGGCCGGGCATCATGCGGAAGAGGCGCAGGGCGATGTAGGCGTTCATCCCGAGGAGCAGGACGATGGGGAGGATCATTTTCAACATGTCGGGCATGGGTTCCGGTTGGAAGGTCAGAGTGGGTTGTTGCGGTATTCTTGGGGCGTTGTCCCCGTGTAGGTGCGGAAATAGCGGTTGAAGGTGGTCGGCGTGTGGAATCCCAGCGAGTAGGCTATCTGCGTCACCGTGGCTTTTGTGTTCCGGAGTTGGGCCTTGGCGTCGATGATGATGAGGCTTTTCAGGATTTCCTGTGCCGTTTGGCCGGAAGTGCGGCTGATTACGCTGCAAAAGTGGGAGAGCGTCAGGCCCGCGGCTTGCGCGTAGAAGAGGACCTTGTGCTCTTCCCGGTAGTTCTCGAAGGCCAGCTGTAGGAACTCTCCGAGGATTTCGCGGTCGCGGGTGCGGTACGTGCCTTTTTCGTCGGACTGCCGGTCGTAAAGCAGCCTGATGCTTTCGGTGAAGAGCCCCATGATGTGCCCCAGCATGCGGTGGTCCAGGCTGATGTCCCGCCGCTCTTGCACGCGGGCCAGCAGGGCGGCCGCGTCGCGGCAGAGGCCGGCGTCGGGGGGCGCCAAGGGGAGGACGGGTTTGTCCAGCAGGAGCGGCATGTAGGGGGAGAGGTTTTTCTGGAAGCCGCTTTCTTTCATGATTCCGGCCGAGAACCCTATGAAACCGACTTGGCAGTCGGGCGAGGATTCGTGTACTTGGATGAAACTTCCCGGGGCGAGAACCACGATGTCGTTTTCCTTGATGAGGTATTCCTTCAGGTTGATGTGCACGCGGATGCTGCCCTTCGCGCAAAGGGCGAAGATGCAGGCCTCGATACGGCAGGGGGCCGGTTGGTAGAGGTTGAGGATTTCGGCGGTGATGTAGTCCCCCGCGATGAACGGCACGGGCAGGTCGAACTTGGGGAGGGTCTCTTGTGTCGGGTTGTTCTTCATCTTTTCCAGGAAAGCGCAGGCACTTTCGCCGCAGAGCCGCGGGGCTTTTGCGGCGGAGTCCCGCCGCGCGGTCGCGCGTGCCACGGGGGAAGTGGCCTGTTTTTGCGGGGCAAAGATAGCGTTTCGGGGCGGGATTTTCTTGAAAAGTCTTCCTTTTCGCAAGTTTTGAACATAAAACCGATAAATTTGTACTTGCCTGTTTCGTGGAAAACAAGGAAATTTGCCACAATTTTACCAAATGTGCATCAAAACAAAGAGAGCTTATGAAGAAAATAGTATTCCTGTTTTTGTGCGGCATCATTTGCCCCTTCCTCTTGCAGGCGCAGACAATCAAAGGCTTTGTCTACGACGCGCAGACCAATGAGCCGCTGGCCGGCGTCTCCATCAGCTACGGGCAGAAAGAACCTCGTGGCACGTTTTCCGACGAGAAGGGGGCTTATTCGCTGGACGTCCCCGAGGGCGGCGTGGATTTGGTGGTGAGCTACCTCGGCTATGAGGACGTGAAACTGCCGATCGTCATCAGCCGCAGGGAAGTCTTGGTGCGGGACATCTACATGAAGGTGGCCACGAACCTGTTGCAAGACATGGTGGTCACGGCCGGGAGGTTCGAGCAGAAAATGACCGACGTGACCGTTTCGATGAACGTGCTCAAGCAGAAAGACATAACCAAGCAGGCGCCCACGGACCTGAGCGAGGCGCTCCGCCAGGTTCCCGGCGTGGACGTCAACGACAAGCAACCCTCCATCCGCGGGGGCGCGGGATGGACGTACAGCGTGGGCTCCCGCTGTTTGATGCTCGTGGACGGCATGAACGTGCTGACCGTGGGGTCGAACGAGCTGAACTGGAACAACGTCCCGGTCAATAACATCAGCCAAGTCGAAATCATCAAGGGCGCTTCTTCCGTATTGTACGGCTCGTCGGCGCTCAACGGCATAATCAACGTGCGCACGGAACGCCCGGGCGTGGAGCCGAAGACCCGCATCAGCAGCTACGTGGGCATCTATGGGAATTCGAAGAGCGGCTACGGATGGAGCGGGAATGACATGTGGAAATCGGGAGACTACCAAGTGGAACCGCTCTTGCGCAACAGCCTCTACAGCGGAATCCGCAAGCCTATCTACGAGGGGTGGGACATCAGCCACAGCCGGCGCATAGGGCAATTTGACGTTTCCGGCGCCCTGAACCTGTTTACCGACGAGGGATACCGCCAGCAGAGCTACAACAAACGCCTGCGGATGAGCGGCAGCCTGACCTACAACCAGCCGGATATGGGCGAAAACTACATGAATTACGGGTTCAACGTCAATTACATGACGAACGAATACGGTGATTTCTTCATCTGGCGCTCTGCCGCCGAGCCTTACAAGGCTTCCCCGTTGACCAACATGGGGCGTGAGGAAAACACTTTCGACATAGCACCGTTCTTCAATTACTCCAACCCCAACCGGGGCTTCACCCATAAGGTACGGGCGCGGTTCGCCTATCGGGGCGACAACATCATCAAGCCTACCGCGCAGCCGAGCTTGCTCGAGATAATCGGAAGCATGAACCCCGATGTCGAAACCCTAGGGTCTTTGGTCTCCAACATACAGGCCGGCGACTTGTCGGACTTGCTCCCCCTCCTGCAACCGATACTGGAGGGCTATGCGAACGGCGACCTTATTGGCGGGGTGACGGATGCCTTAGGCCCGCTTTCCGAGTTGATCGGGACCCTCTTCCCCGGTGCGGATACCAACGACTGGAGCGATTTGATAGCATGGGTGGTGGCCCACGGCCTGCCCATTACGACGGAAGGGGGGACAATCGGCATAGATACGGACAATATCGTCTCTTGGCTTACCGATGCCATCAATGTGAAAACCGAAGATGTCGGGGTGAGTGACGTGTTGGACAAGACCTATAATTATTATGTGGACTACCAGTTCGGGAAACGGTTCGACAATGGCATCCAACTCACCGCCGGTGTTACCTACGACCACATTACCTATAACTCGACGACCGCGGGCAACCACCAGAGTGACAATGCGGCGCTCTACGTCCAGTACGACCAACGTTTCTTCGACCGCCTGAGCGTTTCGGCCGGCATGCGGGGCGAATATTATAGGATTGACGACAGTTACCGCGAGGCGAAGACGGAAGTGTTGGGAATCGACGTGCCTTTCCGCCCGGTCTTCCGCGCGGGGCTTAATTACCAGCTGGCCGAGTACAGCTTTCTGCGGGCGAGCTTCGGGCAAGGCTACCGCAATCCAACCATTATCGAGAAGTTTGCTCTGAAGGACATCGGCGGCTTCGGTGTTTTCCCCAACTCTGAGCTGAAGGCGGAGAAGGGCTTCAACGCGGAACTGGGCTTCAAGCAGGGCTATAAGATAGGCGGTTTCCAGGGAGTCTTTGACGTGGCCGGCTTCTACACGCAGTACAACGACATGATCGAGTACTATTTCGGCCTGCTTACGCTGGACGAAAACGGGGTTTACCGCCCGAGCGAGGGGATAAGCGACCTCATAGAGGCCATCAACACCCATGGCGGATTGACTACCGGTGAGTACACTTACAACGGAAACCCCATGAGTGTCGTCGGGATAGGCGCGCAGTTCCGCAATGTCTCAAAGGCGCAAATCTACGGCGTAGAGCTGGAGACCACGGGGCAATACGCTTTTGACAAGAACACGGCCTTGAACTACTCGCTGGGCTATACCTATACCGAACCGCGCGATGCCGACTACAAAGAACGCAACGCGCGTGAGGACCAATATACCGACCCTTTGCAGATGAAGGAAAAGTCGAACAACTCGAAGTACCTCAAGTACCGCCAAAAGCACACGCTGAAAGCCTCGCTCGACTTCTCGTGGAAGCGCATCAGCGTGGGCGCCAACCTCACGTGGAAGAGCAAGATGCTGGCCGTGGACTACCTGATGGTGGACGAAAGGGAGAAGGATTCGAAGGATTTGATGGACTATGTGCGCGACATCCTGTTCGGGAATATCGACGGGCAGACGCTCGCTTCTTATTGGGCGGAGCATAATACGGACTATTGCACGGTGGATTTCCGCTTCGGGGTGCGCGTCACCAAGGAGGTCGCCTTCAAGTTCCTCATCAACAACCTGACGAATACGGAGTATTCCTACCGTCCCATGGCCTTGGCAGCCCCGCGCACTTACGTCGTGCAGCTCAACGTGGAGCTCTGATGGCCGTGCCCCTGCCCGCCCGCCCCGGGCGTGTGGGAAAAACCCCTGCACCTTTCTGGCAGAAGGCGCAGGGGTTTTCCTTGTTTCCTGCGGGGCTTTCCCCGAAAGGGGCACAGGCCTTTGGGTGAGGGGCGGGCGGGTTTCCCCGGACGGCGTGCCGCGCTCACCGGTTGCCCTTGCGGCTGTTGCACGCGCGGCACAGCAGTTGGGCATTGGAGAGTACCGTGCGCCCGCCCTTGCTCCAAGGCTCTATGTGGTCCACGGTAAGCTCGTCGGCGTAGAAACGCCGTCGGCACAGGGCGCAGGCGTACTTGCCTTCGTCGTCGGGCTTGAGCTTGCCCAGCAGTTCCTGCTTGTCGTCGGGCGTGAAGAGCCGTTTTTCGTCCACGCGGATGCCCTGCACTTCGGCCAGGATGAGGGCTTCTATCTCCGCGGCCTTGTCCGTCAGGCGCGCCTCGTCGCTCCTCAGGTAGCGCCGTATGCGGCTTTGGATGGCGGCGGCATGCTCCTTCCAGATGGCAAAGTCGGCATAGTACTTCACGGCGAGGGCGAAGTAGGTGTCGAACTGCTTGCCGTTGCCGAAAACGTCCCGTATGAGACGCATGTACCGCTCCGCTTCCCGCTGGTCGGCGGCGAAGGACGTGTTTTTCCGCTGCTCCGCGTATTTGTGCAAGTCCTTCTCCCCGCGCAGGCAGGCGAGCATCTTCAGCACCTTCATCTGGTTCTTCCCCCGGCTGTTGCCGCCCAATACCTTGAGGGCTGCCTTGTCTTGCGAGACGTAGGCGGTGAGCCCGCGCAGGTACTCCCCGTGGTACAGCCCGTTGATTACCTCGTAGGGCGAGAGCGGCACGCCGAGGGTGTTGATGCGGCGGAATATTTCGCGTTTGAGCTCTTCCGTGCCCGAGCTGGTGATGAGCGTAAGTTCCGTCTCGTCCACGCGCTGTTGCAACGCGGGGTCGCTGGCTTTCCATATCTTGCCTTGGTATTCCAGGTCGTTCTCCTTGAACCGTTTGATGGCCTCGATGCGTTGTTTCCCGTCGAGCACTTCCAGTATGCCCCCGGCGTTGCGCCAAAGATAGAAGGCGGGCAGGGGGATGCCCGTGACGATGCTGTCAATGACGAGCGACTGCTTCTCCGTGTTGTAGATTATCTCGCGCTGGAGGTCGATGTCGCTCACTATTTTCCCGTCGCGCACTTGTTCGTATAGGTCTTTTATCTTCATGATGGATGGGTTTTATGGGGTTCGCCCGGCGAGAAGTGCCTGCGCTTCCCGGCAAAAGGGGAAGGGCTTTCCGGAAAAAGGTGCGGCACTCTTGGGGCCATTCTGCGGCAGTTTGAGGGCGGGGCGGCTCATGGTTCTCCGGGATGGCGGCGGCGGATGA
>CAYTPX010000009.1:0-3527 GCA_964439955.1 uncultured Bacteroidaceae bacterium | reverse complement strand
GGAAAATGCTAAAGGGAGGGTTGGTGATGATGAGGTCGTAGCGCGAATAGTCGATGTCTTGGAAGCGCACGCCTTGCCCCGTCCGGGGATTATAGCCGCTTACCGATACGGAACGTATGCCGTAGTCGTCGGCGTGCGCCACGAGGAATTTGGCAAAGTTGCAGCGTATGAGCCGTACATCGCGCTCGATGCGGCCGGAACTGCGGGGCAGGTCGATTTCCTTTACCGTGCCGCTCCCGAAGAAGTCGGTGCGGATTGCTTCGGAAGCGGCCTTGTAGACGAACACTTCGTCGTAGCTTTCGTCCCAATCGCAGGGGCAGAGGATGCGTTTGCCCCGCAGTTGGTCGCGGTAGCGCGGCACTTCGGCTGCGATGTCTTCGTAGAGGGTATAGAATTCGTCGTTCTTCTTTTTCTTAGAAGAGAGGAGGGTTTTGCTTTTCGCCATCGGTACTGATAGTTTTCTGCATCACTATCAGTCCGCCTACCCGCAGCAGAAAGGCGCAAGCCCTTCTTACCGCGTTTAGCTTAGGGGCAGCCTCGGATGGAAACCCCTCCAAAATCGTAAGAGAATACTTGCGCCTTCGGGCGTAAGCATTGGCATTGTGATTTTGGAGGCTTCCATACAAGGGAGCAAACACGCTGTGTTTCTTTCGTTTTTATTTCCAACAAGTTTCCGAGGCTTTTGGCTAAACGCGAAACAATAGCTAATGCATTTGGGTTAATATGTAGTGTCCTTAGTTCGTTTCTGTGGGTTGGTTCAACGGTTTTCTTTGGGGGTTAATACTAAAAATCGCGGTAAAGGTAGGTAAAAAATAGCCGTATCGGCGTGTTCCCCCGGCATTATTTTCCGGGGAGGGGCTGCCCGTCTGGCAGGGGGAGGCTGTCGCGCAGGACGAGGATGCTCTCCGGGCCCATGTTGAAGAGGAGGTCCACGCTGCTCAGGTTGGGCAGGAAGCCGAAGCGCCCGGCAAATACTTGGTAGTAGGGGCGCGCCCGGAAACCGGTGGGGCGGGGGTGCTTGGGGTGGATGGCCTCGCGCAGGTCGATGGGCGCGGCGGCTTCCTGCATGCCGGGGCTGGCATCGGGGGGAAAGTGCCGCCGGCCTTGGGGGAAAGCGCCAGCGCTCCCGGGCGAAAGGGGCAAGGCTTTTCCCTCCGGCCTCCCGCCTTTTTCCGGCGGGCGGAAGGCGGTGGTGCGGCTGATGCGGGCCTCTATGCCCATGCATTGCAGGATGAGGCGCAGGAGGGCTTCGTTGAAGTCGGCGAGGAAGGTGTGCTTCTGCTCGTAGAATGGGGCGAACTCGTCGGCGTAGTAGTCAAAGAAGGGCGAACTGCGGTAGGCCGACTGGAGGGCTTGCCAGTGGAGGCGCGGCCAGTTGCCGTGCGCCGAGATGCGCAGGTCGCGTGTCGGCACGTGCGACCCTTCCCCCTTTTCGACAGGGACGGTCAGCGCCTGCACCCCGCCCGTGGTGGCTATGAGGCAGCGGTTGCGGTACGTCTGCTTGGTATAGGTGTCGTATTGCTCGATGAGCACATGCCCGGCGCGCGCCACCCATGCGACGTATTCCACGGGCGGCAGGTAGGCTGTCGGGAGGAGCACGGCCTGGCAGGCGGGAGGCAGCTTCATTGCGCGGCTTCCCTACTTCAGGGCCACGGGTTTTCCCCCCTCCGTTTCTTCCGGGCGGAGCAGGGCGTGGTATTGTTCTGGCTTGGACAGTATTTCGAAAGCCTTGGGCAACAGGTCGTCGCTGCGCAGCAGGAGCTCGATTTCGCCCCGCTGGAAATAGTAGCGGCGTACGATTTCCATTTCTATCAGTTGCTTGACTTCTTTCTTGAAGGTTTCCATGTCGCGCGCGATATCGGGCTTGAACAGTTGCCCGAGCGCGTCGATTTGCGCTTTGGCCTGCTCGCCGTATCCCTCGCGGTCAAGGTTCGTTTCCAGTTCCTTCAGCAGCCTTTCGCTGGCCAGCTTGTAGGAAAACTTGTGTTCCTCCAGCTGTTTGAGGAAGCGGGCGTAGTCTTCGTCGGAAATCTCGAACTTGTCCGGCGTGGCGATGCCGTCCTTGTGTTCCAAGCAGTATTGGGTGGCGAAGTCGAATATGTTGCGCATCGTATCAACCTCCGGGCTGATGTTGAAAGCGAAGGTGGACATGTCGGGCTGCTTTACTATGATGTCGGGCATAATGCCGCCGCCGTCGCGCACAAGGCGGCCTGATTTCGTGCGGAACTCGTGGGTCAGGCTGTCGGGTATCGTGTCCCCGTAGTTTATGCTTTCATGTTTTGTGTAGTCGATGGCTTGGATGCAGCGGCCGCTGGGTATGTAGTATTTCGCGGTGGTAATCTTCATGCTTGCTCCATAAGGCAGTGCGCGCGTGCTCTGCACCAGCCCTTTCCCATAAGTGCGTTCGCCGATGACGACGGCGCGGTCCAAGTCCTGGAAAGCCCCGGCCAGGATTTCGGACGCCGAGGCGGAGACCCCGTTGACCAGCACGGCGATGGGGATTTCCGTGTCGAGCGGTGTGCCGGAGGTCTTGTATGTTTGTTCCACGCGCTGCCCCTTCCCCCGGGTAGTTACTATCTCTTGGCCTTTGGGGAGGAAGAAATTGGCAATGGCCACGGCCTCTTCCATGAGACCGCCCGTGTTGTTGCGCAGGTCGATGACCAGCGAGGTGATTCCCTGCTTCTTCAGGTCGAGGAAGGCTGCCTTGAATTCCTTGGACGGCTCGCCGGTGAACGAGTTGAGGTAGATGTATCCCACGTCCCCCGGGTATTTCTTATAGAAAGGTACGGTAGGGATTTGGATGGAGCTGCGCACGATGTCCAACTCTATCGGGCTTTCTTCCCCGGGCCGGCGCACTTTTACTTTCAAGGTGCTGCCGCTTGGCCCGCGCAGGCGTTCGCTCACTTGGGAAGTGTTGAGGCCTTTGAGCGGCTGGCCGTCTATTTCGAGCAGGATGTCGCCCGTCTTCAGCCCGAAGCGCGCCGCCGGCTGGTCTTCGTAGGGCTCTGCTATGCAAATCTCCCCGTTCTTGTAGAGCATGATTATGGCGCCGATGCCGCCGTAGTTGCCGGACATGAGCATTTTGAACTCATCGGATTCCTTTTCCGGGTAGAATTCCGTGTACGGGTCTAATGACCGGAGCATGGAACGTATGCCGGTCTGGATGGTCCGCTCGGCGTCTATAGAATCAACATAGAAGAGGTCTACGTTCTTGAATACCAAGTTGAAGTAGTCGAGGTTGCGGTTTATTTCAAACCTGCGGTTTTCTTTCTGCTGCGCGCAGGCTTCCGAGGCAAAGGCCATGCAGAAGATGAGAAGGAGTGCCGTCTCTTTCCGGAAAAGGCGGGGCACTTTTCCGGAAAAGTGCCAAGGCTTTTTGAGGAAGTATTTCATGTTCCCGATATTTTTTTCGCAAAGATATTGCAAATGCCAAAATATCGCCGTATTTTTGCACCGCAATTAAGAAAAATACACTCTTCCTTAGCTCAGTCGGTTAGAGCATCTGACTGTTAATCAGAGGGTCCTTG
>CAYTPX010000008.1:20239-70600 GCA_964439955.1 uncultured Bacteroidaceae bacterium | reverse complement strand
GTTGCGCCTGGTTGATGCTGCCCGGGCGGTGCTGCAAGAGTTTCAGCGACTTCTGGAAGCGGACTATCCTTGCGTATTCTTTTGGATTGGCTCCCACCATGTCGTTGAACAAGCGTCCAAATTGCTTTTTGCCCAGGCAGGAGGCAGAGGCTAATCCTGCAACGGAAGTTTCCGGTGTACGGAGCAGTAGCTTGATGGCGGCGGCCATTCTTCCCATGTTATGGTCGACTTTCGGGGTTTGGATGCCTGCCATTTGCGACAGCAGCCATTGTTCCATCATGTGGACACATGCTTCCGTGCTTTTGCAGTCGGAGATTCGGGCAGCCAGCTCTTCCAATCCCCGGTTTCCGAGGTCGTAACCGGAGACTTCTTGATTGTGCAATAGGGATATGGGCAGGTTGAGGAATGCTTTCATGGCGTATGGCTGGAATACGGCCACGATCATTTCCACGTCCTCCTCCGCGCATAAATGGGAAAGGTAGTCCACTTGGCCGCTGATGGCGAATGCCGGTTGGAAGGTTTCCAGCTCCGGAACGTAAAGCGGTGCTTTTTTGTGGAAGATGATTTGCGGGCATCCGATAGGGAAAGTAAGGGTATTCAGCTTCCGGTTGCTCTTGAAAACCCAGTAATACCTGACGTAGTGTTGCAGTAACCTGCATGGTTTATAAAACTTGAAGTCCTCTTGAATCATGCTTGCAAAGGTAGGTAAAAGGCCGTTCCATGAGGCATTCTTTCAATAATCCCTTCGGTGATTTTCCCGGCCCGTGTCCCTTTTCGCGCAGTGCGGCCAATGGAAACGCGCAAGCCGTGCCTCCGAGAAAAGGGGGCACGGCTTGCGCGTTTCTTGTACGGGGGCGTCGCTACCGGCGGAGCAAGTACTTGAGGAAGGCATATCCCCCGAATACTTGGAGCAACATGCCGGGCACTCCTATGCGGAAGTCCTGCAACGCGGCAGCGGGGCTGCTCGTGAGCGCCCATTCGGCCAAGGAGCCGATGGCTTGGTAGGCAGCAACCACGGCAACGAGGACCGGCAGGCTTGCGCGCCCTGCGCGTGCGGCGGCAAATCCGGCGGCAGCGGCCAAGAGCGAGGACTTGACGAGGATGGCGGGCAGTGCGGCGGGAGCCGGCATGCCGAAGAGCAGGCTGTTAAGCAACGGCGAGGCGAGAGCGGTGAGCAACCCGGCGCGCCAGCCGTATTTGTAGGCGCCGACAAGCGTGAAAAAGTAAATCGGGAGCCACGTGGTGCCGCCTTGGGGCAGGAGATGGCACAGCTGGGGGAGGACAATGTTGCCTGCCACGAAGAGCGTGGCCACCAGGTAAGTCTTCATTTCGCCGTAGGAAAGGTCGTACAGTTTGGCAGTTTTGGTTTCCATATCGTTCGTTTTTGAGGTTTGCAGTATTTCGGCCGGGTGGAATCCCCTGCGGCGGTTTCACCCGTTTGTGCTGCCGTTTTTGGGCGGAAGCGCCGCATGTCCTTCGACAAAGTGCCGTATGGCCGCGAGTAACTCCGGGAGGCCGTGTTCCCATTGGCATCGTGTCTCCAGCGGACACCACCCGTTTCCCGCACGGTTCAGTATGAAGGGTACAAGTTTCCCGTAGCGCACTTCAACGCCTTGCTTGCGTAACAGGACGAAAGCCGGTAGGCTGATGACCCCGGCATACACTTCTTTGATTCCCGCCGTGGCCATGAGCGCGGCAGCGCCCTTGCCCACCACCTTGTCGGCCATGGCGGCTTCCCGCAGGAAGTGCGGTTCGCTACGGTAGAGGTGGTAGAGGTCGCTGATGCCGCGTCCGCGGTAGACGCGCGTTTCGCCTGCGTTGCTGATGACGCACGAGCACTGTTCGGCTTCGAGGCGGGCAATGAGTTGTTCCATAGGTCCGGCGCGTGTCGCGGTTAGAGCGTTTCTTGTTTTAGGCTTTCCACATACTTGTCGATGCGGTGCAGCTCGTGGGGAATGTTGATTTGCTGCGGGCAGTGGGGCACACATTGGCCGCAGCCTATGCAGTGGTCTGCCTGCCTGAGCCGCGGCACGCTGCGGTCGTAGCCCACGAGGTAGGCGCGCCGCGCCGCGCGGTAGGCCGGGGCTTGCCGGTCTACGGGGATGTTCCCCTCGTTCAGGCACTTATTGTAATGCAGGAGGATGGCCGGGATGTCAATCCCGTAGGGGCAGGGCATGCAGTACTTGCAGTCGTTGCAGGGAATCGTATTGAATTTCATCATCATCGTAGCCGCCTGCTGCAGGAAGGCCAGTTCTTCTTCCGTCAAGGGGTGCAGGGGCGAGTAGGTGCGCAGGTTGTCTTGCAGGTGTTCCATGCAGGTCATGCCGCTCAGTACCGTGAGGATGTCAGGATAAGTGCCGGCAAAGCGGAATGCCCACGAGGCCACGCTGGCTTCGGGGTCGCGCCCTTTGAAGTGGGTCACGATGTTGTCGGGCACGTTCGAGAGCCTTCCGCCCAACAGCGGCTCCATGATGACGACGGGAATCTTCCTTGTGGCCAGCTCGTTGTAGAGGTATTCCGCGTTTGTGTTGGAAGGGTTGTTTTGTTTGGCGAACTTCCAGTCAAGGTAGTTCATCTGGATTTGCACGAAGTCCCAGCGGTAATGGCCGTGTTGGGCGAGCAGGCGGTCGAATACGCGGATGTCCCCGTGGTAGGAGAAGCCGAGGTTGCGGATGCGTCCGGCCTCGCGTTCCGCCAAGAGGAAGTCGAGCATGCCGTTGTCCATGTAGCGCGCGTTGAACTCGGCCATGGCGTCCCTTCCGCCGCCTACGTTGTGGAGCAGGTAGTAGTCTATGTAGTCCGTCTGAAGCTCCTTGAACGAGTTGTGGTACATGGCTATCGAAGCCTCGCGTGCCCAAGTGGACCGGGCAAAGTTGGAGAGTTTCGTGGCGATGAAGTACTGGTTGCGCGGGTGGCGGCTGAGGGCGATTCCCGTGGCGTGCTCCGAGAGTCCTTGGCAATAGCCGGGGGAAGTGTCGAAATAGTTTACCCCGTGCGCGATTGCATAGTCCACTAATTGGTTGACGGTTTCTTGGTCGATGACTTCCCGGCCTTCCTTTTTGCCCCCTTCGCGGGTCATGGGCCAGCGCATGCAACCGTATCCTAAGATTGACACCTGCTCGCCCGTCTTGGGGTTGGTGCGGTAGGTCATTTTGCCCGTGCCGGTTTGCCCGCGGCTTTCGTCCTCGGATTTGTTCCCGTTTCCGTTGCAGGCCGCGAGTCCCGCGGCCGCGGCTCCTGCCGCTCCCATGGTTTTGAGGAAGCAGCGGCGCGATATGTCTTTTTCGTTTGTCTTATTCATAGGGAGTGCTTCGTTTTTCAAGTAAAAGTGGCAACGCTTTCCATCCAAAATGGCAGCGGTTTTCCCGGTTAGATGCTGCGGTGCATTTCGTTTCCTTCCACGTAGATTGCGCTGAACGGCCGTGCCGGGCAGAGGTTCTCGCAGGCCCCGCAGCCGATGCACCGCTCCGTATTGACGGCGGGGATGCGCGGCGCGTCGGGATTGGCGGGCGCGGAGGGAATCATCTGTATGGCGCCCGTGGGGCAGTGGCGGGCGCAGTTGCCGCATTGTACCCCGTCGGTCAGCGGGATGCAGTTGGCTTTGACCCATACGGCATGGCCTATCTGCGTGGCCGACTTGTCGGCTTGCGTGATGGGGCGTATGGCTTCCGTGGGACACACCTCGGAGCAGCGCGTGCATTCGGGGCGGCAGTAGCCACGCTCGTAGGACGATTCCGGCTGCATGAAGCGTGCCAAGTCGGTTGAAGGGCGGAGCACCCCGTTGGGGCAGGCCGACACGCAGAGCTGGCAGGCCGTGCAGTGCTGTGCGAAGTGGCGCGCGCTGAGTGCCCCGGGGGGTAGGATATGCCGCGTGCGCGCAGGCGCTACCTTGTCTTCTATCACGGCCAACCCGCCGTCCACCTTCTTCTCTTGTGCCTTCAGGGCGAGTGCCGAGGCCGCCATCAGCGAGGAGGCGAGGAAGCGGCGGCGTCCGTTGCCCCCGGGTGCGGCCTGTGCCTTACCAGCTTGTGCCGCCGGTCTCTCCGGGGCGGGGGCTGCCCCCCGGGAGGTGGCCGGGGCGGGGTGGGTGTAGTGGATGGCGTCTTTCCGGCATTTGCCTATGCAGTCCATGCAGCTGACGCAGCGGCTGTAATCGATGCGGTAGCCCTTGATGTCGATGCAGGCAGCCTTGCAGTTGCGCGCGCAGAGTGCGCATTGTATGCATTTCGTAGGGTCTATCACGGGTTTCAGCCAAGAGAAACGGGCCACTTGGCCGAGCACCGTGCCCACGGGGCATACCGTGTTGCAGTAAGTGCGCCCGTTCTTCCATGCCAAGACTATGAGGGCCACGAGCGTGATGCCTGCGATGATGAACGTGGGCAAGCCCTTCATCCACACTTCCGTAGAGTAGAACGCGTAGCTGCCGAAGCGTTCCGCGGCAAAGGCCAAGGCATTGTTGCCCCAGCGGTAGAGGGGGGCGAAGAAGTTGGAGGCGATGCGCCCGTAGGAGCTGTACGGCGCGAGCAGGGCCACGAAAGAACCGATGCCGGCCAGCGCCGCGGCGACGAAGAGGGCCAGCACCCCGTAGCGCAGGGCATGGCGCGCCGGCGAATAGGAGTAGCGGTTTTTCTTTTTACGCTTGCCCAGCCAGCTGGCCACGTCTTGGAACACGCCCAAGGGGCAAATGACCGAGCAGTAGACCCGGCCGAAGATGAGCGTGAGCAGCAGCAGGAACGCGATGACACCCGCGTTGAGCGCCAAGACGGCGGGGAGGAACTGGATTTTTGCCATCCATCCCAGCCAAGCATGTGCAGTGCCCGTGAAGTCAAGGAACAGCCATGTGATGCACACGAAGAATAGGATTGCGAGAAAAAGTCGGGTTTTCCGTAACATAAGCCATAAGAGAAATAAGGATAAACGTTCCAAAGATAAGGAATCGGGTTTCATGGACTATTACCCAAATTACGTTTTTTTCGCCTTTCCGGAAGCGGAATGCTCCCCTTTCCGCCGCAACTCGGTGGAAAGGGGAGCGCCTGTCCCGCCGGAGGGGCGGGGTCTCCCGAGGTTTTGTAGGGCTGTGTCCCGGGGTTTCCTGCGTGGCTTTTTGGAAAAAGGTGCAGGGCTTGTCCCGGGAAGCGCCGGGGCTTTTCAGCGTTTGCTGAAGGTGATTTCCATCACGGGCAGTATGTCGTTCGTGGGCGATGCGGGCAGCTCCACGTGCAGGCCTGCGCCGTCGCAGCTGAAGGGCAGTTCGCCGCCTCCGAGGAGCTTCACTTTCTTCACCTTCCCCGCGTAGTTCCCAGAGCCCGTGGCCAGTGCCTTGAGCGTCACGCTGCGGTTTTCGGGCCAGCCGAGCAGCGAAGCGTAGACGGTGCCCTTCTTCTCCACGTAGCGCACGTCGGCAGCCGTGTAGTTTACGCCCTCGTTGAAGCCTTGCGCGTTGAGGGGGCGGGCTTCTTCAGCCGTCGGCCCTTCGCCGAAGACTTTCCACGGGCGCGTGTCGTAGATGCTCTCTTTGTGGTCGTCCATCCATTTTTTCAGGTCTTGCAGTATCTTCAGTTCCTTTTCGTCGGGGTTGCCGTCGCCGCGCAGGGGGACGCTCAGGAGGAGGTTGCCGTTCTTGCTCACGATGTCGATGAGCATTTTCACGACGGTCGCGGCCGATTTGTATCCGTCGCGCTCATAAAGCCCGCGGTCGTAGTGCCAGTTGCCCAGGCAGGTGCAAGTCTGCCAATAGACGTCTTGCGGGCGGTCGGGGATGCCGCGCTCCACGTCCCAGAGCATGCAGCCCTTTTGCTCTTCGTTGAGCTTCTTCCCGGTCGCGACCACTTGTGCTTTCTTGTGCTTCTGCAAGTCGTGGTTGTAGTAGTGGGCGACGATTTGCATCCCCACGTTGCTGATAGGGTAGAAGGGCACTGCCGTGTCATCGAAATAGATGACTGCCGGGTCGTAGCGGTTGATGAGGTCTACGGTGCGGTTGTAGACGTTGGCCTGGAACTCCGCGGAGGGTTGTGCCGCCCCGTTGCCCCATTCCCATTGGCTGTGTATGGTGCCTTCGTTTTCGCTGCCTTGGCTTCTGGGGTGGTTCTGCGCATAAAGGTCTTGCGGGTCGTAGCCTTCCCACCACCGGCCTTTGCCGTCTTCGCGGGTGAGCTTGCCGTCGTAGTCTTGCGAGCCTTCATACCAGGTCCAGGCGTGCGAGGCGTGTATGCTTACGCCCAAGGGCAGGCCGTACTTCTTGCAGGCTTCGGCCCATTCGCCCACGATGTTGCGCTTGGGTCCCATGTTGCAGGAGTTCCAAGGCTGGTAGGGGCTGTCCCAGAGGTCGAGGTTGTCGTGGTGGTTGGCGAGCGTCATGAAGTAGCGCGCGCCGACGTCTTTGTAGAGGCGGATGAGCGAGTCGGGCTCCCAGTTGCGGGCTTTCCATTCGTTGATCACGTCTTTGAAGCCGAACTCCGACGGGTCGCCGTAGTGTTCCACGTGGTATTTGTTGGCCCAACTTCCGGGGTAGTACATGCTGCGTGCGTACCAGTCGCCGGCCTCGGGCTGGCATTGGGGCCCCCAATGTGCCCAGATTCCGAATTTGGCATCCTTGAACCATTCGGGCACTTCGTATTTTGCGAGCGATTCCCACGTCGGTTCGTAGGGACCCTCTGCCATGGGTTCTTTTTCCGGCTGGGTTTGCCCTTGTGCCGGGGCGGCTGCCGGGACTGCCGCGCCGCAGAGCGCAGCCAGGAGCAGGGTGGGGAGGATTTTTTCCATAGGTGTCTGTTTTTTGTTTCTGCTGTCCTTTTCGGGAGGAATGTGGGTGCAAAGTTAGGGACATTCCCCGTTCCCGGGTAGTCTATAATTGCTATTAGATAGGACAATATGCTCATTTGCCCGTCTTCCGCCCGTTTCCCTCGCTTTTCCCGGGGCGCGGGACGGGAAAAGCCCAAGGGCTCCTTGCGGGAAGCCTTTGGGCTTTTTTGGGGAAGTGCCGGCAATTCCCGGGAAAAGTTCCCGGGGTTCTGCCCCGCGGCCTATGGCGTCTTCCTGCCGGGCGCGGTGTCGGGACGTTCCATGTCTTGCTTGTAGAGCGTGTCGATGATGCCGTCGGCCAGCCCGATGACGGGGACATGGATGTATTGCGCCCCGCAGGCTTGCGCCAAGGTGAGGAAGATGCGTGCGGCAGGCACTATGACGTCGGCACGGTCGGCCTTGATGCGGAACGCTTCCATGCGCTCCTCGGGCGTGAGCGGCAGGAGGCGGTCGTAGAGGCGTTGCAGTTCGCCGACGGGGAATACCTGCTTTTCCTTGTCTTTGTCCTCGGCCAGGCGGTAGAGGCGGTTGATGTTTCCGCCCGAGCCTATGATCTGGGTGCCGGGGAAGGAGGCGGTGGTGCGTGCCACCTCGTCGGCCATCTTCCGCCAGTCCTTCTCGATGATTCCCTTCGAGAGCACGCGGACGGTACCGATGTTGTAGGAAGCGGAAAACCGGAGCTGCCCGTCGTGCAGGAAGTTTACCTCGGTCGAGCCGCCGCCCACGTCCACGTAGAGGAAATTGCCCGTGCGGTCCTCGATGCGCTCGATGTGGTTGTTGTAAATGATTTGGGCTTCTTCCTCGCCGGGAATGATTTCTATCTTGATCTTGCCTTCCTCCCGGATTTTCCGTATCAGCTCTTTCCCGTTGGCCGCGTCGCGCATGGCTGAGGTGGCGCAGGCCCGGTATTTATTGACTTCATAGATTTTCATCAACTGCCGGTAGGCCTTCATCAGGCGCAGGAGCTTCTCGGCTTTTGCGGGGCTGATGCTCCCTTTCTGGAACGAGTCGAAGCCCAGGCGGAGCGGCACGCGCAGGAATAGTTTCTTGGAAAACTCGGGCGTGCCCCCGTTTTCCGGCATGGAGACTTGCTTGACGAGCAAGCGCACGGCGTTGGAGCCGATGTCGATGGCTGCGTAATTATTCGATTTCAATTTCCTTTTCCTCCTTATCTTGTGGTAGGGTTGTCCGTGTGGGTTGTGTCTGTTCCAGGTAGTGGCGGTATAGGGCTTCCTGCGAGCGGAAAGGTTCGGCGCCCTGCGCCTGGCAGGGTATCAGGTTCCGCCCCGTCCCGTCCACGATGCGTGCCTGCTGCGTGTCGCGCAGGGCGCAGTCTATTATGTATTTCAGCTCTTCTTTTATCTGTGGGTCGTAGACGGGCGTGACGACTTCGATGCGGTAATCCAGGTTGCGCGGCATCCAGTCGGCGGACCCGATGAACGTTTTTTCCTCTCCCCCTGCGGCGAAGATGAAAATGCGGGCATGTTCCAGATAGCGGTCTATCACTCCGTTGATGTGCATCGTCTCGCTTTGGCCGGGGAGGCCGGTGAAGAGCGAACAGTTGCCGCGCACGCTGAGGTCGACGGGCACGCCTGCGGCCGAAGCCTCGTAGAGTTTCTTCACCATGATGGGGTCGGTTATGTGGTTGGCCTTGATGCGTATGTAAGCGGGCTTGCCTGCGAGGTGGTTTTTTATCTCGGTTGCAATCAAATGGAGGAACTTTTTCTTCATTTCATTAGGCGAAACCAGCAATTCATGGAACTTGACCGGCGTGTAGGGCTTCTCAATGAAGTCGAACACCGAAGCCACGTCGCGGACGATGCGGCGGTTGGCGGTCATTAGCAGGAAGTCGGTGTAGAGGCGGGCGTTCCCTTCGTGGAAGTTGCCTGTGCTGATGCAGGCAATGTGCCGGTTGTTGCTCAGCTCGATGTGGGTGATTTTGGAATGGATCTTCAGCCCCTCTACGCCGAATACGACGCGGATGCCCGCATCTTGCATCTTTTTCGACCAGGCGATGTTGGGCGCTTCGTCGAAGCGGGCCATCAATTCGATGACGACCGTTACCTTTTTCCCATTCTTCGCGGCGCAAATCAGCGCCTTCACTACCTTGGAATCCTTGGCGAGGCGGTATAAGGTTGTCTTTATGGAGCGCACTTCGCGGTGGATGGCGGCCTCTTGGAGGAGACGCAGGTAGGAATTGAACGAATGGTAGGGGACATGGATGAACCGGTCGCGCTCGCTGATGAGCTTCAGCAGCGACTCGGGCACGTCGAGCTCGGGCTTTACGATGGGTGTCCAGCAGGGGTAGCGCAGGTCTGTCCGCCCGCAGTCGGGGAAACTCATCAGGTCTTTGTGGTTTTGGTACTTGCCGCCGGCCAAAAGGGTGTCCAGCCGGTCCAAGTTGAGCTTCGCGATAATCTTTTTGCGCAGCTCTTTCGGCATGCGGGCATCGTAGACGACGCGCAAGGGGAGGCCCTTGCGCCGGCTCTTCACGCCTTTCGATATCTTTTGCAGGGTGCCGTTGCGCAGGTCGTTGTCGATTTCCATTTCCGCGTCTTTCGTGAATTTGAAGGCATAGGCCTCGAAATGGTCGAAGTCCAGCCCCTTGAAGATTTGGGGCAGGCAGATGCGGAACACGTCGTCCATGTACATCACGAAGCTTACGCCCTCTTTGTCGGGCAAGCGCAGGAACCGCTCGCTGCCGGAGGGGGTCATCCCGATGACGGCGTATTCGTTGCGCGCCTTTTGCCCGGAGGCCGTCCGGCCCAGCTTCACGGCCAAGTAAGTATGTTCGTCTTCCTCGCCGGTGAGTTGCTTCACTTCCGAAATCCAAACGGGCATGAGCGTCCCTTCCAAGTGCTTGCGGAAGTAGTCGAGCACGTAGGCCGTCTGGTCGCCGGTGAGCTGCGTCTCGTCGACGATGCATATGTTCTTTTCCCGCAGGGTCTCGGTCACTTCCGTTATGGCCGCCTCGTAGTCCTTTGCGTAGCGGTTGTTGAGCGCGTTGATTTCCTTGAGCAAGGCAAGCGCCTGTTCCCGTTCTTTCTGCGCCGACTTCTCCTCGCATTCGGCGATGCGCGTGATGGATGCGACGCGCACCTTGAAGAATTCGTCCAGGTTGTTGGAGTAAATGCCCAAAAAGGAGAGGCGCTCCATGACGGGCACTTCCTTGCGCATGGCTTCTTGCAGGATTCTCCGGTTGAAGTACATCCAGCTTATGTCGCGGTGGAGGTACTTTGTTTTCTTTGTTTTATCCATCTTGCTTCGTATGCTTTAGGGGGCGGAAAGCTTTCCCGCCTGTTTTTGCCCCTAAAGTTAAGGCTTTTCCCCCGTCTGCCGCCGCTTGCGCGGCCTGTTTCTCCGGCTTTTGTGCGTTTATTGGGGCGTTTTTTGGGGTCAAAGTTTAGTTTCGGTTACAAAATAACATTTTTTCCCTGGAACTATGCGTAAGTTTGCCCGGGAATCGTTAATATTGCCGTAGAAAAGTGCCGGCACTTCCAAGTGGAATCGCTGCCGCTTTCCCGGGAAAGCGGCAAGGGAAATCCCGGGAATGTGCGGCGGAAACACGCAAAAAACATCAATGCCATGAAGCACCGACTCTTCCTCCTTTCCCTTTTCCTCGCCGGGGCTGTCCGTTTCCTGCCCGGCGCGGGCGCTACTGACTTCGTCAATGTCTCGGTCCACGACCCGTCCATAATCCGTACCCCGGAGGGCATGTATTATATCATAGGCTCGCACATGGGCGGGGCCAAGTCCGCCGACCTGATGCGCTGGACGCAAGTGGGCGGCAGCGTGCAGGACCAGCCTTATTTCAGCAACATCACCGAGGAACTGGCCGAGGCCTTGGACTGGGGCGACACGGAGACTTTCTGGGCGGGCGACTACCTCCAGCTCCCCGACGGGCGCTATCTCATGTATTATTGCGTGTGCCAAGGCTCATGCCCCCAAGCCTTGATAGGATACGCCGTGGCCGATTCGCCCGAAGGCCCATTTACGGACTTGGGCGTGCTGCGCCGCTCCAATGGCTACGGCCAGGCTTACGACCCGGGCGACGGCTCTACCATCTATTTCGACATCACCAATATGCCGAACTGCGTAGACCCCAACGTCTTTTATGACAAGGAAGGACGACTTTGGATGGTCTACGGTTCCTACTCCGGCGGCATTTTTATTTTGGAAATGAACCCGGAAGACGGGAGCATACTGCCCCGTGCGCAACAGCCTTCCACTATTGCCGAAAACTGGCCGTACGGCCAGCGTTTGGCGGGAGGTTCTTGCGATATGGAAGCCCCTTATATTTTATACAGTCCCGAAACGGACTATTACTACCTCTTCCTTTCCATGGGAGGCTTGGCGCAACAAGACGGTTACAACCTGCGCGTGGCGAGAAGTACCACGCCTTACGGGCCATATTACGACGAAAAGGGGCAAAACATACTGTATGCCCGCGGAAGCAACAGCACGATGTACCGTTACGGCTTGAAGATTATGGGAAACCACCGCTTCCTCCCGGGGGAAGGCGAGGAGGGGACGGCGGGCGACTACATGTCGCCTGGGCATAATTCCGCATATTACGACCCGCAGACGAAGCAATATTTCCTCATCTTCCATACCCGTTTTTCCGCAACGGGGGAATACCACGAGGTACGCGTGCACCCGATGCAGATGAACGCCGACGGTTGGCCCGTGGTGGCTCCCCTGCGTTACTCCGGCGGGGAAGTCGATGGGCTGTGCAGTGCGGAGGAATTGGCCGGGACTTACCAGTATCTCGACCTCGGGACAGGCGAATCGAAGGAAATCATCGAGTCGCAAGCCCTGACGCTCCATGCCGACGGCACGGTCAGCGGGGCGGCCAGCGGGACGTGGCGGCTGCCCGAGGGGGAAAGCCGCAACGCGCTGTCGATGACCCTCGGGGAGACGACCTACGAGGGTTGCGTGTTTTACCAATACGACGAATACACCTCTTCCTTTAAGTGGACGTTTTCCCTCTGTGGTGGCCGCACGAACTGCATGCTCTGGGGAGTGAAGGCCGAAGCGGGGCGTTGCCCGGGAAGCGATTCCTTGCCGCAAGACGGCGAGGAGGCCTACCTGTTGATGAATGCCCGCTCGGGGCTTTTCCTGACCTGCGGGACGGAACTGGGCGACACGGCCACGGTGGCGCCTTACGGCGGCGACACCCTCGGGGCGCAGTTCTTCCGCTTGGTGCCGGACGAGGAGGCGGGGACATACCGTTTGCTCTCCTATTCGGGCGAAGGGGGCGCGCTCGGTTTCCGAAACAATGCGGCTACCAACGGGACGCCCATCGTCAGTTACGAGACGGACGACTACCTCCTCAACGGAAGCCGGAAGACTTTTTTCCAACTGACGCCGACCGACCGGGGGACTTATCTCTTGTGCAAGGAAGGAAGGACGGCCTCGGTGGTGGGCTTGGCGAGCAATTTTTACGAGAGCGGCTGCCCGGTCCAAGTGGCTACCCGCTCTTCCGGCCAAGAGGAGCAGGAGTGGGTATTGATTAAGATGCGCGAACGGGCGGTGGCCGACGGCCTCTTCCAGGCAAGCACCCTGCAAGGGGAAACCGGGGATATGGAGGTTTCAGTCGAGGGCACGACGCTCACGGTCTCCATGCCGGGGGCTTCCGGTTTCCGGCTTTATGCCATTTCGGGCGGCGAACTGGGCTATGTGGGTGGCGAACAAGGGCGCTTTTCCCTTCCCGGGAAGGGGGCTTACTTGCTCGTAGCCGAAAAGCCCGGCGGGCAGCTGGTCGCCGTTAAAGTATTATTGTGATTTTTCTCGGGAGACCGCAGGGCTTTTTTTGGAAAGCCTTGCCTTTTTTCAGGAAAGCGCTGGCACTTTTTCCGGAAAGTGTCGGCGCTTTCCGTCGTTTGCCAAGGGGATTCCCGTCGGGGGTCAAGGCCTTCTGAGGATGATGTACACGAGGATCGGCGCCCCGAAGAGGGCCGTCACCGCATTGAGCGGCAGCGGTTGGGCGGGAAGCTGCGCGATGAGGTCGCAGAGCAGCAGCGTGGTGCTCCCGCAGAGGAAGGACGCCGGGAGGAGGATGCGGTGGTCGGGGGTGAGGAACAGGCCGCGCGCGATGTGGGGCATGGTGACTCCCAGGAAAGCGATGGGGCCGGCGAAGGCCGTGACCGCCCCGGTGAGCAGCGAGGCGCAGAGGATGGCGATACGGTGCGTGCGGCGCACGCGCACTCCCAAGGCGCTGGCGCGGCGTTCGCCCAGTTGGAGCAGGTTGAGCGGCTGGGACAGGAAAAATGCGGGCAAGGCCCCGAGCGCGACGAGCGGCAGCAGTACGTGCAACTGCCTTGTCCCTACCGAGGCGAGGCTTCCGAAAGTCCAGGAAGTGAATAGCTTCAGCGTGTCGGGGCTGCTGATGTTCTGCAAGACGCTCACGGCGGCGCCTATGAAGTAGCCCCCCATCAGCCCGATGATGAGCAGGGTGGTGACTTGCGGCACGCGCAACGCGGCAACCCCCACGAGCGCCATGACGAGCGCCGCCCCGGCAATGGCCGCCAAGCTCTGCCCCCATCCGGAGAGGAGGCAGAGGTGAAGCGCTTCGCCCATGCCGCCGGGAAGGAGGGGGAGCAGGGTGCTCCCGCCCATGGTGAGCAGGGCGACGCCCAAAGTGGCCCCGGCGCTTACCCCGAGCACGTCGGGCCCGGCCAGCGGGTTGCGGAACAAAGTCTGCATCAGCAAGCCCGCCAAAGCCAGCGCCCCGCCACAGAGGAGAGCCGCCACGGCCTTGGGCAGGCGGTAGCCGAGGATGATTTCGCGCAGGATGAGGTCGTTTTGCCGGCCGAGCAGGGCTTTCCCTATCTCGGATGGCTCGATGTGGACGTTGCCCCAAAGCACGTCGGCCGCCAAGGCGGCGGTGGCCATCAGGAGCAGCAGGGCAAGTCGGGCGGCGGTGCGGCTCATGGCGTCAGTGGAGCGGGCGGACGTAGACAAACTTGTGGTTGGGGAGGAGCGTGGGGTGGAACACTTTTACCAAGTCGGCCAGCAGCGTGTCGGCATGCACGATGGCGCTTTCCCAATAATCGTTGCCCCCCGAGGGCGTGGTGCGCCCGTTGAAGTTGTAGACTTCCCCGCTGCGGAAAGGGCGGAAGAGGGTGTAGCGGCTGTCGGCCGACTGCAACTCTTCGTAGGTCGATGCTTGTGCGCCCACCCAGCAGTCCGCGTCGCCATATTGGAGCAGCGCGGCTTCCAGCGTCGTAGTGCGGCTTCCCGTGGCGTTGCTGCCCTCCGGGAGGCCGGGAGCGCCTTCCCCCGTGGCGGGGGCGGGCGGGGTGTAGTCGGCCCCCGCGTCGCGGTAGAGCAGGGCGTTGAAGCTGTTGTCGGCGGGCATGCTCCAGCTTCCCCGGAAGTCCTGCCCCACCATCAGGCGTGGGCGCTTCGCGTCATGGGACAAAGAGCGTGCCACTTCCCCCTTCAGTGCCAAGTAACGTTCAGCAATGCCCCCGAAGAGGCTGTCGGCCAAGGGCAGGCGGTCGTAGAAGGCGGCTATGAAGCGCATCCATTCTGCCCGCCCCAAGGGGGAGGCCTCCTGCCATTCGGCATTGTAGATGATGGGTATCCCGCAGCGTTCCAAGCGGCGGGTGTTCTCGTCCGGCGTGTTGTAGGCCGTGGTCATCAGGGCGTCGGGGCCGAGGCGCAGGAGGCGCTCTATGTTGAGGTTGTAGGAGTCGCCCAGGTCGGCTATGCGTCCTTCGGCCACGCCGCGCAGGACGCGCGGGTTATAGATGTAGTCTGCGTTGCAGACGCCCGTCACGGACGGCAGCACGCCGAGCATCTCCAGTGGCTCCAGGTAGGTAGAAGAGTTGGCGGCCAGCGTGCCGATGGGGATTTCCACCCTCGTCCCCCCGCCGGGCGGTACGGCGGCCGTGTCGCGCACCAGCAGGTAGCGCGCCAGGACGCTGCCTTGCGCCCAAGGATTGTAGACTATGGCCTCCAAGTAGGTGCCGTGCTCCACCAAGTCGAAGCCTTGGGCAAACCGTGTTTCGAGCGTGTCGCCCGGTTGGCCGGTGGGGCCGTTTTGCCCGGAAGGGGTGCAGGCCGCCGCGAGGAAGGGCAGCACGAGGGCGGCGGAACGGTAGCAGTTTTTGAACATAGCAGCGAGGGTTTTGCGGAAAAGCGGCGAGGGTTTTGCGGAAAAGCGGCGAGGCTTCCACCCCAAGCATGGGCAAAGATAGGGCTTTTGCAGAAAATGGCCATGGCGGAAGGCGAAATACGGATGGAATTCGTACCTTTGCCGACCAATCTGAGTACTTGTAGGGAAATGGGAACGGACGTTACGCTTGCCGGGAGTGCCCTGCGCCGGGCGGCGCAAGAGGGCGCGGATGGCCTTTTGGAATTGCTGGCCGGTACGCTGCTTGCGGCGGCTGGCGGGGTGCTGACTGCCGAGTCGATGCCGAAATTGTCGGCCGCGCAGCACACGTTGCTTGCCTACCGTTTGTTCCGCGACGAGATGGCCGAGGGCGGTTTCGTCCAGCTTATCCAGAATGGCTACGGGCCTTATGTCTTCCACAACCCTTTCGCCGCGGTGCTCCGCACGTGGGGGCTGGACGACTTGGCCGCGGTCGTCAACCGCGCCCGGCGGGTCTACGAGGCACACCGCGCGGAGCTCGAGCGGGAAAGGAGCGACGAGGAGTTCATGGCGCTCTATGAGCAATTCCCCCAATTTGAAGCACCCGAGGAGGAATTCATAGAGGGCGAGGAGGACTTCACTGCCCGCGTGGCCGCCTATGCTGAAGGGCATCTGGATGAATTCGTGCGTGTCGTCCCGGACAATAACGAGTGAAACAAGGGTTCTTATGAGGAAAGTTTTTCGACGTGTGCTCCAGGTTATCTTCCACCCCGCAAGGGCGTGGGAGGAAATCGCGGGCGAGGCGGAAGAGGGGCGGTGCAACCCTGTGGCCGAATACCTGTACCCGTTGGTGTCTTGTTGCGCCCTGCTTTGCTTCGCCGCCAAGCTGGTAGCCGCCCGCGTGGCGGACGGGACGGTTCCGATGGGCGAGGTTGTCCCCCGTGCCTTCTTGGAGATCGTGGGCTTTTTCTTCGTGTTCATCGTCGGGTTCTACTTGGCGCTCTTCTTTTTGCACCGCCTTTTCCCCTCGTCGTGGCGGTCTTTGGAACAGGGCATGCCGTTGCCGGTGCTACTTTCCTATTCGATGACGCTGCTGGTCGTGCTGCGCACGATGGGGAACATCGTGGAGGTTTTCTCTTTCCTCGGCTTCCCTTTCCAGTTTTATACGCTCTATATCGTATGGGAGGGCAGCAAGAAGATGCTTGACGTGCCCGATAGGGGACGGCTCATCATTTCGGTTTTGATCACTTTGGTGCTGATTTTGTTTACAACCCTCATCGCGAATTTCTATGACCGCATCGTCGGATAAAAAATAAAGTCCCGCTTATGAAACCACTCCCCATAAACATAAAGAACCGGAAGGCCAGTTTCGATTACGAAATCATCGACACTTATACGGCCGGAATAGTGCTCACCGGGACGGAAATCAAGTCGCTCCGGCAAGGGAAGGCTAGCCTGGCCGACACTTTCTGCTACATGGACCGGGACGGGATGTGGGTGAAAAACATGCACATCGCTGAGTATTTCTATGGTTCGTACAACAACCACAACGCCCGGCGCGAGCGGAAACTGCTTTTGACGAAGAAGGAGCTTGGCAAACTGCGGCGGGATCTGCTCACCCCCGGCTTCACCGTGGTGCCGCTCCGCCTGTTCATCAACGAAAAGGGCTTGGCCAAGGTGGTCGTCGCCCTGTGTAAAGGTAAGAAACAATACGACAAACGCGAGGCGATCAAGGAGCGCGACGACAAGCGCTACATGGACCGCTTCATGAAACACTAAGCATGGGTTTGCAAGAGGACGCCCGCCGCCGCATATTGGTGCTGGACGGCGCGATGGGCACTATGATCCAATCCTACGGGCTCGGCGAGGCGGACTTCCGAGGGACGCGCTTCGCCGGCGTGCCGGGGCAGATGAAGGGCAACAACGACATACTGAACCTGACCCGCCCGGACGTGGTTTCCGACATACACCGCCGCTACTTGGAGGCAGGGGCCGACATCATCGAGACGAACACTTTCAGCTCGAACGCCGTCTCCATGCAAGACTACCACGTGGCGGACTGTGTGCGGGAACTGAACTTGGAGGGGGCGCGCCTGGCACGCCGCCTGGCCGACGAATACTCGCCGCGCGTCCCCGGGAAGCGGCGCTATGTGGCGGGCTCCATAGGGCCTACCAACAAGAGTTGCTCGATGAGTCGGGACGTGGACGACCCGGCGGCGCGCGAACTGGATTTCGCCACGCTCCGGGCGGCTTACTTCGGGCAAATCTCCGCCTTGCTCGAGGGTGGCGTGGACGCGCTGCTGGTAGAGACCATCTTCGACACGCTCAACGCCAAGGCCGCCCTCATGGCGGCGGAAGAGGCGATGCAGGCCTGCGGGCGGGAAGTGCCCGTCATGTTGTCGGCCACCGTGGCCGACCGCAGCGGGCGCGTCCTCTCGGGCCAGACTTTGGCGGCATGGCTTGTCTCGATGTGCCACTACCCGCTCTTCAGCGTGGGTTTGAATTGCTCGTTCGGGGCGCGGGAGTTGAAGCCTTTCCTTGAGCAACTCTCGGAGATGGCTCCGTGTTTTGTCTCGGCCTACCCCAACGCGGGCCTGCCCAACAGCCTCGGGCAGTATGACCAGTCGCCCGAGGAAATGGAACGCGAAGTGCGCGAATACGTGGAGGAAGGGCTTGTCAATATTGTCGGCGGCTGCTGTGGCACGACCGATGCCTTCATTGCCCGGTTTCCCCCGCTGGTCTCGGGGAAAAGGCCAAGGGCTTTTTCCGAAAAGCCCCGCCTCTTGCGCCTCTCGGGCTTGGAGGTCTTGGAAGCGAAGCCCGAGGTGCGCTTCATTAACGTGGGCGAGCGTTGCAACGTGGCCGGGTCGCGCAAGTTCCTGCGCCTCATTAGGGAGAAAAATTACGCCGAGGCGCTTGCCATCGCCCGCAAGCAGGTAGAAGATGGCGCCCTCGTTTTGGACATAAACATGGACGACGGGCTGCTGGACGCCCGCGCCGAGATGGAACACTTCGTGCGCCTGCTCTCGGCCGAGCCGGACATCGCGCGCGTGCCCTTCATGATTGACAGTTCGGAGTGGGAGGTAATCCGCGCGGGGCTTGAGAACGTGCAGGGGAAAGCCGTGGTAAACTCCATTTCCCTCAAGGAGGGCGAGGAAGCCTTCCTGGCCAAGGCGCGGCTCATACGGCGCTACGGCGCCGCCGTGGTGGTGATGGCTTTCGACGAGCAGGGGCAGGCCGACACGTACGAGCGGAAAATCGAGGTATGCGCCCGCGCCTACCGCCTGCTGACCGCCCCCGGAGGGGCAAACTTCCCGCCCGAGGACATCATATTCGACCCGAATGTGCTGGCCGTGGCCACGGGAATCCCCGAACACGACCGCTACGCGCTCGACTTCATACAAGCCACGCGCTGGATACGCGCCCACCTTCCCTACGCCCACGTGAGCGGGGGCGTGAGCAACCTTTCCTTCGCTTTCCGCGGCAACAACTACTTGCGCGAGGCCATCCATGCGGTTTTCCTCTACCATGCCTTGGAGGCGGGGATGGACATGGGCATTGTCAATCCCGCGGCCTCGGTCTTGTACAGCGAACTGCCCCACGACCTGCTGGAACTCATAGAAGACGTCGTGCTCTACCGCCGCGCGGACGCCGCCGAGCGCTTGCTCGCGGCTGCCCAGGAGCTGCACTCCGGGGCGGAAGCCCCTGCGGCCTTGGGCCGAGGGGGAGGGGACGGCTGGCGCAGCTGCCCGCTGGACGAACGGTTGAAGCGGGCTTTGGTGAAGGGTGATGGGCAATACCTGGAAGAAGACCTGCACGAGGCACTTGGCTGCCATGCGAGGGCGGTGGACATCATAGAGGGCCCTCTCATGGAGGGCATGACCGAAGTGGGCAAGCTCTTTGGGGCGGGCAAGATGTTCCTGCCGCAGGTGGTGAAGACCGCTCGCACCATGAAGCAGGCCGTGGGCATCCTTCAGCCCTATATTGAGGCCGGGCGGGTGGAGGGCGCCGCATCGGCGGGGCGCGTGCTGCTGGCCACGGTGAAGGGCGACGTGCACGACATCGGGAAGAACATCGTGGGAGTCGTGCTCGGGTGCAACAATTACGAGGTAATCGACTTGGGCACGATGGTGCCCGCCGAGGAGATCGTGCGCAAGGCCCGCGAGGAGCGGGTGGACTTTGTGGCCTTGAGCGGGCTGATAACCCCCTCGCTCGAGGAGATGGTGCATGTGGCGCGCCTCATGGAGGCCGGGGGCTTGCGCATCCCGTTGCTCATCGGCGGGGCCACTACCTCGCGCCTCCACACCGCCTTGCGCATCGCCCCCGAGTATGGGGCGCCGGTGGTGTGGGTGAAGGACGCGGCCCAAGACGTGTTGGCATGCGCCGCCTTGCAGAACCCGCGCACGCGCGAAGCCTACGTGGAGCGGCTGGAGGCAGATTACGCCCGCCTGCGGGCTGACTACGGGCGGCGGCAAGCCGGGTTGTTGTCCCTTGAGGAAGCACGCAGGCGCAAGCCTGATTTCTTTTGATCCGCCTTAGGTTTTGTTTATCTTGCCCCCGGGAGGACGGGGCGTTGCAGGGGACGGTGCGGGTTCGCGCCTCCCCTTTTTTCCGTGTCCCGCGGCGCTTTCCGGCAAAAGCCCCGTGGGTACGGGCGGAAAGTACCGGCACTTTCCGGGAGGAGCGCCGGGGGAAAAGGGAGACGCCCCTCCGTCCTTGTAGGGGCGGAGGGGCGTCCTTTCCTGCCGGGCGGCATGTGCCGCACCCGGTTTAGTCGCGCGGTTCGGTTGTATCCGGGTTGTCGTAGATGTTGGAGGGGCAAACCTCTATGTAGTCCATCATGAACTGCGGCGTCGTACTGGTGGTGGCATTGCGGAAGCGCACGTAGATGCTCCCGTCGGTGGTGAGCTGGATTGTGCCCAAGATGACGCGCAGGGCATCCTCACTGTAGCTGCTTCCCCCCACTTGCCGCAAGTTGACGGTGGTGTTCTGGCCTCCGCCCGCGTTCGAGGAGTTGGGGCCTTTCATGTAACCGTTGGCCCGGAGGAGCTTGTCCGACTCGTAATCGGTGTCGTCGTTCGCGTCTTCCACCCATCCTTTCGTGGCAGCCCTGACGGTAAGGTCTACGGGGATTCCGGCGGCGGTCAGGTTGTCCAGCGAAGTGCCGAGGTACATTTGCCCGCATCCGCGGCTGGTATTGACCGTATAGCCGAGGCGCACCTCATAAAGCCCGGCGGGCACGGGCGGGAGACGCACGGTAAAGTCGAAGTTCCCTTTCGCTATGAATTCGTCGCCTTGGAAGTCGTTCCATTCGGTGGTGGCCGGCGACGAGCTTTGCAAGTAGTAGAGGACGGTGCTCGTGGAGTTCAGCCAATAGTTGGAGAGGAATCCCTCGGGAAGGCCGTAGCCTGCTCCTTCTTTTGTGACATAGCGTATGGAATTGCTCATCATCTCGGGGAAGAGCGATGCCATGTCGAGGCGCAGGCGCGTCTTTTGGAAGTCGCTGCGGGGGAAAGTGAGTATGCTTTCCAACTCATGGAAATACCCGATGGACGAAATCATTTGGGTCTTGTCGGCCAAGAGAACCCCGTTGCTGGTCGGGCGGGTCCACGTGCGGTAGGAGGATATGTTTTCCAAGGCCACTTGGTTGGGCGAGGGATTGAGCTGGAGGCGTCCGTCGTAATCGTCGCTGGAGAACGTGTTTTTCCCAGCAGCCAAGCACAAAATCTGCCCTGGGGCCAAAGTTTCGGCATAGTCAAGGTATTTCTCGTAGCCGCTTTGGAAGGTCGATGAGGCTTCGTCAAAGTCGGCTTGGGAGATGCTCTTGTTCACAAAGTGGTAGGCTACGAAGCGGTTCAGGTAGTTGTCCGAGTCCGTATAGTTCTCGTTGTTGCCCAAAGCGTATATCTCCGGCGCGTCAGTCTCGTAGGTTTCTTTGAACCAGTTCTTTGCATGGGTCTTCAAGCCTTCTATGTCGGTGATGCCCGCGGCTTCGTACACGGTGTTGGGCTCTACGAAACAGGTGAAACCGTAGAAACGCTGCGTGGGGAAGTTCTGCATGGTGTTGCCGTCGTTGTCCTCCATTGACGCGGGGGCGGTGTAGTATATGTCTTCCTGCTCGGAGTTCACGCGCTCATACACGGCGGTCAGCTCCAGCGCCTCAAGGAAGAGCGAATATTCGGGATGCTCCTCGAAGAAGCCGAGCAGGGTCAAGTCCGAAGGCTCCAAGACGGAATCGACGCGTTGTATGACGCCGTTGTGTACTTCGATGTCCTGTTCCGTGATAGTGGCCATGTCGTTGATGCAGTATGTGCTCCCGCCGGACGAGGTAACGTAAATGGTCTTCTTGTAGAGGTTCTGGTCGGGCAGGCGGTTTTCGAAGTATTGTGTTTCGTAGACGGTGGTGGAGGAAGAGATGATGCTCATGAGCGAGAGGACCCTTGCCGCGGAGTCGGAAACTTCCTCGACGGAAGCCAGCCCTTCCTTTGCCAAATATTTGGCCATCGTCTCATTGTCGGGCGCGAAACAGGTGTAGTAACCGTAGGAGTTGAGCATCTCGAGTACGGTCGAGCCTGTGCCGTCCGTCGTGACGTAGGAGCGGTTCAGCAGATTGACGAAGTCGCTGTAGTCGTCCGCGTTGTTTTGCAGGTACTGCCCTAATGTCTGTCCGGTAAAGGTGTAGTAACTTTCGCTCGGGATGTCGTCGTTGGTGCATGAGGCCGCTACGACCGCCAAGCCCAAGAGGCATCCAATTAATCCTTTTCTTAAAGGTCTTTTTTTCATACGTGAATCTTTTTTAGGAAGGACGGCTGGTAAGTGTAAATATGTAAGCCTTAGCTTGTTACGGATATCCATAAGGCGGATAAATCCGCTACAAAGGTATCACATTTCCATGAAATAGGACATGGATGTGCGAAGTAATGGCCATGAAATTATGAAGATTTAAAGTTTACGTATTTCCCTCCGCCTTTTTTGCGGGGATTTGCGCCCTCCTTCCTCTTTCCTGCCGGGGGCGGGGCGGTTGGCTGCCGGGGCTTCGGGGAGGAAGCGGGGGCACTTCCCGGGAAAAGTGCCGCCGCTTTTTCGGGAAAGTGCCGCCCGGAAAAACGGCACTCCCCTGCGCGAACCACGCGCAGGGGAGTGTATGTATGCAGGGATGCCCCGGGCGGGGTCCGGGTCAATCCCGTGGTTCGGACATGTTGGGGTTGTTGTACACGTTGTCGGGGCAGAGTTCCAGGTAGTCGATGCCGAGGCGCACGCCTTCCTCGTCGGTCATGGCGCGGGCGCGCAGGTAGATGGGGCCGTCTTGCGAGAGGGTGATGCGGCCTATGATGCGGCGCGAGGGGTTATGCCCGGAAAGGATTTCGCGCAGGCTGCGGGTGTCGTTCCCGTTTGCGCCGAGCATGTTGTTCGAGCCCTTCATCCTTCCGTTCGCGTACCACTCCTTGTCAAGCTGGCGGATTTCCGCTTCTGACTTGTCGGTATCGGAGGCTTCGCTCTCGGTGCGGCCCATTTGGGTGAGGAAGGAGACTGTCAAGTCGATGGGGATGCCGGTCGATTGCAAGCCGCTGAAGTCTTTTGCCTCCCAGTCGCAGTCCGCGTCGCTGCCGAGGAAGAACTGTGCGCAACCGCGGTCGTCGGCGCTGACATAGCCGAGGCGCACTTCCCACGTCCCGGCGGGCACGGGTGGCATGCGGAGCACGAAGTCGTAAGGCCCGGAGAACATCATTTCGTCGCCGAGGTTCGAGTTCCAGCTGCCAACGGCGGAGGAGGTGTTGGGGGAGGTTTGGATTTGGATGGTCTCGGACGAGATGAAATAGATGTTCGATGCGTATTGGTAGGGCTCTTGGGGCAGCACGATGTAGCCGGTGTTCATATACTTGTAGCGCAAGTCGTTGCTCATGATTTCAGGGAAGAAGCTGGCCGAGATGTCGTGGCGGAAGCGTATGCGCTTGAAGTCGCTGCGCGGGTAGTAGAGGATGTTCTCCAATTCGTGGAAGAAGCCGTTCTCCGTCGTGATGGTGTTGTCGCCGACGGAGGCCACGTACCGCACGGGGCGGCCCCAGTCGCGGTTGCTGTTGAAGATGATGTCGTCGGCTTCAGGGTTGGGGTTCAGCACTACCATGTCCGAGTTGGGGTCGGTGTATTCGCTTCCCGAGCTGGTCCAAGGATGCCCGTTGGCGCCGGAGGAGAGGTAAATCATCTGGTTCGGGGCAAGGGACTCGTAGAATTCTTTCATGCGGCTGTACCCGCTGGCGATGGCCACGTTGTACCGGGTGAAGTCCGCGCGGTCTACTTTCATGTTTACGAAGTGGTAGGCCACGAAGCGGTTGAGGTAGTTTTCGGGTTCGTCCCAGTTTTCCGTGAGGGCTGCCGCCCGTTCGGCCTCGGTGGCATCGGCAAACTCCGTGTTGTACCAGTCGAAAGCATATGCCTTCACGGCGTCTATGGAGTCTTGCACCGTAGTAGCGTTTGCCAGCTCGGGTATCTCGCGGGCGTAGACCTCGTTGGGTTCAATGAAGCAGGTATAGAATTGGTACTTGGCCGTGGGCACTTCGATGGTGTTTGCCGCTCCCTTGTATGCTTCGTAGTCGCGGGTATCGGCGACGTAGTCGGCCTCCGGGTCGGTCAGGATGCGCCCGCTTTCGGCCAGCCCGACGTAGTCCATGAGGTGGCCGAAGAGGGAGTATTGGGGATAGGTCTCGAAGAATTCCTCGATTTTCATGTCGGAAGGCTGGATCACGCGGTCGATCCCGTGCAATACCCCGTTGTGGAGTTCCACGTCGCGCTGCACGATGAGCGACAGGTCATTCACCAAATACGTGTCGCCCGAGGAGGTTATGTAGATTACCTTGTCGGAAAGGTTGCGGTCGGGGAGCTTTTGTTGGAAATTCGAGCTCTCGTAGATGGTGGCGTTGTTCCCGCTGCTGATGACGTGCATGCGCGTGATGAGGTTCACCACGCTGTCGGCGCTGTAGAGGGGGAGGGTTTCGTAGAGTTCCTCAAGGGAGCTGACCGAGAAGGTCTCCTCCAGGTAGGCCACCATGGCCTCGTTGGTTGGGGCGAATACGGTGTAGTAACCGTAGGAGGCGAGCAGGGAGGGGATGTTTATCCCGTCCTCGTTGGCCGTGTTATTGACGCTGTTTTGCAGGAACTCGTAGTAGATGCTGTAGTTTTCCTCCGTCTCCAGGTAATCCCGGACTGTCTGTCCGGTGAAGGTGTAGTAACTTTCGCCCGGGATGTTGTCGTTGGTACACGAGGGGGTCGTGGCCGCCAAGAGGGAAAGGAGGCATCCGAGCAATCCGTAGTGCAATGGGGTAGGCTTTCGTGACATAAGCTTAGAAGTTTGGCTGTTAAAAAGATTGTGGTAAAAATAAGGCCGCATCGCGGCCTGCGAATGGGTGAACGGTGCAAAAATACAAATTCTTTTCGGAAAAGAAACCTTATTGATGTTGTAAAAGTGTAACAGGATGGGCTTTTTTGGAAAAATTTCTTCCCTTTTCCTACGGCGGGGATGGGAAAAGCCCCAAGTGCCTGGGGACGGGCGCTTGGGGCTTTTGGGGAGGGGCGGAGGGGCTTTTCCCGGGAAGCCGCGGGGCTTCCGGGGGTCACTCGACCATGATTTTCTGGTTCCCCACGATGTACATCCCTTGGGGCAGGCCTTGTGTGGCCGATTCGGGCCGCACGTTCCGGCGCAGGAGCATGCCGCGCAGGTCGTAGACGTCTACGGGTTTGTCCGTGTCCTCTTGCAGGAGCTCGCCCAAGCCGTCGGGTATGTATTCGCCCCGGTGGAGGAGGCGCACGCGGTCGATGTAGATGCGCGTGTTGTTGGCCGCGCCTTGTCCGTCCGAGGTCTCAAGGCCCATGCTGATGCATACGTCGCTCCTTTTCTCCAAGGTGAACGGGCATTCCATCTCTTCCCAGCAGTTGGCGAGCGTGGGGTAGAGGTACTGTTCGGTTTCGCCGTAGCTCACGCCGCAGAGCGTGCGGTTGATGTTGCCCCCGGTCGTGGTGATGTATTGCCCGGAGCGACGGCTTTCGTTGGGGCAGGTGTACTGCATGAGGAATACGAGCTTGTATTCGCCTGCGGGGAGGCTGATAGTTTGCGAAATGCGGTTCTGCCCGGCGCTCCATGAGTTGAGTATGTTGAGGCAGCGCTCCCCGCAGGAGTCAAAAAAAGCGGGCTCTGCCATGATGCTGGCCGAGTTCCCCACGCTGGAGGGGGAGACGCAATACATCGTCGCGCTGTAGGGCATGGAGTAGAGCGTGCAGTAGTTGGAAGCCGTGGCCAGGTCGTTGCCTGCCTGCCAGCCTTGCACGGGGAGTACCTGCGGCCAGCTGCTCGAGGCCGCGGCCACGGAGTTGAGGTAGCAGGGGGCGTAGGTCACGCCGTTGAGCGTCGTGCTCGCGCTGACCGTGCCGTAGGTGTCGTCTTCCTCAAAACTGGGGTTGTTGAGGAACAGGGCGGTGACGTCGGTGAATTCCTCGTCCGCCGTGCCCGGGAGCTCGATGGTGGAGAAGGAAAGGCTGCCGTCCACCACGCGGACGAGTATGCAGCTTCCCGCCCCGACGGATATGCTGCCCTCGGCCCACGCACCGTCTTTGAGGATGCAGACTTGGGCATCCTGCGTGCTTTCCCCGGGGTTGCGGAGGTATATGCTGCAGGAGTCGCCGGGCACTTGCTTGGCGAGCAGGGCGTCGGCCTTGACGTAGGCGCGCAGGGCGCTGCCGATGCTGTGGTTCACGTCGCAGCGGAACGTGGCCGAGGCGCTGTCGTTCTCGATGGTGGTGGCGCAGGCGAACACGGGTGCCCCTTCGGGGAAGGCAATCTTCTGTAGCGTGCAGGAGCTTTCGCCGAAGAAGTTGCCCAGGAACAGGTAGCGTGTCCCGTCGGGATCGGGGCAGATCACGCCGTTCCAGCCTTCGGGGAGGGTGTCGGTGAGGGACAGGATTTCCGCGGCGAGCTGGGCGGTTTCCAGCGAATCCACGCCGCTATAATACACGAGGTGTCGGCGGTCGACGGTTTCCCCGTTGGCAAATGCGCGGTTGCCCGCTTCGTACATCGGGTAGATTTTGGCCGTGTAGATGGAGTTGCTGAGGGCGCGGTCGCCGAAGGCCATCGTGTTCCCTTCCGATGCGGTGGCTATCCCGATTTGGTTGTCGATATTTACCCACGGGCTGCTGAATTCGGTGAATTCCGCCCCGTCCGTCTGGATGCGGCCGTTGTGGAAATAGAGCGTGCGTTGCGTCTTGGTGAAAGGGTCGGTGCTGATTCCCATCAACCCGCCTTGTGCACGCGTGATCGTGCCGTCGCTCCTGCCCACTACGTAGTCCAAGTAGATGAAGGCGTTGCCGGGTGTGGAGTAAAGCGCAAAGTTGTTTTCCAGTTTGCTGTCGTTGGTCAGCAGTTTCCCGTTCATCGTGTAGCTGTTGCCCATGAGGTTGTAGACCCCGCTCACTACGGGCGAGGCGTTTGTCGAGGCGCCATTGACGGTATACCAGCCCAAGATGTTGCCGGTATTATTGGCCCGGTAGGGAACGATTATCTTGTTCTTGTCCGGGTTGCAAGGGGCGATGTATCCGGTGTAGCTGCTTAGGCCGGAACTCCATGAGAAGACGCTGAAGCGTTCCGTGGTATTGGCGCGCACGAGGTTTTGCGTGGTGAAAAGTTTGGCCGCTTCGTGGCGTTTGCCGAAGTCTTCCCACGTGGAGGGCTGCATGTCGGCCGTGGAGGCCAGCTCGTGCATGAGGAAAGTCATCATGACGCGGTGGGCTTCCACGCCCATCCTGCGCGGCCCGATGTCGCTGTTCAGGAGCCAGCTCCCGTCGCTTGTCGTGCTCTGCCGGGCCTTGATGTTCTTGTAGGCAAGGTTTTCGAGCATAAGCGCGTCGCTGTCGCGCAGGAAGCATGCCAATGTGGAGAATGAGGTTATCTGGTCGTAGAGGAACATGCTCCAGTCGTTCCCGTTGGGCATGGCCAATTCGCCGTCGGCCAAGGCCAGCCAGCAGAGCACGCTGTCCATTACGGCTTGGTTGTTGTGCATCAAGGCGTTGGTCGTCCACTTGGGATCGCTGCTTCCTTGGAAGAGGTTGAGGGCGAGGTGCGCTTCGCCGAGCTCTTGGATGACGACGTTCTGGTAGCTTGTATGGAAGTAATTGTGGTTTTGCAGGGTGTAGTCGTCATACAGGTTAGGGCCTTCGTAAAGGTCGCTGACGGTTTGTTCGTCGTAGTCCGGGTCAATTACGGAATAGTCCTGCGCGTCGTCCACTTGGGAGTAGCTGTTGATGGCGAACTCCCGTAGCCTCTGGAACCAACGTTCTGCCAGAGGGTCGTCGGGATAGAGCCCGAGCGCGCAAGCCAGCACGTCGGCTTCCCAACCGTTCTCTTCGGCTTTCGTGTCGCCTGCATATCCGGTGGGGATGGTGCGCCCCAGTTCATAGTTGCATTCGGCCTTGATGAGCTGGTATATGTAGTCTTTCTGCGTGTCGTCCAGTACGTCGTCGAGGAAGTGTGCGGCGTAAGCCACGGACATGGCCCATAGGCTGCTCTCCCAGGTGTAGTCCGATGTGCTGACGGAGCCCCAGTATGCGTTGTTGGTGCATAGCTTCAGCTTGTTGGCCTTGTGGGTGGAATAGGCATAGACGAGGGACTTGACAGCCATCGTGCGCACCTCTTCCCAGTCGATGCCATCGGGGAGGGTCGTCTTGCCTTGGGCGTATTTGTAGAGGAAGGCGCACACCATCGACAGGTCGGCATTGGTACGCACGCCGTCTTCGTTGTTTTGGCCGGCGCTGTTGGCACTGAAGTACCCACACTCCTCGCCTATGCTGTTGGCGCTGGAGCAGTCTTGCCAGATGCTTTTGGCGTATTGGGTGAAGTCGGCCAGCATTTGCAGCAGGTCTTGCTTCATCTGGGCTTCGTCCACGAACTCTGAACTGATCACTCCCTCCGTGGGGGAGGATACTTGGTCTTCCGTCCCGCCGGAGATGTTGGGTTCTTCGTAGCCTTCGGGCAGTTGGACGAGGCGGAAGTCGTCGTAGAGGATGCAGCTCCCGCCCGTACCCCAGGTCATCTGCGCGGCGATTTCGACGCTTGCGGCTTCTTCCAAGGTGAAGCGCACCGTTTGTTCGCGCCATACGCTGGTGGCCATGATGCCGGTCTCCCCGGCATTGCAGGAGAAGGAAGTGCTTCCGAGCGTCGCCGTGCCCGTGCTGACGGTTACGAAGGCCGAGGTGGTGGCGTTGTTGGCCGCATAGGCTTTCGTTTGGAAGGTGAGTTTATAGTCGCCCGCGGGCAGGCTTTCTTTTGTGGTCTGCCGTATGGAGGAGGCCGCCTCGCCCCAACCGAAGCGTTGGTAAAGGGCGAAGTTGCCGTCGGCCATGGTGGTTTTTCCGAAGTTGTTGTCGGTGAAGCAATCGGCATTGATGAGTAGCGAGACCCCGGGGCTGGTAACTGTCCAACCGGCGGGGCTGATTTCCCAGCCGCGCAGCCCGTCGGCGGAGTTGGTGACTTTTTGGTCGGAAAGGTCCGTGCATGCGGCCGAATCGGCTTCAAAAGAAGGGTTTTCGAGGTAGGCCTCGGTCACGTCGGTCTGTGCCGCGGCTTCCATCCCGGCGAGGACGCCCAGGCAGAGGAGGGCGGCCCGCAGCTTTTCCCAAGTGGGAGTGTTTTTTTTCATGCGTAAGATGTTTAAAAAGGAAAAATATCAAGAAAGCGCAAATGTAATGAAAAAGGCAGGAAAGTACTTGGGTTTTCGGCAAAAAGTGCGGGTGCTTTTTGCAAAAGGCCTTGCCGCTTTTGCCGGTTGGCAGCGCCGTTTCCCTCAGAAAGTCGCGTAGGGTTCGATGCGGCGCAGGTCGTTTTCCGTGAATTCTTCGTAGGGGAGCAGTTGGTCCAGCGTGCGTAGCTTGCCGCGTTTGCGGCGGTGCTCGAGGAGGACGCGGCACTGGCGGTAGTTGAGGTAAGGGTGGCGCAGGAGTTCCTCAAGGGTCGCGTGGTTGAGGTCGATGCTCTTTGTGGGCGGGGTGTCGATGAAGAAGCTGCCTTGCAGCGAGTCGGGCATGTTGGGCAGCTCGCCGAGTTGGCCTACGCTGTAGTATCCTCCGAGTTTGTCGCGGTAGTCCACGATGAGTCGTGCGCGCCAGCTCCCGATGCCGCGTATGCGTTTGAGTTCCGTCGTGTCGGCCTGGTTCAGCCCGATGCGGGTGCCGGCGGGGTATTTGGCCGCCCGCGCGGGAAAGCGGGCGGGTTCTTTTTCCCCTTCGGGCTGGGACGCCGGGGCCGGGGAGGCCGTGTCGCGCCGGGGCAAGGCGTAGCGTTCCAGTTGGAGGTAAGGCGCGAGCCGGCGTGCGTCGGTTTCGTCCATGCCGTAGATGGAGGCAAATTTCCCGGGGGTGCGTATGATTCCCCCCTTCTCCCTGTACCGCAAAAGGTTGCGCACCACGTGGGGCGGCAGGCCGAGGCGGCGCAGCGTCAGGGAGTCGGCGCGGTTTGGGTCGAAAGGGAAGGATTCGGGCACGGCGCCGGGGGCAGGTTGCGGGTGGGTTGTTGCGGCGCTTCTTTGACCAAGCGGGTCGGAAGGGCTGGTTTGTACGGGGTCAAACGGAAAGCCGCGGCTTTCGTAGAGGCTGTCTATGAAAGCTGCGGCTTCTTGTTCGCTGGCCGCTTCCCGTTTTTCCGCGCAGCGGCGCAGGAGGGGGACGGCGGGTAGTACCACGCAGAGCAGCAGGAGGATGGCCAAGCGCTGGCTCTTCCCGATGTAGAGCAGGTCTTTCAGGCCGGCCCGCCCTTCGTCGGGCGGGCTGTAGCGTGGCTTTTCCATGTGGGCGGGTATGTCTTTTTTATTCGACGATCGTCATTTCCTCGATGAGGTTCGTACACTTCCCGAGTTTTTCTATGAGGAAAAGTATGTAGCGTACATCAACGCAGATGCAGCGCTGCAAGTCATTGTCGAATTGGAGGTCGCCGCTAAGCGACTCCCAGTTGCCGTCGAAGGCCGCGCCGATGAGTTGGCCGTCGGCATTGATGACGGGTGACCCGGAATTGCCTCCCGTGATGTCGTTGGTCGATATGAAGCAGACGGGCATTTCGCCGTTGCGGTCGGCATAGCGGCCATAGTCTTTTGCCTGGTAGAGGCTCTTCAGTTCATCGGGTACGGTGAATTCCGGGTTGGAAGGGTTTTCCTTTTCCATCACCCCGCGCAGGGTCGTGTAGTATTCGTACTGCACCCCGTCTGCCGGGCTGTACGGCTTCACGTTGCCATAGGTGAGGCGGAGGGTGAAGTTGGCGTCGGGGTATTGCGGCCGCGTGCGCCCGTTCATCTCGCAGAGCCCGCGTATGTAGGTCTTGTGCAGCAGGCTGAGGGCCGATTGGGTGCTCTGCAGTTCCTCGCTCCGGGCGCGCATGCTCTCGAGCAGGCTTTCTCTCAAGTCGAGGGCGAGGTCGCCGTCTATGGTTTTCTGCTTGGGCTTGCGCAGGAACGTTTCCAGGTTTTTGCGGGAAGCGAAGATGGATTTCCCGTACAGGTCGTCGAGGTAAGCGCCGATGTTGCCCCGGTATTCCCGGTCGATGCGGGCGTAGAAGGAAGGAAGCCTGTCCCGCTTGAGCCGCTTGTAGAGGGGGAAGAGGGTGTCGGCCACGGCGCGGTCTATCTCGTGGCTGTAGTCTTTGTTGTGGATGAAGCTGTAGATTCCTTCCAAATCCTTGGCGCTTTTTTCGATTTGCACCTCGTCTTTTTCCCGGAAGGCTTGCAGATAATCCTCCAGTGCCTCGCGTGTCCCGGACGGGAGCATGAACTCGATGCCGAAGCCGAACGTCTCGTTATGGAGCGTGCGGGCATAGTTGGCCGCCCCGGCCTGCTGCACCGCCTGGCCTATCTTGTCCACGATTTCGCGGTAGTCGCGGTTGCCCAGGCTGTCGGCATAGCGCGCGAAGCGGGCTTCCTGTTCTTGTTTTTTCTCGATGATGCGGTTTTTCACGATGGCCTCGTTCATCCCGATGGAATTCTTCCAGTAGTTTGACGATGCGGCGTACTTGTTTACGTACATGAGGCGCAGGCTGTCGCTCTGGGCCATGTATTTTTTCAGCACGTATTGCCTGGCCTCGCGCACGGCGATGCGGGGCGTGTTCTCGTTGTCCATGCGGCTTCTCACTTCGGCGGCAGTCAGATAGCGCGAAGTGCTGCCGGGAAATCCCATGACCATGGCGTAGTCGCCTTCTTCGTAGCCCCGGATGGAAATGGGCAGGTGCTTTTTCGTGCGGAGCGGCTCGTTGTCGGGGCTGTACGGCGCGGGTTCCCCGTTTTTGCCTGCATAGATGCGGAACATGGAGAAGTCGCCCGTGTGTCGTGGCCACATCCAGTTGTCCGTTTCGCCGCCGAATTTCCCGACGGACATGGGTGGGGCGGCCACGAGGCGCACGTCGGGGTAGACTTTATAGTAGACCATGTAGTAGCGGTTGCCGGCGAAATAAGGTAAGACTTCGGGCCGTATCCCGGGCTCATCCTTCAAATCACTTTGGGCGAGTTGGGCCTTCCCCAAAGAGTCGCAGTAAAGGCGGGTCAGGGAGTGCGTTTCGTCGGTTTTCCCCAGCTGGATGTCGCGCGCCACCGTGTCGGTCACGTCCACGATGCGTTCCACGAAAGTAAAGGTGAGGCCCGGGGCGGGGATTTCTTCTTCGGTCTTGTGCGACCAGAAGCCGTTTTCCAGGTAGTTCTGCTCCACGCTGCTGAGTTGCTGCAAGTAGGCGAAGCCGCAGTGGTGGTTGGTCAGGACCAGCCCGCGGGGTGAAACTATTTCGCCCGTGCATCCCCCGCCGAAGATGCCTACCACGTCTTTCAGCGAGACGCTGTCCGGGTTGTATAACTCGTCGGCCTCGAGGCGCAGGCCGCTTTGCTTCATCAGCTCTACCGACTGCTGTTCCTTTAAAAGCTGGAGCAGCCACATACCCTCGTCGGCATGTGCCGGCACCATGAGGAGTAGGAAGAGCGCAAGGGAGGGAAACCTTTTTTTAAGATTCATTGCATTAAGCGTTTTGTTGTACATCTATAATTTCATATAAGGTTCGTTATGCAAAGGTATAACAATTCTTTCACTTGCCCGAAAGTCATCGCGCTTAAAATTAAAGATTGATAATCTTTTCAGGAAAGGAGGAGCGGCCCGCAAAGTTTTTCCCATCTTTGAGTAGTGTAAAACGTATTCTTATGAAGAAAAACTACTGCTGTTTTTTGCTCTTGCCGCTATTCTTCTTGGCTTCCTGTAGCAGGGGTTACCGGATAGAAGGTACTTCCTCGGTGTCGATCGTGGACGGAAAAATGATTTATTTGCGCAGTTTTGAAGACAGGCGTTGGGTCACGAAAGATTCTGCCGAGATTGTCCACGGGTCTTTCTCCATGGAAGGCGAGGTTGATTCCGCACAAATCGTCTCCATCTTCATGGACGGGGAGAGCTTCATGCCCATGGTCCTGGAGTCGGGGACTATCGAAGTCGCGATAACCCCCATGGGCATAGACGTGAAAGGTACGGTGCTGAACGAAAAGCTCTACGACTTTATTCGCCGCAAGGGCGAGTTGGACTTGCAGGTACAGGAGGCTTCGCGCATCGAGAATCGGCTGATCCTCGACGGGGCTTCGGCCGACGAGGCCCGGGCGAAGGCGGAGAAGAAGGCGGCCCAAGTGACGCAGGAAATACAGCAATTGACCAAGGACTTCATCATGGCGAATTCCCAGAACATCCTGGGGCCTTCGGTCTTCCTCATGGTGTGCGGCTCCAGTTTCCCCTATCCCTACCTGACGCCCGACTTGGAGGAGTTGTATGAATCGGCACCGCTTTCTTTCCAGAACCATGAGGAGGTGAAGGAATATGTCAGCCGTGCCCGGTCGAACATGCGCCTCATGGAAGAACAGTTGCAGGCCAACGAGGAAATGCTCCGTTTGCAGCAGGCCGATTCGTCGGACGGAATCGGGGCGGAGGCTTCGGCTGCGCCCGCCTTGGCCACCCCTTCCCGGCAAACGGCGGGGGCGGAGTGAGCAAAGGGGCGTAGGCGCGTCGGGAAAAGGCCGCGTGCTTTCCCTGTGTGGCTACGGCGGGAATGGGAAAAAGCGGCGGGACTTTTGCAGAGAAGTCCCGTTGCTTTTTTGGCTTGCCCGGGTAGTCCAGCGGTCAATGTGCCGCCCGTTCCACCACGAAGCAGTATTCCCCGGAAAGAATCTCGAGGGCTTGCAGCCCGTTGGTCGTGGTCCCGGCCGGCTCTACCCCGGCACTTTCCGCCACGGGGCGTCCGCCTTCGGTGATGTCTTCCAGCGCACGGGCTGGCAGGTAGAGGGTGGCTGTCGTGTTGGCAGGCACGCGGAAGCGGTATTCCACGCGCCCTTCCTCCAGGATGCGCCAGCTGCTCCCGATGGTTCCGTAGGGGGAATGGTAGAAGCCTTCGGCATGGGTTATCTGTGCGGTGGGGTCGGCTTCGGGTTTCAGGAAGAAATGTTTGAAGCCCGGGCTGCCCTCGTCGCGTTGTATGCCCAGCGAGCGGCTGTACATCCATGCCCCGACGGCGCCGAAGGAGTAGTGGTTGAATGAGTTCATGCGGTTGTTCCCGCCAAACCCGTCGGTGTGCGTATAGGAATCCAGCCGTTCCCAGATGGTCGTGGCGCCTTGTTCCACGGAATAAAGCCAAGAGGGGTAAGAGGTTTGCAGGAGCAGCCGGTAGGCGATGTCCGTGTGCCCCGTCCTGGAAAGGGCTTCGCTAATCCATGCCGTGCCGATGAATCCCGTCATCAGCGAGTAGGGCGGGCAGGCCCGCCCTTGGTCGGTATGGTTCTCCCGGGTCACGGTTTCCACGAAGTTCTCGACAAATTCCCTTTTCCCTTTCCCGATGATGCCAAAGGCCAAGGGGAGGGCATACGAAGTCTGCGTGTCCACGGGTTTCCCTTGCAACTCTTGGTTGAAAGCGGAGTGGATGGTCTTGCCCGTGCCGGGCTGGATGAATGTCCGGTAGAAGAAATCCTTCCGTTCGTCCCGGAGTCTTCCGAAGCGGGCGGCGTCTTCTTCCTTCCCCAATACTGCGGCCATTTTGGCCATCAAGTCCAAATCGTAGATGAAGTAAGCCTCCCAGACGAGCGGCTTGTCGTTTTTCCCGTCTTCCGGGCCTAACCAATCGCAAAGGTCGCCCCATGCCCGGTTTTGCACGATGAGGTTGGTCGATGGGTCTATCTCGTTGTCTAGGATGAAGTCGATGTACCGCGCCATTGCCCCGTAGTGTTCCTCCAAAAGGACCGTGTCGCCGTATTGTTGGAAGCACTCCCAAGGCACGGTGATGCCCGCGCTTCCCCAAAGGAGGCCTCCAAATCCGCCACCGAGCGGGGCAATGTCGGGAAAGCGCCCGTCCTCCCGCTGTACGTCGCGCATGGATTGGAGGTAGCGGCGCAGGAATTGGGAAATGTCGGCAAGGTATGTCCCCGTCCGGGCAAAGACCGATATGTCCCCTGCCCACCCCAAGCGTTCATTGCGCTGGGGGCAATCGGTGGGGATGGAAAGGAAATTGGCGCGCGACGACCAGATTATGTTTTCCCACAGGCGGTTTACCCTCTCGTCGGAAGTGGTGTATCCGGAAACCACTTCGTGGAGCGAGCTGAGCGCGATGCTTTTCACCGATTCCAAGGGGAGGGGCTTGTGGAGGCCGGTGATTTCTATATAGCGGTAGCCGTGGAAAGTGAAGCGAGGGGCAATCGTCTCGGCTTCTTCCCCGCCCCGGGCTATGTAGATGTCTTGCGCCATGGCCGCACGTATGTTCTCCAGCATGGGCATCCCGCAGTCCGCTTCGTATCCGGGCAGGGGCGGGTAGAGGATTTCGGCGTAGCGCAGCGTGATCCTCTGCCCGGGTTCGAGCATGGGAGGTAGGGTGATTTCAGGGACTCCGGCGATGTTCTGCCCCATGTCATAGACGAATACGCCGGGGCGCGGCTCGCTCACGGAACGGGCGGTGAGCGTGTCGATGGCTTGTACCGTGGGGCCGTATTGCCCGGTGAGGGAAAGCTGCGAAAAGTCGTCCACCTTGGGCTTGTCGGGGTTGCCGTCGAGGCTGACGTGCCCCTCGAGGGGAATCTCGGAGGCCGGCACCCATCCGGCGCTGGAGGCAGGGTATCCAGGCGTGTCCCACCCGGCGAGGGTGGCTTCGCGACGGGCATCGTAGACTTCGCCTTGGAAGAAGCTGCCGTAGGCGACGGGGCTTTTGTCGTAGGACTGCCAAGTCTCGGGGTTGCTTACGACACATTGCTCGCTCCCGTCGGCATAGGTGACGACGAGCTTGGCCAGTAGCGACTGGCAGTCGCCGAAGAAGTTCCAGTTGTCGCCGGTGAAAGTGGCCGCCCCGCTCCACCATCCTTCGGAAAGCTGCACGCCGAGGGCGTTTTCCCCGGCTTGTATGTAGGGGGTTATGTCGTATGTCTGGTATAAGTGGTTCTTGTTATACTGGGTGAGACCGGGGTTGAAGTAATCGGAACTGACCCTTTTCCCGTTCATGCGCAGCTCGTAGATGCCCCGGGCGGTGATGTAGAGCCGGGCGCGCTTGATTTCCTTCCCGGGGGCGGTGGTGAAGACGGTGCGCAGCATGGGGGCGGCTTTCCCCTCAAGCGGGAAGACGCGGAAAAGCCCTGTGCTTTCCCCGGAAAGCGCCAGCGGTTTTTCCTGTATGTCCCGCAGCTTCCCGGCCGGGCTGCGGTAGTTGGCGAGCCAGACGTCGGAGAACGTGGCTTTTTGGCCGGGGCGTAAGGCGAAGCCCACTTCCCCGGCCACGGGGAAGGCTATGAAGTCGCCGCCTTGGCCCAGGGGGTTCAGGCCGGCTTGCCCGATTTCTTGTTCCTCCCGGCCGGCATACAGGCGCGTGGTGCCCAGTTCGGTGCTGAGGCTGAAGGAGTGTTTGGAGTAGCGGTTGCCGCGGTTGAGGATGTTGCCGGGTATGGGGATGGACTTGAGGGGCGTGTCCCTGCGGTCTTGCGGGTGGTATCCCGCCCGGTAGATGTGGAGCAGGGCTTCCTTCCCCCCGGAGTCGAGCGGGCTGGTGTCCAGTTCTATGGCGATGAACGAGCTGTCTTTGGGGTTGGCGAGGTGGTAGATGTTCTTGTTTGCGTCCATCAGGCGTCCGTCGTTAGCCCCGTAGACGATGCTCGCGCGGGTGCTTTTCGATTTTTCGTCCAGCTGGATGGCGAAGTGCAGTCGGAAGACGGGCAGGTAGGGGGTGTAGAAATTTTTTTCTTCGCCGGGCGGATAGCCTATCCAGCGTGCGCCGTCCCAGTTGCGGTAGGTGCTGTCGCCGTCCATCAGGCCGGTCTCGAACCAGGAAGAGGCCGTGGTTTTCTTTTTTTCCTCGTCCCATACGCTCAGTTCCCATGTGTAGCGCGTGGTGGGGGCCAATGGCTGGCCGGAATAGCGGATGTGGAGCGAGAGGTCGCTTTCCACCTTTCCCGTGTTCCACATTTCTTTTTCCGTCTCGTCGCGCACGACGATTTGGTAGGCGCTTTGCTTTTCCCCCCGTTTGCCGGGGGTGCTCCCCATTTCCCAGCTGAAGCGTGGGCGTTCTGCGTCGGTCCCGATGGGGGTGGGGGTGTACTCCACGCACAGGTTGTGCAGCTTCTTTCCTTCCGGTGTGGCGGCCTGTGTGGCGGAAAAGACGGCGAGGAGCAAGATTGTGAGGGCTTTTCTCTTTTGCATAAGTAGGTCTTGTTGGGAAAGGGTGGGAAGGAGGGTTGTCTGATAGGCGGCGTATGGGCCGTATGGCGCGGGCGGGGCGGGAAGATTGCTGGGGGTAGTGCCCCTCTTCAAGGCTTCTCTTCGTAGAGGAGGCTTTCGAGGGCTTCGGCATTCAGGCGTAGGTGGAACTGCCCGCGCAAAGCGGCGGAAATATATCCCGTCTCTTCGCTTACGATGATGGCCAAGGCATCGGATGCCTGCGATATGCCCAATGCCGACCGGTGGCGGAGGCCTAATTCCTTGGGGATATTCATGTCGTGGCTCACGGGCAGTATGCACCCTGCGGCATGCAGGCGTTCGTTCCGGATGAGCAAGGCCCCGTCGTGGAGCGGGCTGTTCTTGAAGAAGATGTTCTCGATGAGCCGCTGGCTGATACGTGCGTCTATGGTCTCCCCGGTGCGGGCAATCTCGTCGAGTTGCTCGGTACGCTCGATGACGATGAGCGCACCGATTTTTTGCCGGCTCATGTTAAGGCAGGCCATCACGATGGGGAGTAGTGTGCTGTGGTCTTTCTTCTTTGGCCTGTCCTTACGGAAAAAACGGAGCAGGTTGTGCATCCTTTGGTGTGCGCCGAGGCTGAAGAGGAATTTTCGTATCTCTTTTTGGAAGAGCACGATGAGGACTACGGCACCCACGTTCATGACCCGGTCGAGGATAGTGCCGAGTAGCCTCATGCCGGCTACTTGGGTCACGATGCCCCACAGTACGATGAATACGAGTATGCCTATGAATATGTTTAACGAGCCGGACGACTTCATCAGCTTGTAGAGGTAATAGATGATGAAAGTCACCGCCAAGATGTCGATAAAGTCTTTGATTCCGAAGGTAAGGAACATGGGGATTGAGAAACGGATAGTAGGTTTTTAGGGGGTGGATGCGCCTTTCAACTTTCAGCCGGGGAAGGGCATCGCTTCATCTGTTGGTATATCTTTACGGTTTCCACAGCTTCGCGCACGTCGTGTACCCGTAGTATGGAGGCGCCCTTCATGAGGCAGATGGCGTGGATGGCGGTAGTGCCGTTGAGGGCCTGCGCGGGATCGGTATCCAACAGGCGGCATATCATGGATTTTCGCGAGACACCCACGAGCAGCGGCTTCCGCAATAAGGCGAACTCTTGCAGGCCGTCGAGCAGTTGGTAGTTGTGTTCCAGCGTTTTGCCGAAGCCGAATCCGGGATCTACAATGATATCATTGACCCCAAGGGCTTGGAGCTCTTGGACTTTCCGTTCGAGGTAGAGCATGACTTCCCGTATGACGCCCGTATTGTAGCGGGGGGCGTCTTGCATGGTAAGGGGCGTTCCCTGCATGTGGGTTATGGCGTAGGCTACTTTCAGGCTGGCTATGGTAGGGAACATGTCGGGGTCCATGTCGCCAGCCGAGACGTCGTTGATGATGTCCGCGCCCCATTCTTCCACGCACATCCGGGCTACCCGGCTGCGGAACGTGTCGATGCTGAGAATGGCTTGCGGGTATTTCCGGCGGATGAGCTCCAGTGCGGGCCGCAAGCGCCCGATTTCTTCTTCCTCTCCCACGTTTTCCGCCCCGGGGCGGGAGGAACAGGCGCCCACATCGATGATTGCGGCGCCTTGGAGCATGATCTCGTCGATTCTCTGCTCGACGGCTTCCGATGTTTGCTTGCGGCTTGGCGGAAAGAAAGAGTCGGGAGTCACATTGAGGATGCCCATTACCAAAGGTTTCCTTGACAAATCCCGCAAAGTCCCTTTCAGGTTGATTAGTTTCGGGAGAGTTCCACTCATGTTTAATTATAAGCTGTTTGCTGGTTCCAAAGCTGCAAAAATAAAGAATTTATTCCTTTTCCTTTCAAGAATCCGTGTATCTTTGCGCGGATTCTTACTATAAATATGGAAAATACATCCCTATCGTTTCTTTATGAGGCCTACCTGAAAAGTTCGGGCGTGACGACGGATAGCCGTTCTTGCCCGGCAGGTTCTCTTTTTTTCGCCTTGAGGGGGGAACGGTTTGATGGCAACCGTTTTGCGGAGGCCGCCTTGCGGAGCGGATGCCTCCATGCCGTGGTTGACGACTTGTCGGCAATACCCGAGGGGGAAAGTGCAGGGGGACGTTACCTTTTGGTAGACAATGTGTTGTCTTCACTCCAGCAGCTTGCCCGCCACCACCGTAGGATGCTGAAGACGCCGATGCTGGCCATTACGGGCACGAATGGCAAAACAACGACGAAGGAACTGGTTGCCGCCGTGCTCTCCAAGAAGTACAAAGTGCTCTATACGGAGGGAAACCTGAATAATCCCATCGGAATCCCGCTCACTTTGTTGCGCTTGCGCCCGGAGCATGAGCTTGCGGTGGTGGAGATGGGGGCCAGCCATCCGGGCGATATCCGCGAGCTGGTCCACATCGCCGAGCCGGATTATGGGTTGATTACTAATGTGGGGCATGCCCACTTGCAGGGGTTCGGTTCGTTCGAAGGGGTGCTGCGCACGAAGTGTGAACTCTTCGATTACCTAAGGGAGAAGCGGGGTAAGGTGTTTGTGAATGCGCGCAACGCCTATCTTGCCCCGATGCTTCCCGGGTTAGAACCCTTGTTCTATGCCGTGACGAGCGGTACTCCTCTTGCTTTCGACAAGCCCTTCCTGGCAGAGGCGCGTATGGCGCGGTGCAACCCTTTTCTGGCTTTCAAGTGGCGGGCGGGCAGGAATACCAACTGGAACTGCTGCAGCACGCGCATGATCGGCGACTACAATTTGGATAATGCTTTGGCCGCTGCGGCAGTGGGTTCGTATTTCGACGTGCCGGCGGGAGACATTTCGGCAGCCCTCTCCACCTATTTCCCGAACAACGGGCGGTCGCAACTGAAGGAGACGGCGCGAAACCGGCTGATCCTCGACGCGTACAACGCGAATCCGACGAGCATGCAGGCTTCGTTGAACAACTTCCGGAAGTTGAACTTCCCGAAAAAGGGAATCATCTTGGGCGACATGAAGGAATTGGGTGCTACTTCGATTGACGACCACATGGCTGTGATGCAGTTGGCGAACCGTTGTCATTTCCGGATGGCTATCTACGTCGGTCCCGAGTTTGCCGCCGTGGCGAAAAAGTTCCCGGGTCTGGCGGCCGGTGCCGAGTTTTTCAACGATTCGGCCCAGCTTGCCGAGTACCTCCGCGGGCAGTCGTGGATCAAGGGGTACACGTTGTTGGTCAAGGGTTCGCACAGTATGAACCTTTCGGTGGTGGCCGATGTGCTTTGAGGCCATGGCCTTCCTTTCAAAAGGGCTGGCGCTTTGGGTTGGGAGTGCCGCCTGTTTTCTTGAAAATGCTACAACTTATGAGGATGGATACACAGGAGAACCCGGCTGCCGGTTGGCAGGAACGTACGGAATTGTTGCTGGGCAGGGCTGCCATGGCCCGCTTCCGGCGGGCGCATGTCTTGGTGTGCGGCGCTGGCGGGGTAGGGGCTTATGCGGCCGAGATGCTGGTACGGGCGGGCATAGGCGCGCTGACCTTGGTGGATGCCGACAGCGTGCAGCCCTCGAACCTTAACCGGCAGTTGGCCGCCTTGCATAGTTCATTGGGTCGGTCCAAGGTGGAGGTAATGGGTGCGCGTTTGCTTGACATCAACCCGGAGTTGCGCTTTTCACCCCGCCCCGAATACTTAGAGCCTGCAGCTGTCCCCGCCCTGTTGGACGGGGCTGTGCCGGGGTTTGATTTCGTGGTCGATGCCATTGACACGATTGCGCCCAAGTGTGCCTTGCTTGCCGAGGCTTACCGCAGGCGGTTGCCGCTCGTGAGCAGCATGGGCGCGGGGGCGAAGAGCGACCCGTCCGCGGTGCGCTACGGGAAGCTGGGAGGCACTTACCAGTGCACGCTGGCCCGGGCGGTGCGGACACGCCTGAAGCCGCAGGGAAAGGGGCTGATGGACATCCCCGTGGTCTTCAGCACGGAGGCAGCTGACGAGCGTGCCATCCTGCGGGTTGAGGAGCGCAACAAGAAGTCGGCTTGCGGCACGGTCAGTTACCTGCCCGCCCTTTTCGGGTGTTACTTGGCGGCCTTTGTCTTGAAGCGCTTGGCGGCCGGGGCAAAGGAATAAAAGGAAAATGGATGAAGTCATGATAGAATTACATGGTATTATGAAGAGTTTTGGCTCGCTGCGCGTGTTGAAAGGCATAGACCTCCATATCGGCCGGGGGGAAGTGGTGAGCATTGTGGGCCCCAGCGGGGCGGGGAAGACGACCTTGTTGCAGATCATGGGTACGCTCGACCGGCCGGATAGCGGGACAATCCGTATCGACGGCATCGCGGTGGAGAACATGAAAGAACGCGGGCTCTCGGCGTTCCGCAACCGGAAAATTGGTTTTGTCTTCCAGTTCCACCAGTTGCTGCCCGAGTTTACGGCCGAGGAAAACGTGATGATACCGGCGCTCATAGCGGGCATGTCGGGACGGAAGGCGCGGGAGCGTGCTGCGGAGTTGTTCCGCTTCATGGGGCTTTCCGACCGCGCGGCGCATAAGCCGAAAGAGATGTCCGGCGGCGAATGCCAACGGGTGGCAGTGGCCCGTGCGTTGGTCAATCGCCCGGCTGTGGTTTTGGCCGACGAACCTTCGGGAAGCCTCGATAGCCAGAACAAAGAGGAGCTGCACCGGTTGTTCTTCCGTTTGCGCGATGAGTTGCAACAGACTTTCGTGATTGTAACGCACGATGAACACTTGGCCACGCTGACCGACCGCACGGTTCGGATGGTGGACGGCGTTATCCGCGACGAGACGTCCAAGCCTGTCCCCGCGGCGGAAGACGCTGGGGAAAAAGGGTCGCCCCGGGTGGAAGGACACCAGGAGGAAACCGGGGAATAGCGGCATGGCTGGGCAACAAAGAATCCGGGCGGCAGTGTAATACCAACTGCCGCCCGGATTCTTTTGTTTAACGGAAGCCTTCCGGTTGCGCTGCCCTTTTACTTTTGGGATGCAAGGATTTCCATCGTGTCCGTGGCAATCATCAGTTCCTCGTCGGTGGGGATTACGCATACCGTTACGCGTGAATCTGGCGTGGAGATGACGGCTTCTTCCCCGTGCACCTTTTCGTTCTTTTCCAAGTCGAGCTTGACGCCCATGAACTCCAGCCCTTCGCAAGCGGCGGCGCGGCAGTTGCTCTGGTTTTCACCTACGCCCCCGGTAAAGAGGATGATGTCTACGCCGCCCATCGCTGCCGCATAGGCCCCGATGTATTTGCGAATCCGGTAGAAGTACATGTCTTCCGCCAAAATAGCGCGTTCTTCACCGGCCTTTGCGGCGCTGTGCAGGTCGCGCATGTCGGACGATTTCCCGAAAATGCCGAGCACACCGGATTTCTTGTTCAACAAATTATTGATTTCTGCTGCGTCAAGGTGCTCTTTTCCCATGATGTAGGTTACGGCCCCGGCGTCGATGTCGCCGCTGCGCGTGCCCATCATCAACCCCTCCAGCGGGGTGAGCCCCATGGAAGTGTCGGTGCATTTTCCGTTTACTACTGCGGAAATGGAGCCGCCGTTGCCGATGTGGCACGTTATGACTTTCGTCTTTTGGGGATCGGCATTCAGGAATTCGCAGACGCGCTGGGAGACATAACGGTGACTTGTGCCGTGGAATCCGTAGCGGCGCACGCCGTATCGCGTATATAGCTCGTAGGGTACGGCATACATGTAAGCCTTTGCGGGCATAGTCTGGTGGAAAGCGGTGTCGTACACGCCTATTTGGGGTACGCCGGGAAGGGCTTTCGCCACGGCGTCTATGCCTTTCAGGTTGGCGGGATTGTGGAGGGGAGCCAAGTCGTTGCATGCTTTGGTCATATCGATGACCTCTTGGTTGATAAGTACTGAGTTGCTGAATTTTTCTCCTCCGTGCACTACCCGGTGGCCTACGGCATCGATTTCTTTGAGTGAGGTGATTACGCCGTATTCCTTGCCGGTTAAGATGGAAAGGATGAATTCGATTCCGGCGGTATGCTCAGCTATTTCCTTTTCGATGATTTTCTTTTCTCCCGAGGGCAGGGTAAATTTGAGGAATGAATCCTTCAACCCGATTTTCTCTATGCCGCCTTGGGCCATGACCTGCTTGGCAGGCATTTCGAAAAGCTTGTACTTGATAGATGAACTGCCGCAGTTTAATACTAAAATTTTCATGTGTTTTTTAGATTTTTTTTGGGGAAATGTGTGGTTTATATCCCGTTTAGGGCAAATTACTCCTTGGCGGCAATGGCTTGGTTGGCAGTGATTGCGATCATGGCATATACGTCATCAGTGGAGCAACCCCGTGACAAGTCGTTCACCGGGCGGGCGATTCCTTGGAGGATTGGGCCGATTGCCTCGGCTCCCCCTAACCGTTGTACGAGTTTGTACCCGATGTTTCCGACTTCGAGGTTCGGGAAGATGAGCGTATCGGCATGTCCTGCGATTTTCGACCCGGGGGCTTTGCTCATTCCCACGGCGGGGACTAAGGCTGCGTCTGCCTGCAGCTCCCCGTCGATTTCGATTGTCGGGTCAAGCATCCGCGCTTTGCTCACGGCCGCCACCACTTTGTCTACTACCTCATGCTGTGCCGAGCCTTTGGTCGAGAAACTCAGCATGGCGACTTTGGGGTCTTCGAAGCCGGCCACGGCGCGGGCGGTACGGGCGGTGCATACCGCGATTTGTGCGAGCTGGTCGGCATCCGGAACCGGCGTGACAGCTACGTCGCCGACTACCAAGATTCCGTTGCGGCCATACTCCGGATATTGCGTAAGCAGGACTAATGCGCCCGAAACGCATGTGATTCCCGGGACTGTCTTTATGATTTGCAGGGCAGGGCGCAGCACGTTTCCGGTCGTATTGCGTGCTCCTGCCAGTTGCCCGTCGGCATCCCCGTGTTTTATCATGAGGCATCCGTAGTAGAGGGGGTCTGTCACTTTCTCCCGGGCTTGCTCAAGGGTCAGCCCCTTGTTTTTGCGCAGCTCGAAGAGCAACTGGGCATATTCCTCCCGCATGGGGCTGGTCAAGGGGTCAATGATGGAGGCCTTCTTGATATTGTCCAAGCCTAATTTCTCGGCTGTGGACATGATTTCTTCCTTTTTGCCGAGGAGGGTCAGTTTGGCCACCCCCTCTGCCAGCACGCGGTCTGCGGCGGTCAAGGTGCGTTCTTCCGTGCCTTCGGGAAGGACAATGTGCTGGGGCTTCTTTTTAGCCCTTGCAACCAAATCGCTTATGAAGCTCATTATAATAAAGTATAAGGTTTGAATTGTTGTAACTGTTAATATTCTGGTTGTCTCACCCCACAAAAGTACGAAAAACACCTTGCAATGCGTTCTTTTTTTGCCGCTTTTTTCTAAAAATACAGGAAAGCCTCTTTCTTGCATGCGTCCTCCATTTAGGAAAAGGCCTATTTTTGCACGGTAAATTTATTATAGTTATGGAATATAAAGACCTGTCCCTTTCCGACAAAGACCTCATTGTTTCGTTCGTCAGGCCTACCGGGCGTCGGAATTGCGACCTTTCGTGGAGCAACCTGTGCAGCTGGCGTTTTCTCTACGGCACGGCCTATTCCGTCTTGGACGGCAATACCCTGATCCTGCGTTTCCGCATGGGGGAGGAGACGGCCTATCTCATGCCGGTAGGGAGCGGCGACTTGGGGAAGACCCTCGCCGCCATGCGCGAAGAGTGCCGCAGGGAGGGACGCCCGTTGGTCGTATATGGGGTTTGTGAAGAGCATTTGCCCCTTTTCGAGGCCGTCATGCCCGGGCAGACGACGCATGTGGCCGACCGGGCTTATGCCGACTACCTGTATCTGCGGGCTTCGCTCTGCTCCCTGTCCGGAAAGGCGCTCCAGCCCAAGCGGAACCACATCAACAAGTTCTTGAGGACTTATCCCGACTGGGAATACCTGCCTATACGCCCCGGGCACATAGGCGAATGCCTGGAGATGGAGCGCCTTTGGTGCATGGCCAACGGGTGCGACCAGAACGAGGGGCTGGGGCAGGAGCGCCGCGCGGTGACGTTCGCCTTGGAACATTTCTTCGAGCTGGGCCTCTCGGGCGGGCTGCTCCGGGTGGAGGGGCGGACCGTGGCCTTTACTTTCGGGATGCCCATCAACCACGACACCTTCGGCCTGCACGCCGAAAAGGCGGACAGCAGCGTCGAGGGCGCCTACGCCATGATCAACCGGGAATTCGCCCGCCGCATCCCGGAGAGTTTCACTTACGTGAACCGCGAGGAAGACCTCGGCCTGGAAGGATTGCGCAAGGCGAAGCTGTCTTATCATCCCGCCTTCTTGCTGGACAAATACTGCGTGCGCGAGGACAGGCGCTTCCGCTGAGGCAAACGGCCTGCGGCTTTTTGTTTGACCCTTTAACCGTTGAATTGTTATGAGTGACGACGAAATCCAGTTGAGGCGGCTCTATCATGAATGTTTCCACGATGACCCCGCTTTCGAAGATGCCTATTTCCGCCATATCTACTCCCGCCGGCGTTCGACCGTGATCAAGCGGAAGGGGCAGGTAGTCAGCGGGCTCCTTTGGGCCGACTGCGGCTTGAACGTAGGAAACGGGTTGGACTACGAGACCGGCGCCGCCTACCTGAGCGGGATTTGCACCCATCCCGGCTGGCGGGGGCAAGGCATGGCCGGGGAACTCATCCGGCGCACCCTGCAAAAGTGCTACCGGGACGAATACGGGTATGCCACGCTGATTCCCGCCGACGCCGGCCTGGCCGCGTTCTACGCCCGCTTCGGCTTTGCCCGATGCTTCGATTACGTGGAAGAGACCTACTACCCTTCGCCCGAGGAACTGGCTCTTCCCGATTTGCTCTCGGACGCCTCGTCCGAGGCGGGAGTCTCGTTTGCCGAAGTTGAAGACTATCTCTACGACGGCCTCCCTCCCGCCCCATTGTCCTACTACCACGCCACGTACTCCGGCCTCACCACCAGCCTTTACTACACCGACATACGCGTCCTCACCCGAGGCTACCTCTTCGGATGCGACGGGTTGCACGACCTGCGCGTCGAGGACTTGCACCTCTATGGCGGCACCGTCTGGAAGATAGCCAGCCAGGAACAGGAAATCGTGGCCGAGGCCATCGTCTATCCTCGCGCGGGGCACTTGCTCGTCACTTCCTTGGTATGCGACAACGTGGCGTGCCGCATGCACATGCTTTCGCTGCTGGCTGCCCACTACCGCCTGCCCGAGATGCGCATCATGCGCCCCTCCCGCCTGTTCACCCCCATCAACGGCATCCCCCTCGGCTTGGAAGGAGAGCTGGCCGAAGGGGAGACGGACGGCATCGCCACGCCGCTGGTGGCGCGGCGCGGGCGGTCGGCCTACAGCCCTGTGCGCCCTTTGGGCATGGCACGGCTGGTGGCCGCAGACGTCTTGGTGCCGCTGGTGGCCGAGGCCTATCCGGAGGTGGCCACCTCCTTCACCCTCGTCGATCCGATACTGCCGGAAAACAACGGTACTTATACGCTCCCGGGCGACGGGACGGCCCGCGTCCGCAAGCGCGGCACGGCTTCCTGCGTCAGCGTGGCCCAGCTGACGCAGGCGCTCATGGGCTACCACCCGGCCGGCCTTCCCGAAGCGTTGAAGCCCTTCCCGGCGGGCATCCCCTATATGCACACCATGCTGAATAAATAACCCCGCATTTTTTGCCACTGTGGGCAGGAAAAGCTACCTTTGCCGCAGGAGTGTACCCATCTTCCCCCTGCCCTCTCTTAGTGAATGACCAACCGTAAAGAACAATAGTATGAAGCAAGATTTACAAAACAACAGGCGCTTTCCACGGTTTGTTGCGGCACTTTTTGCCATGACCGCCGCCGTTTTCCTGCAACCGCAGTACACCCACGCCCAAAAGCAAGTCTATGAACCCGAAAGCATGCGCGAGTCGCTGGCCAGCGACGACGGGCAGTGGAGCTACGAGCGCAGCCGGGAGTCGGAACATTTCGTCATCTTCTGGGAGCCGGGCTTCGGCACCGACCCTTCTACCGCCCCTTCTCCTTATACGGTGGACGTCGATGACGTGCTCCGAGTGGCCGATGAGGCGTTTGAACTCTATGCCGATACCCTCGGGTTCATACAGCGCGGCTCTTCGAAGACCGATACCTACAAGATGGTCATCCGCCTCTACTACCAGACCGAGTGGCTGGCCACGGGCTCGGGCGAGGACGACATGATAGGAGTCCTCAACATCAACCCCTCCACCGTGCAGCCCGCCGGGCACACCGTGGCGCACGAAGTGGGCCACTGCTTCCAGTACCAGACGCATTGCGACCAAGACGACCCGCAAAGGGGCTTCAATTATGGCTATGCCTCGGACGGTTCGGGGGGAAACTGCTGGTGGGAGCAGTGTGCGCAGTGGCAGGCGTTTGAATTATACCCTGGCCTAATCTTCACCGACTACCGCTTTAGCGAATATCTGGAGTACCACCACAAAAACATCCTGCACGAAACGCCCCGCTACGCCAACTATTTCATCCAGTGGTGCTGGACCAACAAGTGGGGGCGCGACTTCATCGGACGCATGTGGCGCGAGGCCGAGTACCTGGAAGACCCGGTAGATGCTTATATCCGCATGAATAATTACGACCAGGAGGACTTCAACGACGACATGTACGAGTTCAACGCCCGGCTGGCCACGTGGGACATTCCTTTCTTGCGCGAGCGGGGAGAAAATTACGTCAATGCGCGTTCACAGTGCAGCATGATCCGCGAGGACTCTGCCTACTACCGCATCTCCCCCGACCAATGCCCGGAAAACTACGGCTACAACGTAATCAAGCTGAATGTCCCCGGTTCGGGCGGGGATACGGTGAAGGCCTGTCTCGAATACATCTTGGCCGATGGCACCACCTACCGCAACAACGGCACCCGAATAAACGGGGAGTTGCGCTTCGGCTTTGTGGCCCTGTGCGAGGACGGGACACGTTACTACAGCGATATGGGCACGGCAAAATATATGAGCCGCAGGGACACGGTTGAATTCGTGTGCCCCGCCGGGTGTGAGCGGCTGATGCTCGTGGTGAGCGGGGGCACTCGGACCCATGCGCACCATGTCTGGGACGACAACGACAACAACGACGAGCAATGGCCCTACCGCGTGAAGTTTGAAGGGACGGACCTCTTCGGCGAATACAACGACCCCGACGGCGAGCCGCACAGCGTCGATATTACGACGGAGGTAAGCATGCCGGTACTTACCGACTACGGCTACGTGATCGTGCAGCCCGACGTGCAGGCCGTGTGCGAGGCTTTCTGCATGTCCCTTTCCGAAATCAGCGAGGGGCTCGACAATGGGGACATTTCCTTCGTGGGGGTCCAGCCGAGCGGGACGGTCTATGAGCCGAACACGGCAAACGGTTACGGCCATTGGTTCAACCGTTCCGGGTCGGTTTGTTGGTATAGTTATACTTCGGCCTACGTGTTCTCTGAACTGCGCGACCCCGCTTCGCTGAACTTTTATGTCGGTCAGAACAGCCCGAGCATCTGCGAACCGGGCGACAGCGTGACCATCCGCCAGCGCATGACCCGCACCATCGACGGGGAGAGCTACGACATCACGTTCTACTTCAACGTCTATATCACCTATCCTACGGCCATAGAGGAGGTTGCTGCCGACGTGACTTCGGTTTCTCCCTTCCAGGTGGAATGGGTGGGCAACCGGGTTACGCTGCCGCGCGTCTGCAAGTCGGTCGTCCTCTACGGGCTGAACGGCACGCCCCTTGTGCGGGAGTCCGATACCGACGGCTTGGACATGGCGGCTTATCCCTCGGGTGTCTACATATTGCAGGCCGACGGGGCGGCGGTGAAGGTATTCAAGCAATAGGAAGCCTTTGAGCTTCTCCGGATTGACGGGTGCCCCGCGCAGGCGGGTGCACCCGTTTTTTTGCGCGGATAAGGAGGGAAGTGGGGTTTAATTCGTAACTTTGCGGTGCAAACCGCAGGCACTTTTGGCGGAAGCCGCTGCCTCTTGTTTGGAAAAAGCCATGCGCAGATACACTAAAGTCTTTGACCCCCGGAATTATCCCTTTGCCTTTTTGTGGACGGCCGTCGTGCTCTACCTTTCTTTCTTCAGCCCTCCTACGGAGGGGATTCCTAAGATACCCCACCTCGACAAGGTGGTCCACGTAGGCATGTATGCCGCTTTGGCCGGGATCTTGTGGCTGGAGTACCTCTACCGCTACCGCCATGTGTTCAACCTCCGCGCCGTTTCCCTCTTGGCGTGGCTCGCGCCCGTGCTGTTGAGCGGCTTGGTGGAGCTCGGGCAGGAGTACCTTACGGACAACCGGAGCGGTGATATCCTGGACTTCTGTGCCAACATGGGCGGCGCCACACTGGCTTTCGCCGTGGGCTATTGGGGGGTACGCCCGCGATGGAATTGAGGCTTCCTGTTGCGGCGGAAGTCCATGCGGGAAGACGGCCGGGCGGGGACGTGGCGGATGCGCCCCCTTCTTACTGGGTGATGGCCAGGTAGTTGGTCAGCGGGTTGGCATACATCTCGAGGATCTTGTGGCGCAGGAAAGGGATGTCGCGGTTGGGAAGGTCGATTTTCGCCAAGCGCGAATCGAGGTAGCTGAGGAACTTTACGAAGTCTTCCTGCGTGTAACGGTCTTTGAAGCGCTTCTCTTCCATCAGCAGGTCGTGGGCCACGTAGTTGCAAGGGTAGAAGCGGTAGTTGAGGTGTATGGCATGTTCGGTGATTTCGCGCACGCGGGCAAACAGCTCGTTCCGCGACAGTTCTTCTTTCTTGAGGGCTTCCAGTTGCGGGTTGATGCAGTGGGTCAACTCGAAATGCACCCGCCCCTTGTAGCCGAAGAGGCCGGTTTCCATGTTTTTCAAGTCGTCGCGCTCGCTTTTCTTAAAGGCGGGGTCGTCCCGGCGCTGTTGCATTTCCTTGGCCTTGAGGTAGTCGCACGGGTCGTATTCGTAGGAAATGGACAGGGGCACGATGTTCAGGCTGGCGAGGCGGTCGATGATTCCGCCTTCCCCTCCCATGGCGAACATCTTGAGCACGCTGTCTTGCGTGCGGTCGTCCGCGTCTTTGGCGCGCCCTTGCCGCTGGGCAATCCAGATGGACTGTTTTTTTTCGTTGATGACGTAGTGCATGTACTTGGAGAGCCGTGTACTCGAGTCGAGCATTTGGCGCATGTTGAGGCTCCGCTGCACGATAAATGCCTTGTTGATGCGCACGATGTCCTCGATCCACGGGTAGATGAGCAGGTTGTCGCCTATGGCGATTTCCACCGTGTCCATGTTTTCGCGCACGAGAAGTATGGAAAGGAAGCCCGAGTCAAGCACGATGTCGCGGTGGTTGGAGATGTATGTGTAGCAACCCTTGCGGTTGAAGTCGGAGGGAAGCCCCATCGTAAGCTCTTCGCAGTGCTTGTGTTCGATTTCGGTTAAGAGGTTGTAGCAAAAGTTCTCTTGGAATTCGTGGACCGTGCGGCTGTTGCGCATTTGCTGCGCGATTTCGTCGAAGGGCATGGGGAAGATGCTTTCCATGGCCCCACGGAAATATTTGTCGGCAATGAGCCTTTCGTAGGCTTGGGGTAGTTCTTCGTCGTTGAATGGGCGTATCGCGTCAAATTCGGAAGAGGAATGTTCCATATTTTTATGTGTACACGTTCGCATGTTAATACGGTACGCAAATATAGGAGTTACGCGGGGTAAGAGGTTCGGCTACCGGCTCTTTTTAGCATAACTCTTATCTTTTTGTGGAAAATTAAACACTGGAGTTGGGATGTGGCGGGGTTTTTCCGG
>CAYTPX010000008.1:0-20139 GCA_964439955.1 uncultured Bacteroidaceae bacterium | reverse complement strand
GTGCGCGTGCCTCGCAGGATTTCGTTGCCCCCGTAGCGCTCATCGTTGAACAAGGGATGCCCGATGTGCGCCATGTGCGCGCGGATCTGGTGGGTCCGTCCGGTTTCGAGCACGCACTCTATGTAGGTGGCATAACCGAACCGTTCGATTACTTGGTAGTGCGTGACGGCGGGTTTGCCGACGTTGGGGTCTGCGCTGACGGTCATGCGCAAACGGTCGCGGGGGTCGCGGGCTATGTTCCCTACGATGGTGCCTTTCCCTTGCTGGTCAAAGTTGCCCCATACAAGGGCGTTGTATTTCCTTTTGGTAGTCTTGTGGAAGAATTGCTTGCCCAACGAGGTTTTGGCTTCCGGGGTTTTGGCTACGACGAGCAGCCCGGAGGTGTCTTTGTCGATGCGGTGTACGAGTCCTACGCGGGGGTCGTTGGGGTCATAGTCCGGGTTGTCGCGCAAGTGCCAAGCCAAGGCGTTGACCAGCGTGCTCTCCCAGTTTCCATGCCCGGGGTGCACGACCATTCCGGCTGGTTTGTCGACGACCAGCACGTCCCTGTCTTCGAAAACGATATGGAGTGGGATTTCTTCCGGTACGACTTCGTGCTCGCAGGGCGGGCGGTGCATGAGGATGCAGATGAGGTCTTGCGGCTTTACCCGGTAGTTGCTTTTCACGGGCTTCCCGTTCACGTGGATGCAGCCAGCTTCTGCGGCGTTTTGTATGCGGTTGCGGGAGACATGCTCGAGGCGGTCGTAGAGGTATTTGTCAATCCTTACGAGGGATTGGCCCTTGTCGGCCGTGAAACGGTAGTGCTCGTAGAGCGTAGTCCCGCCCGCGGCCGAGGGGATTATGTCGTCTTCGTCCGTGTCATCGGGCTCTTCGCCTGTGGGCAATGGGCGCATGTTTGCCGGAAGGCCTCCATGGGATTGCCCGTCCGGCATGGCGGTTGCCGGGTTTTCCCCAAGGGGTTCTGGGAGGTTGGTCCTTGGTTCTTTCTTGTCAAGTATGGGGGAGTGGGGGTTAGAACCAAGAGTCTTCATGTACCGGTTGGGCGGGTTGTTTCTCTTGTGGTTGCTTTTCTTGGGGTGTGGGCTTCGGGTTGGGGGATTGGGACTCCTCGGGAGAGGGGTCGGGCGGGGTGCTTTCCTCCAAGAACAGGGAGTCGGGGAAGAAATAGTTGAGGCTGCTGTCCATGAGGCTTCCGCCGTGTCCGTTTCCTACCACCAGCGTGAGCGTGGCGCCGATTGGCACCGGAGTGCCCTCGGGCACGCTGCGTCCGTTCATTTTCACGTCGTAAACCCATTCGTTGTCCCCTTCGATGTATTCTTCTTCCGTCAGTCTGAAGCCATAGGAGGAGAGTTTTGCCGTGGCTTGCCTGAGGGAACTGTTGTTTGCGATGTCGGGCATTTTCATTGTCGGTACGCTTAGCGAATTAATCGTAAGGTATACGACCCGTCCCTCCTTGACATGTGCGCCAGGGAGCGGATTCTGTTCTACGATTTGCCCTCCTTTCATCCCTTTGATGTAGATGGAATCGACGATTATTGCACGTAGTTTCCGGGAACGTATCAGATTTATGGCGTCGGTTTCGTCCAATCCCTTGACTGTTGGTATCTCCACCGTTTCCCCGTGGCGGGTATAATATTTCAGCCCTATCCATACACCGGCGATGGAAAGGCAGGCGAGGATGGATATGGCCAGTAGGTTACCCCAAAGCATGCGGTTGGCGCGGAAAGAGAAGAATTCTTTGAAAGTCATAAGAGGGAATGTGGTCGTAGGGCAAACGGCAGTGCCGTTGCGTGGAAAACGCGCCCAAAGTTACGAAAAAAACAAAAGAAGTAAAGAGTTTGTTCCCCAACCTTTACTTCTTTTGTATTCGTCCCGTCTTTCCGCCCGGGAGGTTATTTCCCGTTGTACTCGTCGGAAACGGTCAGTTTCTTGCGGCCTTTGGCGCGGCGGGCAGCCAATACGCGGCGGCCATTCGCTGTGGCCATTCTTTCGCGGAAGCCGTGTTTGTTCTTTCTTTTGCGGTTGGAAGGTTGGAAAGTCCTTTTCATCTCGTATATTTGTTTTTATGTTGTTTGTTACGATATGCGGGGAATCGGGACGCAAAGATAGGCACTTTTTTCAAAACAGCCAAGCAATCACCACTTTTTGCCGTTTGGTTTTGAGATTTTTATTGGATTGATTACTTTTGCGCCCTGTTCGCGCGCCGCGGAATGCCGCAACGAAAAACGATAATCCATTCATTTTTTATAAGAAACACAACCGTATTTTATGATTAATTCGCAAGATGTTAAGAACGGAACTTGTATCCGTTTGGACGGGAAACTTTATTTCGTAATCGAATTCCTGCATGTGAAGCCCGGAAAAGGCAATACGATTATGCGTACGAAGCTGAAGGATGTGGTGAACGGGCGTGTCATCGAGCGTCGTTTCAATATAGGTGAGAAGTTGGAAGACGTGCGTGTCGAGCGCCGTCCGTACCAGTTCTCTTACAGCGAGGGCGAGACTTTCCATTTCCTGAACCAGGAGACTTGGGACGATGTGCATATCGCGAAGGATCTCGTGACGGGGGTCGATTTCATGAAAGAAGGTGATGTGGTAGAAGTTGTCTCCGATGCTTCCAACGAGACCATCCTGTTTGCCGAGATGCCGGTGAAGACCACGTTGAAGGTAACATATACGGAGCCGGGACTGAAGGGCGACACGGCTACCAATACCCTCAAGCCGGCCACGGTGGAGACGGGTGCTACGGTGCGCGTCCCCCTGTTCATCAACGAAGGAGAATTGATAGAAGTCGATACGCGCGACGGCTCGTACGTCGGCCGGGTGAAGGCCTGACCGGGAAACCATTGGAAACCACAGCCGGCAGGTCTCTGCAAGGCTGTGGTTTTTTATTGTGCCGATTATGAAATACTCCCTCATCATTCCGGTTTACAACCGCCCGGACGAGGTGGAAGAGTTGCTGGAGAGTTGTACCCGGCAGGAGGAAACGGATTTTGAAGTCATCCTCGTGGAAGACGGCTCTTCCTTGCCTTGCCGGGAGGTTGCCGGGCGCTACGCGGGACGCCTGCCCCGGCTCCGTTATTATTATAAGGAGAACTCCGGTCCCGGCCAGTCGCGCAACTACGGGGCTGCCCGGAGCCAAGGCGACTACCTCATCGTGTTGGACTCCGACGTGATTCTCCCGCCCGGCTACCTCGCCGCCGTGGCCCGCGAGTTGCAAGTTGCCCCGGCTGATGCCTTCGGGGGGCCGGACCGGGCTGGCAGCTCTTTTACACCCGTGCAGAAGGCCATTAGTTACTCCATGACCTCGTTTTTCACCACGGGTGGCATACGTGGCGGGAAGAGGGCGATGGACAAGTTCTACCCCCGCAGCTACAACATGGGCATCCGCCGCACGGTGTACGAGGCATTGGGCGGCTTCTCGGAGATGCGCTTCGGCGAGGACATCGATTTCAGCATCCGCATTTTCAAGGCCGGCTATTCGTGCCGCCTCTTTCCCGGCGCTTGGGTCTACCATAAACGGCGCACCGATTTCCGCAAGTTCTTCCGGCAAGTATTCAATTCCGGCATTGCCCGCATCAACCTCTACAAGAAATACCCCGGTTCCCTGAAGCCCGTCCATCTGCTTCCGGCAGTGTTCACCCTTGGCGTGTGCCTGCTTCTGCTGGGCTCCTTCCTCACCCTTTTTTGCCCCCTGCCGTTGCTCCTTTATGTCCTGCTCGTCTTTTCCGACGGCACGCGGCAGGCACGCAGCCCGAAGATCGGCCTGCTGTGCGTGGCCGCCGCTTTCGTGCAGCTCACGGGCTACGGGTGCGGCTTTTTCTATGCCTGGTGGAAGCGTTGCGTCTTGGGGCAGGGTGAGTTTGCCGCCTTCAACAAAACGTTTTACAAGTGAAGCATTTCCCGCCCCCGGGGCAGGAGGGGGAAAAGGGGTTTCCCGCATGTTTTGCCCGACTTATGACAGAGAAACTGAACATCAAAGACTGGGATAGCGACGACCGCCCACGCGAGCGGGCCATGAAGCACGGCATCCGCTCCCTCTCGACGGCAGAGCTGCTGGCCATCTTAATAGGCTCGGGGAGCGCGGACGAGAACGCCGTGGATCTGATGAAGCGCGTCTTGTCCGACTGCCACCAGAGGCTTTCCGAACTTTCGCGCCGCACGATTCCCGAGTTGTGTGCCTACAAGGGCATTGGACCGGCCAAGGCCCTGACCGTGGCCGCCGCCTGCGAGCTGGGACGCCGCCGCAAGGAAGAGGCGGATGGACGGGAGGGGCGGCCGAAAATCACCTCGGCGCGCGATGTCTACGACTATGTTTACCCTTTCCTTTGCGACCTGCCGGTGGAAGAATGCTGGGCGGTCTGGCTCAACCAGGCCGGACGCGTCATCGACCGCATGCGGGTGGGACGGGGCGGCATGACGGCCACGGTGGTCGACGTGCGCTGCCTGTTGCGCGAGGCCCTCTTGCGCCAAGCCACTTCTTTCGTCTTGGTACACAACCATCCCTCGGGCAGCGTCCGCCCCGGAGCCGAGGACGACCGGCTGACGAAGCGCCTGAAAGAGGCGGCCGCGTTGATGGAGATACGCATGCTCGACCATCTCGTTTTTACCGACAACGCTTTCTATAGCTATGCCGACGAGGGGAGGTTGTGAAGGTTTCTTCCATGCCCCGCCTTGGCCCGGCAGGGCCGAAGGCATGCCTTCCGTCCCCGCCTTTCCCGGAAAGGTGCATGGGAAATGGGCAAAAGGGGCAAGGCTTTTTTCCAGAAGCCTTGCCCCTTTTGCTTTCCCGCTACCGGGCAAAGCGCGGGTTGCTAACGCCCGGATGTGGAAAGATAGTCCACATATTGCAACAAAATGAAAATATTTTTCACAACAGCCTTGGAAGTAAAGAAAAATATATTTTCCTTTGCGAAAATATGAGTACGTTAGAAACGTAAGCCGCCCGCCTGCGGGGGCTGTACACCTACTTGCTTACCAACTAAATTAAGATATGAAGAAGAGAATTACCTTATGTTATGGTTGCGCGATCCTGCTCGGGGTTGCCGGGGGAACGGCATTGAATTCGTGCACGGACAGCGACTATGATTTGAGCAAGGACATCGACCTGACCATGGGGCTCGGCAGCCAAGGGTTGGCGTTGAGGCTGGGAAATACCCAGAACATTTATCTGAGGGATTTTTTTACTGTCGATGACAGCGAAATGCTGGACACCTTGGGCAACGGGTTGTACTACCTGATCCAAGACGGGGAGGCTTCTGCCACGTTTGACGTGAACTCCATCAGGCAGACCGACCCCGTCATCGACGAGGAACTCAAGGCCGAAATAAGCAGCCTGGCGGGCGGGACGGTCGTCCCGGCGGGCGACGTGGCCGTTTCGGGCGTAACGGGCCAGACCAAGGTGCGGGTGAACATCAAGGACATCCCCGAGGAAATCCTCAGCATACGGCGTATTTCATCCTCCGGGCCGGTAGAGATGTCGCTCGAACTGGAGGTCGTGACGAACAGCCCGGGGTTCAGCCTGAAGGAAATAACCAGCATGAGCTTGGATTTCCCTTCCTATATTTATTCTTCCCAATACGAGCCGGATACGCATACCTATGTCGTAGTGCCCGGTGAGGGGACGGCGTCAAGCCCCAACCGGATTCCTTCCCTGCGCGTGGATTCGCTGGTATTGGGCGGCGGCGACGCCCCGTTTGGGCTGGAGGTGGAGGACGGGTCGATTGAGATGCCGGACGACGCGACAGAATACATCACGATGACCGGCACTTTCGTCCTCGCCAACGGGCAGACCACCACGTTGGACGACGAGGGCGTTTCCCTCAATTTGAAAATCAGCTTGGGAGCTATCCGCACGGGCGAGATTACCGGGCAGGTTTCCCCGGAGATAGAGCCGGAAGCCGACCCTGTCGATATCAGTTCCGACCTGCCCGACTTCTTGCAGGGCGAGGGCGTACGGCTGGAAATGACCAATCCTACGATACGCTTCGATGTCTACGGGCAGTCGATGCCCGTGCCCCTTTTGCTCTGGGGCGAGTTGGACAGCCGCAACTACACGGCCTCGGGTTCCGAGTCCATCTTGTCCGAACTCGTGCGCCTGCCTTCGGAAGGCAAGGCAAGCATCCCCGACCGGACGAACAGCAGCTTCTATTTCTTCCAGGGCGACGCGCCTTTCGACGTGGACTACAATGCCGATGCGAAACAGTATGAAGTGGACAACCTTTCGACCCTTGTGGAAACGCTTCCCGACTTTATCGAGATAGACCTGGGCGATGGGAAGGTAGCGTCCGATTTGACCTTGCTCCATACCTTGAGCTTCCCCACTTATGAGACAATGGACGTGGATTACCAAGTACTCATCCCCTTCCGTTTCTCCGGAGGCACGCAGATCATGTATACGGACTCCGTGGTCGATATGAATGGCGACTTGGAAGATTATTCGGCCGATTCGCTCTTCCTCACCGGGGTGGTGGAGAACCACGTGCCCCTCGACCTCGTTTTGGAATTGGTGCCGCAGGGAGTGCCCGGACCCAATGGCGAGCGTCCCTCCTTGACCCATCTCATTACGGTGAACCCGGTGGAGATTGCAGCCGCGCAAGGCTCTGACCCGGCGGACAACGTAGTGGAAACACCTTTCCGGATAGCCTTGAAGATGTCCGACCCGCAGGCCGTCAAACTGCTCGACGCGCTGGAATTCCAGATCCATGCTTCCTCCTCGGCTTCGGGTTCCCAAGAGTTGTCCTCCAAGCAATACTTGAAGCTCAACGATTTGCGCTTGCGCTTGGGCGGGCAGATAGTAGGCGATTTCAACGACGACAAGGACTGACTCCGCGGCTCGCCAAGGGAATGGAAAATAACGTATGACGTATCAAAGAAAAGTAACAGCAAACAATATGAAAAACAAGATATTTGCTGCCGCCTTGGTGGCAGCCCTTTCGGGTGCCGGGGCGGTGGAAACCGCTGCACAGGAGTTGCGTTCTTCCTATTTCATGAAGACCTCCACCTACCGCCACCAAATCAATCCGGCCCTTCTCACGGAAACTTATGTGGGAATGCCCTTCCTCGGGAACTTGAATATCGGGACACAAGGAAACGTGGGCTTGAAGAACTTCATCTACAAGCTGGACGGGAATCCCAATTATGACCTCACCACTTTCATGAATCCCCAAATCAGCACCTCCGAGTTCCTCGATGGTTTGAGCGGAAAGAACCGCATCAATATCCACCTCAACGAGAACATTTTTTCCACGGCCTTCGCGGCTTTCGGGGGAATCAACCTCGTGGAGTTGAACCTTCGCTCCAATACGCACGTGAACTTGCCCTACGAATTGTTTGAGTTCATGAAGTCTGCCGGGTCGAAAGACCACTATTCTTTGGAGGACATAGGCATGCGCACGCAGAACTATGCCGAGTTGGCGTTCGGCCATTCAAGGGCGATTGACGAGAAGCTCCGCGTGGGTGCCAAGGTGAAGTTGCTCTTTGGGCTGGCCTATGCCGAATTGGAGTCGGACCAACTGGACTTGACATTGACCGACGACATATGGGCTATCGAAGGCGACTTGCAGCTGAATGCCGCGCTGATGAAGACGAAGCTCGATTATGAGGATGAGGACAAGAACAGCCCCGACGGGCGTCGGCGCGTGAGCGGCTTGGACGACTTCAGCGGCGGCCTCGCCGGTTTTGGATTGGGCTTCGATTTTGGCGCGTCCTACCAGTTCAATGAAGACCTCCTGCTCTCCGCTTCGCTCACTGACGTGGGCTTCATTTCTTGGAGCGGTGTATACAAGGCTTCTTCGGCGGGCAGCTGGCAGTTTGAAGGCTTCGACAACATCTATGCCGGCAGCGACAAAGGTGAGGATGGCCGCTACACAATAGGCCAGCAGTTCGAGGACTTGGGCGACGACTTGGAGGAGATTTTCTCCGTATATGAGGACGGGAAAGGGGGCAAGACCACGGCTTTGGCCGCGACCCTCAACCTCGGCGCCGAATACACCATGCCTTTTTACCGGAACCTCAGCGCCGGTTTCCTTTACACGAGCCGCTTTGCCGGGGCTTACTCCTTCCACCAGGGGATGCTGTCCGCGCAATGCCGTCTGGTTAGCTGGGTGGAGGCCTCGCTCAATACCTCCGTTTCTTCGACCGGGTGGGCTTTTGGCGGAATGTTGAGCTTCTATATGAAACGGTTCAACTTCTTTGTCGGTTCAGACCGCTTCCTAGGCAAGGTTTCCAAGGAGTTGTTCATCCCGCTCAACAACATGAATGCCAACATAGCCTTCGGCATCAATTTCCCGTTGTCCAATAGTCTTTGGGGCGACTGATTCCTCTTTCCTTGCCCTCCCCGGGCGCGGGTGGGCGGAAAGGCATGGCCGGCGCGAATCCTTGTCATGGGGTTCGTGCCGGTCTTTTTGCGCCGTTGCGGGGCGGCGCAGGGGTTTCCCGTGCGGCATGTGGGGCTTTCGGCCGGTACGTGCGGGGGAAGGCTCAAAAAACGGCAAGGTTTTCTCCCGTTTCATGCGGCGCTTCTTCTGCCAACTGCCAGATACGCTTGGGGAAGGGCGAGTGGCTTCCGGCGCGGAAGAGCAGCCCTCCCTCCCCGGGGTGGGCAAGGGCTTGGAGCGCGGCTTGTGCCCCTTGGCGCGGTGTGCGTGTGAAGGGGCGGAAGAGGAGGTCGGTGAGCGGGTCGAACCAGCGCCCCATGCGCAAGATGCCCGTGTCGGCGACGCCCGGGTCGGCGGCATGGAGGGCGATGCCCCGGCGGCGGTAGGCGCTGACCCGCCGGGCAGTCCCGGCGAAGAGCATCAGCTTGGAGTCGGCATAGGCTTGCAGGCGGCGGTACGTGCCCCGGTAGGTGCGGCTCCCGTCGCGCGCCGCGCGGGGCGGGAAGTTGCCGAAGCGCCACATGAGCGACACGGTGTTCACCACCACGCCCCCCGGCGCCATCACCTCCGCCATGCGGTCGGCGAGGCGGAGCGTGCCGCAGCAGTTGGTGGCCATGTTGGCCTCCGTCCCCCCCGGGGTGAAGGCCAGGTGCGGGCTCATGGTGCCGGCGTTGTTGATGAGGTGCGTGGCTTGCCATCTGCCTCGTCCCATCCTTTCGGCAAAGGCGTCGATGCTCCCGGGCGAGGCGATGTCCACTTCTTCCAGCCTCAGGCGTGCCCCGCTGACGGAACGCCTGAGGCGTTCCATGGCCGCCCCGCCCCGTTCCAAGCTGCGGCAGGCCATGACCACGCGGCAACCCCTGCGGCACAAGGCTTCGCACAGGGCGTAGCCGATGCCGCCGTTGGCGCCGGTCACGACGACGCACGCCCCGTTTCCCGGCAGGGGCGGCGCTCCTGTTTCGGGATGCTTATTTTTCATAGCGGTGCAGCAGGCGTTTGGCGTACATCAGCAGGCGGGCAGGCATGAGGGCGAATAGGGGGATGAGCAGCCGGTTGCCCCATCCGGGGACGTATTGCGCGGGTTTGGGTCCTCTCCTGCGGAACAGGCGGTCCAAGGCCTTGCGGGCCAGCCGTTCGGGTGTCATGAGTACGCCCAGCCGGACGCCCGTCCCCAGCCACCGGGGGCTTAGCCCGTAGAGCCCGGTGGCCACGCCGCCGGGGCAGAGGCACAGCACGCGCACGCCGGCGGGGCGCACCTCCAAGGCGAAAGCGCGGCTGAAAGTGCGCACATATGCCTTGGTCGCCGCATAGAGGGCGATGCCCGGGAAGGGAAGCCATGCGGAGAGCGACGAGAGGTTCAGTATGTATCCCTCCCCGCGCTGCCGCATCGCCTCGCCGAAGAGCTGGCACAACCGCGTGACGGTATATACGTGGAGGTGTACGAAGAGCGCCGTCTTCCCAGGCGGGGTGCGCACCGCGTCGCAAAAGGCGAAGATGCCGGCGTTATTGACCAGCACGTCTACTTGCAAGCCGCGTTGCCCGCTTTCGGCAAACAGCTCGTCGGCGGCCTCCTCGCGCCCCAGGTCGGTGCAGGTCGTGTGGCACTCCACGCCGGAGTCCCTCCCGATTTCTTCCGCCGTGCCGCCCAGCGCTTCGGCTTGGTTGCTGACCAGCCAAAGGTCCCATCCCCTCCGCGCGAGTTCGCGGCTGAGGGCTTTCCCGATTCCGGAGCTGGCCCCGGTTACTAAGGCTGTGTGTCTTGTTCCCATTTCTCTCTCCTTCCTGCCCGGAAAGTGCCGCGCCTTTCCGGGGAAAGCGGCGGCACTTTTGTCCAAGGCTTATGGCGTTTTTTTCTCTTTCTGCCCCATCCTTTCCAGTTCGCGCTTGAGGGCGTGCGGCAGGGCGCAGTGCGCGTGGCAGGCCATCTCGCGCGAATACATGCGGGCGATGCAGTAGTTGGCGTGCGTGCACCCGCAGCGTTCCTCCCCGGCGCGCAGGCGGTTGATGAAGTCAGGTTCGTTGATGAGGGCGCGCGCCATCTGTACGGCTTCGAAGCCGTAGCCCAGCACTTCCTCAATCTTGGCGCGGCTCACCAGCCCGCCCACGTAGACGAGCGGCAGGCGCAGTGCCTTGCGGAAGCGGAGGGCGTCTTCTAAGAAGAAGCCCTCGGAAAACGGGCGGTCGGGCACGAGGATGTGCCCGAAGTGGCGGGCGAAGAAGCGGAACCACCCCGGTTTCATGTAATGGGCCATGGACTTTATGGGCATCGCGCCCCTCATTACCTCCATGGGGGCGCGGCTTACGAAACCGGCGCTGAGCACGAGGGCGTGGACGCCTGCCCTTTCCAACTCGGCGGCCACGCGGAGGCACTCCTGCGCCTGCATCCCGGAGCGGAAGCCGTCGTGCATGTTGATTTTCACCAGCACGGCCAAGTCGCTGCCAGCCGCTTCGAGCACGTTCTCGATGCACATTTTCATGAAGCGCATACGGTTGTCGAGCGTGCCGCCGTATCCGTCGCGCCGGTGGTTCGTGTACGGCGAGAGGAACTGGCTGATGAGGTAGCCGTGCCCCGCGTGGATTTCCACGGCGTCGAAGCCTGCGTCGCGCGCCATGCGCACCGCTTCCCCGAACGAGCGGGCCAAGGCGGGCAGCTCGTCGCGGCGCAACCCGCGGACGAAGGTGGGCGAGTAGAGGTTGAAGCCGGTGGAGGCGCCCACGGGCATGCATCCGGCGGTGGAAGGCTTCGACATGTTGCCGCAGTGCCCCAGTTGTATGGAGGCTTTCGCCCCCGCCTTGTGGATGTCGCCGGTAATCGCGCGCAAGGCGGGGAGCACCTCGGGGCGCATCCATAGCTGGTGGGGGAAGGAAAGCCCGCTGCGGGTGACGGCAGCGTAGGCGAGGGTGGTCATACCGATGCCGCCCTTGGCCACGCTGACGTGGTAGTCGTGCAGCATTTCCGTCGGGGCGTTTCCTTGGCACATGCCTTCGAACGCGGCGGAACGGATGCTGCGGTTGCGCAGGGTGAGCGGCCCTATGGTGACGGGGGTGAAGAGTTGTCCGCCCGCGGGGGAGGCGGGGTGGGGTGTGTTGTCCATGGGTAGGTTTGTTTTTCGCGCCGTAAAGGTACGGAAAGCATGGGACTTTTTGGGGGAAGTGCCTGCACTTTTCCCAAAAAGCGCGGGCGCTTTCCCGTGCGGGGGCTGCCTGTCCCGCCCGCCGGGGCGGCTTCCGCTTCAGAAGCGGACGGCTGTTTCTTGGATAGTGTAGTGTACGTTTTCCTCTTTCTTCCCTTCCTCCTCCCCGTGCATGACGATGCGGAAGTCGCGTTCGGTGGGCATCAGTAGATGAAGGGGATGATGCGCTTGCGGTGTTCGTCGGTATATTCTTTGCCGAACATCTCGGCGTAGCGCCGGTGGGTTGCCGCCGCGCGGGGGATGAGGTTGGCCGCTGTCCAAAGGGCGAAGACCGCCCCGGAGGGCGACCAAGTGAGCAGGGCGAAACCGCACCATTCGATGAGTTCGCCCAGGTAGTTGGCCGAGGCCACGAAGCGGAACATCCCGCCCCGGGGCAGGTAGTGGCGCCGGTCGCCCGGCTGGCGAAGGTGGCGGATGATGTAGTCCGAATGCCAATTGATGGCCATCCCGCCCAAGAAGAGGAGCAGCCCGCCCAGGAAGCGGGGGTCGGCAAACCAGGAGGGCGGGTAGTAGCCTTCGGGCGCGAGATAGAAGATCCATCCGCCTTGCATCAGGGTGTTGAGCAGGTTGAAGAAGATGCCCATGGCGACGATGCTGGCCGGCATGCGGCCCGCCCCGCGCAAGAGGAAGGGGAAAACGAAGGAGCGCTGGAAATAGTGGAGCTCGAAGAGCAGGAAGAAGCAGAGGGGCGCGGCCTCCGCCCTGCGCGGGGAGCAGGCCCAGAGCGCTGCCATGGCGAGGAATACGGGGCTTTCCATCAGTACCCACCCCCGGCGGTTGGGCAGGGTAGGCCCCCATTTTGGGTTGTACAGGAGGCCGTATCCGGCGTTTATCTTTTGCAAGGCGAGGAATACGGCCACCGCCGTGGCGGCCATGATGCAGAGGAAGAGGTCGAAAAGTTCGTTCATCAGTCGTGGTTCTCCGGGCGTGCCGCCCGCGGGCGGCGGGTTTTATTTCTGGAAGTCCTTCTTGCGCAGGACGAAACTGCGTCCCAAGTATTTTTCCTTCACCGTCTGGTTGTTGGCCAGCTCCTCGGGCGAGCCTTGGAAGAGTATGCGCCCTTCGAAGAGGAGGTAGGCGCGGTCGGTGATGGTGAGCGTCTCCGGCGCGTTGTGGTCGGTGATGAGAATCCCGATGTTGCGCTTCTTCAGGTTCCAGACGATTTGCTGGATGTCTTCGACCGCTATGGGGTCTACCCCGGCGAACGGCTCGTCGAGCATGATGAACTTGGGGTCTATGGCCAAGCAGCGGGCGATTTCCGTACGACGCCGCTCCCCGCCAGAGAGTTGGTCGCCGAGATTCTTGCGCACCTTGTTCAGCGTGAACTCTTCCAGCAGGCTTTCCAGCTTTTCCTTTTGGTAGCTTTTCGGCTTTCCCGTCATTTCCAGGACGGAGGCTATGTTGTCTTCCACGGTCATCTTGCGGAATACGGAAGCCTCCTGCGCCAAATAGCCGATTCCAAAGCGCGCGCGTTTGTAGACGGGGTAGCTTGTGATGTCGAGGTCGTCGAGGAAGATGCGCCCCTCGTTGGCCGTGACCAGCCCGGTGGTCATGTAGAACGAGGTTGTCTTGCCTGCTCCGTTGGGGCCGAGCAGCCCTACGATTTCCCCTTGGCGCACGTTGATGGAAACGTGGCTCACGACGGTGCGTTTCCCGTATTTCTTCACGAGGTTTTCCGTGCGCAACGTCATGAGGCGGGGGGGGGGTCCCGTCCCTTCCCCGGGCGTGTCCCCGCCCTCATCCCCGGCGGGTCGGCCTCCGTGCGGTTGCCTGCGGGGGAAAAGGCGCGGCGCTTTTCCGGAAAAGAGCCTGCGCCTTTTGGGGGAAGCGCCCGGGCTTTCTTCCGTTTCCTCCTGCGCCTTGGCCCGTGCGGCTGCCTCCTCTCCGGAAGGGGGAGGCAGGGTGTCGGTGGAAGAATGGGTGGAAAAGTCCAAAGATTGCTCGCTATTGTCCATGCCGATTCCGGTTTTTGCGGCAAATGTACAAAGATATACGCACAAAATAGCTACTTTTGCACCAAAATTAGGAGTCATAATGTTTAAAGCCATCAGTACTTTCGGCCGTTACCTTGCCTTGATGGGGCGGGTTTTCTCCCGCCCGGAGCGGGTGCGGGTGTACTTCCGGGAGTTCATTGCCGAAGTGGAAAAGTTGGGGGTGAACTCCGCGGGCATCGTAATCCTCATATCCTTGTTCATCGGCGCGGTAATCACGACGCAGATAAAATACAACATCCAGAGTGCGTGGATGCCGCAGTGGGTGGTGGGGTATACGACGCGCGAGATTCTCCTGCTCGAGTTTTCTTCGTCCATCATGTGCCTCATCCTCGCGGGGAAGGTGGGCTCGAACATCGCTTCCGAGATAGGCACGATGAGGGTCACGCAGCAAATCGAGGCGTTGGAAATCATGGGCATCAATTCCGCCAGCTACTTGATCCTCCCGAAGGTGGCGGCCTTGATGTTCTTCATGCCTGTTTTGGTTACGTTCAGCACCTTTTTCGGGATAATCGGGGCGTACATGACCTGTTGGTTCGTGGGAATCATGACGGCGGCCGACCTGGAGTCCGGCCTCCTGCATGACTTCAATCCCTATTTCGTGCTCTGCGCCTACGTCAAGAGCCTGTTTTTCGCCTATATCATAGCCTCCGTGTCGGCCTTCTACGGCTATACGGTGGAGGGCGGCTCGCTCGACGTGGGGAAGGCCAGCACCAATTCGGTCGTAAGTTGCAGCGTGCTCATCCTCTTTGCCGATTTGGTATTGACGAACCTGTTGAGCACTTAACCCGTAAAACAGAAACTCAATTCTATGATAGAAGTACAAGGCTTGTGCAAATCATTCGACGGAAAGTCCGTCTTGCGCGGCATCGACGCTTCCTTCGAGCCGGGCAAGACCAGCCTGATCATCGGGCAGAGCGGCTCGGGGAAGACGGTCTTCATGAAATGCGTCGTGGGGCTTCTCGAGGCCGACGCAGGCCACTTGTTCTACGACGGGCGCGACTTCCTGACCCTTTCCAAGCGGGAAAAGAAGGTTTTGCGCAAGGAGATGGGCATGGTCTTCCAGAGCGCCGCGCTGTTCGATTCGATGACGGTGTTGGAAAACGTCATGTTCCCGCTCGAAATGTTCTCCTCGGATACGCGCATCGAAATCGAAAAGCGCGCCAAGTTCTGCCTGGACCGCGTAAACTTGGGCGAGGCCTACCTGAAATATCCCGATGAACTCAGCGGCGGCATGCAGAAACGCGTGGCCATCGCCCGCGCCATCGCCCTTAACCCCAAGTATCTCTTTTGCGATGAGCCGAACTCCGGCCTGGATCCCAAGACTTCGCTTGTCATAGACGGCCTGATCCAAGACATCACGCGGGAGTATAACATGACAACGCTCATCAATACGCACGACATGAACTCGGTTATGGGAATAGGCGAGAAGATTATTTTCCTTTGCGAGGGGCGGAAAGAATGGGAAGGCACGAAGGACGAGGTGATATCTTCGCCGAACAAGAAGTTGAACGACTTCATATTCGCTTCCGACCTTTTCAAGAAGGTGCGCGAAGTGGAAGAGAAGATGGTCGAATAAAGAGTCGTACCTTATGCGTTCCGTATTCGAAATCTACCGCATCGGGCATGGCCCGAGCAGCAGCCATACCATGGGGCCGCGCAAGGCCGCCGCGCTTTTCCTTGAAAGGCATGGAGGGGCGGCCGCTTTCCGCGTGACGCTCTACGGCAGCCTTGCGGCCACCGGGAAGGGGCACTTGACCCACTTGGCCATTACGGAGGTGCTCCGTGCGGCAGCGCCGGTGGAAATCGCATGGAAGCCGGAGACCGTCCTGCCCTTGCACCCGAACGGGATGAGGTTTGAGGCTTTGGACGGGGAGGGCAACCGCGTGGACAGCTGGCTTGTCTTCAGCATCGGGGGAGGGGCACTGATGGATGAACACCGGAATGTCATCGACACCAGCCCCGTCCCGGTGCGGGAGTATGAGATGGATACCTTGACGGAAATCCTGCATTGGTGTGAGCGTACGGGGCGCAGCTACTGGGAATATGTTTTCGAACATGAGGAGGAGAGCCTGTGGGGCTACCTGCAAAAGGTGTGGGACACGATGCAGGCGGCCATCCGCCGCGGGCTGGAAACGGAGGGTGTCCTGCCCGGCCCGTTGAACTTGCGCCGCAAGGCCCCTACTTATTATATAAAGGCCGCGGGCTTCCGGCAGGCCGTCCAGATGCGTGCCTTGGTGTTTTCCTATGCCTTGGCCGTGAGCGAGGAGAATGCGGCCGGGGGTGAAATCGTCACGGCGCCCACGTGCGGGTCATGCGGGGTGCTGCCTGCCGTACTCTACCATTTGCAGCGGGTCCACAATTTCAACGAGAGCCGTATTGTCCGGGCCTTGGCCACGGCCGGGTTGGTGGGCAACATCGTGCGCCACAATGCCTCGATTGCCGGTGCCGAGGTAGGCTGCCAGGGCGAGGTGGGCGTGGCCTGCGCCATGGCTTCGGCCGCGGCCACACAGTTGCTCGGGGGGAGTCCGGCGCAAATCGAGTATGCCGCCGAGATGGGGCTGGAGCACCATCTCGGCATGACGTGCGACCCGGTGTGTGGGTTGGTACAAATCCCTTGCATCGAGCGCAATGCCTATGCGGCGACGCGGGCGCTGGACATCAATATTTACGCTTCCCTTACCGACGGGACGCACCGCGTCTCCTTCGACCATGCCGTGCAGGTCATGAAGGAAACCGGGTACGACCTGCCTTCCCTCTACCGGGAGACGGCGCAGGGCGGGCTGGCCAAGGGCTATGAACCCATGTAGGCCTGCGCGGGAAAGCCTTGCCGCCATTGGGAAAAAGCGCCGCGCCTTCCCGGGAAAAGTACAGGTACTCCCGGGGAGGCGCGGCGGGGCTTTCCCGCCCCAGCCCTTGCGGCACGGGGGAAGGGTCATAGGTATCCCAAGTGTTCGCCGAGCACCTTCAGCCCGATGGCGATAAGGATGATGCCCCCGAGCAGCCCGGCTTTCGGCTGGAAGCGGCGTCCGAAAAAGATACCGCTCAAGAAGCCGGCCACGCTGAAGAGGAACGAAACGAGCCCGATGGCCGCCGCCGGCAGGAGGATGGAGGGCAAGTCGCCGTAGCCGATGCAGGCAAAGGAAATGCCCACGGCCAGGGCGTCGATGCTGGTGGCCACGGAAAGCAGCAGGATGGTCTTCAGTTCATTCGGGCAGCTGTGGCACTCCTCGTGGCCGTCCTTGTGCAGTTCCTCGCGGATCATGCGGATGCCCAGGAAAACGAGCAGGCCGAATGCGATCCAGTGGTCGTAGCTCTCGATATAGCGGTTGAAGCCCAGCGACAAAGCCCACCCCACGACGGGCATGAGGGCTTGGAAAAGGCCAAAGAAGAAGGCCGTCTCCAAGATTGTCCTCCAGTGGATTCTCCGTAACGAAAGCCCTGAGCAGATGGATACGGCGAAGCAGTCCATAGCGAGGCCTACGGACAGCAACAGGATGGCGAAAAGGTTCATGGTCGTTTATTGTGTGTTTTTTAGAAAGGCAGTTTGTAGATGACAGAATAAGTGATTCCGATGGCCGACGTGTCGTTTTCCCCGAACCCGGGGATGTAGGCGGGTATGGCGGTATCTGCCCCCGAATACCCGAAACGCCTCTTGTAGCGGAGCGACCACCCCATGAGGAAATTTTCCCATACCTGCGCGCGCAGCCCGAGGACGACTTCCCCCCACTGGCCCGATCCGCTCATGCCTTCTTCGTGGAACGGCACGCTCCCGCCCCAGATGTCGTCGCTCAGGTTGGGGTTGTACGGGCCTTCGCCGAAAAGGTCGTCGTAGATGGTGATGCTTTCCACGTCGTACTTGAAGGGCGACCAGCCGTAGCGGATTCCGAAGAATATGTGGCTCTCCGAGGTGTTCTTGTACTTTATTTTGTAGTTCATCCCTACCCGGAAGTAAGCGCCCCGCGATTGGTAGTGGGAGCCGTATTCGCTCACCATCTCCGTCTTGGCATACCCGATTTCTACCACGGGGAAGAAGCGGTTCTTTAGGTTTACATCGACCTGGAGCTCGCTGCTTTTCGTGTCGCTCCCGAAGAAGCTGGCCCCTATCCCGTAGAGGTCCATGCCTACGTATGTGCCGCCATAGAGCGGTATCGTGTCGGCCGCTGCGGCGGCCCGCTTCCTCCGCTCCTCGAGCCGCTTGCTGTCCTTAGTGAAACGCTTGGGCTGTGCCTGGTCTTGCCCGGCCATGGGGAGCGGAACGAGCGCGAGGGGCAGCAGCAGGAGGAATGCCTTAAGGATAGGTGATGGCCAGGTTTTCTTGCTCATACGTAGTGATGGTGGTGGAAACGACCGTGATGGTGTCGATGGCATGCCGGGTGAAGCGTATGCTGAGTATCTCGTAGTTCATGACGTAGCCTGCGTTCAGCGAGACGAAGCTGGGCGTGTTCTGGTGTACGATGGTGAGGGTGTCGGGAAGTTGTTCGCCCTGTTGGATGCAGAATTGCGTGCTGTCGCCTATGTAGCGCAGGGGCAGCGAGATGTTCTCCCCGCTGTAGAGGTGGTAGAGCACGCTGTCGCCGTGTTCCGTCAGGGCGGTTACCGTCAAGGAGTCCACCGTGTTCTGCTGCGCGTCCAGGTCGTAAAAGTAGACCCCGCAGGTCGTGCGCGGCAGGCTGGTGTCGCTGTCCTCGCTGCATGCGGGGGTCATGAGGGAAAGCGCGGGGGCTAAGAGGAAAAGGGCAAGGGCTTTTTTCCATTTCCCTTGCATGTCTGGGTTCGTCATGCTGCGTTCAGATTTCTTTTTCTATTTGGTAATTGTTCCGGTTCTCCGACTGCCGGGCTATCATGTCGCCCAAGAATCCGGTAAGGAAGAATTGCGTCCCGATGATCATCAGCGTCAGCGCCAGGAAGAAGTAAGGCGAGTCGGTGACGAGGCGGTAGGGCATGCCGTGTGCCATGGCCCAAAGTTTGGAAACCCCGACGATCAAGGCTGAAATGAAGCCGAGGATGAACATGAGCGAGCCCAAGAAGCCGAAGATGTGCATCGGTTTCACGCCGAAGATGGATAGGAACCACAGGCTGAGCAGGTCGAGGTAGCCGTTGACGAAGCGGTTGAACCCGAACTTGGTCTTCCCGTATTTGCGCGCCTGGTGGTGTACGACCTTCTCGCCTATCTTGTTGAACCCGGCATTCTTGGCTAGGAACGGGATGTAGCGGTGCATCTCGCCGTAGACTTCGATGTTTTTCACGACTTCCTTGCGGTAAGCCTTCAGCCCGCAGTTGAAGTCGTGCAGGTTGTGTATGCCGCTCACTTTCCGCGCCGTGGCGTTGAAGAGCTTGGTGGGTATGGTTTTGGAGGGCGGGTCGTAGCGCTTTTGCTTCCAGCCCGATACCAGGTCGTATCCCTCTTGCGTGACCATGCGGTAGAGCCCGGGTATTTCGTCCGGGCTGTCCTGCAAGTCGGCGTCCATGGTGATGACCACGTCGCCCTGTGCCCGGAGGAACCCGCAGAAGAGGGCGGGCGATTTGCCGTAGTTGCGGCGGAATTTGATGCCCCGCACGATGTCGGGGTACTCGGCAGAGAGCTTCTCGATGACTTGCCAAGAGGAATCGGTGCTCCCGTCGTTGATGAACAAGACTTCATACGAGAAGCGGTTCGCTTCCATGACCTTCCTTATCCATTGGAACAGTTCGGGGAGCGACTCTTCTTCGTTGTATAAAGGGATTACTATTGATATGTCCATGGGTTTGGTGCGTGATGTCTTTTATAGGCGGTGGGGCGTTTGTGGGGATTTCCCGGGGCGGCCTTTCCCGTCCCGGGCCGCGTCAGCCCGCGGGTTTCGCCCCGGGTTTCTTGCGGCGGGCTACGAAGAACGCGATGATGAAGGCTTGTATCGTGCCGTAGAGTATGTTGCTCGAGAGCATTTGCATGGTGATGTCTATCGGACGGAGGCTGAGGAGCAGGTCGCGCGATTGCTCGAACATCTTCTGTAGCTCAGGCTGCCCGCTCAGGTCGCTGCCCTCCGCCATGGAAAAGAGCGTGCCGAAGAAGACGCCGCCCCCGTCGAAGAACTGGAAGTAGGCGTAGTGGCCTACGGCGGCGAGCAGGGCGGCGAAGAGGTAGATGAGGGTGGTGAACAACCAGGCGGCACTGAACCTGAGGATGCCCCCGCAGGCGTGGTTGCGGAACTGCCGCGCCATGAAGAAGGCGAGGAACGGGACGCACGCCGTGGCCAGCAGGAAGGTTAAATAGCCCAAGGCCAGCAGGAGGGCGTTGCCGGAGAACAAACTCAGCAGGAGGATGAAAAACTTGGCAATCCAGAGTAACCCCATGCTTGTGCCGTAGCGCGTCGCGTGTTGGAGTAGGTTGGAGGTTTGGGAATTGTTCATGTTCACACACCGTTAGGGGAGGCTATCATGCTGCAAAGGTAGCCTTTTCGTGCGAATTACGGCTATCTTTTCCGTGCGAATGCCGTTAAAAAGCGGAAAAGCGGCCTCCTTCCCTGCCGGAAAAGCGGAAGCACTTGCGCCCGCAAACGCAAGTGCTTCTCGCCAAAACGGTACGGGGAAACGCCC
>CAYTPX010000007.1:0-75188 GCA_964439955.1 uncultured Bacteroidaceae bacterium | reverse complement strand
AATAGATTAAAACAAAGTTTTGCTACACGTCAGAGACATTGAATTATTCCCACTCGATTGTGGAAGGCGGCTTGGACGATATGTCATAAGTCACGCGGTTCACGCCTTTCACCTTATTGATAATCTCATTGCTGACCTTGGCCAAGAAATCATAAGGCAGGCGTGCCCAATCAGCCGTCATGGCATCCGTACTCGTCACAGCCCTCAACGCCACAGCCCGTTCATAGGTACGCTCGTCGCCCATTACCCCCACGCTTTGCACCGGGAGCAGTATTACACCCGCTTGCCATACTTGGTCATAGAGCCCCCAGTCTCGCAAACCTTGTATAAATATATGGTCGGCTTCTTGAAGAATCTGAACTTTCTCCCGAGTGATATCCCCCAAAATACGCACAGCCAGCCCCGGGCCGGGGAAAGGATGGCGCGCTATCAGGTTTTCCGGCATGTGGAGCGCACGGCCTACGCGGCGCACTTCGTCCTTGAAGAGCCATTTCAGCGGTTCGCATATCTTCAGATTCATCTTTTCCGGCAGCCCGCCCACATTGTGGTGGCTTTTGATTACCATACCGGTTATGGAGAGGCTCTCGATCCGGTCGGGGTAAATCGTCCCTTGCGCCAGCCATTTCACGTCGGACAGCTTGCGGGCCTCGACCTCGAACACGTCGATAAAACCTTTCCCTATGATTTTCCGCTTCCTCTCCGGGTCGTCCACCCCGCTGAGTTCCGCAAAAAATTTCTCACTTGCATCCACTCCGATCACGTTCAGCCCTAAACTTTCGTAATCGCGCATCACCTCGTGGAACTCGTCCTTGCGCAGCAAGCCATGGTCTACAAAGATACACGTCAGGTTCTTCCCGATAGCCTTGTTCAGCAGCACGGCGGCCACCGAACTATCCACGCCCCCGCTCAACCCGAGTACCACCTTGTCGCCGCCCAACTCGCGGCGCAATTCCCCGACCGTCGTCTCAATAAAGGAATCGGGCGTCCAATTTTGCGAACAACCGCAGATACCTACCACAAAGTTGCGCAGTAACTTCGTCCCTTCCGTCGTATGGAAAACTTCCGGATGGAACTGAACGCCCCAGATTGGCTCATCATCGGCTTGGTAAGCAGCCACCTCCACCTCATCCGTAGAGGCAACCACGCTAAAGCCCTCAGGAAGCGACGTGATCGTATCTCCATGGCTCATCCACACCTGCGTGCCCGGGGCCAGCCCTTCCAGCAACCTGCATCCGGGCCGCAGCGCAGTCAAGTTGGCGCGCCCGTATTCACGGCTTCCCGCAGGCTCTACCGTCCCGCCGTAGGTATAAGCAATGAACTGCGCGCCATAACAAATCCCCAAAAGGGGATATTTGCCCCGGATGGACGACAAGTCCGTCTTGAAGGCGCGCCCGTCATACACCGAAAAAGGGCTTCCGGACAGGATCACGCCTTTCACCTCCGGGTCGCCATGGGGGAACTTGTTGTAAGGGACAATCTCACAATAGACGTTCAACTCGCGCAGACGCCGCCCGATAAGCTGCGTGGTCTGCGAACCATAGTCCAAAATAATGATTTTTTCTTGCATATTTCAACATAAAAAATGATTGCGCCACTTGGAAAAGCCTCCCGCCTTTCGTGGAAAAACGGCAAGGGAAACAACGAAAAGCCCTATGGCTTTTTCCCAAGGACGCCGCATGGCCAAACCGCGGCACCCAGCCCCCAAGGGGAAAGCCCAAAGCCCGTGTCTCTTGCCGCCTGTAACCAAAAAGCAAAACATTGCACGATAAAAAGCTTTTTCGCTCCATGCGGCTTACTTTTTTCAAAGGAAAACGATGCAAATATAGATTTTATTTTCTACTTTTGCAGCGACTTAAAAGAAGAAGTTTTCGGGAAAAACTACCGAAAGCCGACAAGACTAAGGACATACATTATAAACCAACCCAATAAACATCTAAAATAATATGATTAAAGTAGGTATTAACGGATTTGGCCGCATCGGACGTTTCGTTTTCCGTGCAGCTCAAAAGAGAAACGACATTCAGATTGTTGGTATTAATGACCTTTGCCCGGTTGACTACTTGGCTTACATGCTGAAGTACGACACGATGCACGGCCAATTCGACGGTACGATTGAAGCTGACGTGGAAAAGAGCCAACTCATCGTAAACGGCAACCCCATCCGTGTAACCGCAGAGCGCAACCCGGCTGACCTGAAATGGAACGAAGTAGGCGCTGAATACGTCGTTGAATCTACCGGATTATTCCTCACGAAAGAAAAGGCTCAAGCCCACATCGAGGCTGGCGCTAAATATGTAGTCATGTCCGCCCCGTCCAAAGACGATACCCCCATGTTCGTATGCGGCGTAAACGAGAAGACCTATGTGAAGGGCACCCAATTCGTTTCCAACGCATCCTGCACGACCAACTGCTTGGCTCCGATTGCAAAAGTGCTGAACGACAAATTCGGAATCGTCAACGGCTTGATGACTACCGTACACTCCACAACTGCTACCCAGAAGACTGTTGACGGCCCGTCCTTGAAAGACTGGCGTGGTGGCCGTGCCGCTTCCGGCAACATCATCCCCTCTTCCACCGGTGCCGCCAAGGCTGTGGGCAAAGTCATCCCCGAGTTGAACGGGAAACTGACGGGTATCTCCATGCGTGTCCCGACCTTGGACGTATCCGTAGTAGACCTGACCGTAAACTTGGCCAAGCCCGCTACGAAAGAGGCTATCTGCACTGCCATGAAAGAAGCTGCTGAAGGTGAATTGAAAGGCGTACTTGGCTACACTGAGGATGCCGTTGTATCCTCCGACTTCTTGGGTTGCACGCTGACCTCCATCTTCGATGCCAATGCCGGCGTATATCTTACCGACACGTTCGTTAAGGTTGTTTCTTGGTACGACAATGAAATCGGCTACTCCAACAAGGTGCTTGACCTCATTGCCCACATGGCATCCGTAAACGACTAAGAAGAATCCTGAAAATTAATTCTTTCAAATTTTCCCATCAAGCAGGGTTGCCTGAACATAGGCAACCCTGCTTTCTTTACCGGATACCCATTCGCCCGCCATCCTCCTACGGGATACGCTGGCATCCAGCCCAAGAATCCCCGCCTGCGCCCTGCCCCTGCCAACAGGAAACGGGGAAACCCATACGGTAGCCCCTACCCCCGCCGATGTACGGCAACCGCGGCCTATTCCCAAAAGCACAGCCCCAAATACAGGAAAGCACCTGCGCTTTTCATGCAACCCGCTGGCACAAAGAAACGAAACGAGAAAGGGTAGGACAGCAACCCCGGGGGTATTCCATCAGGACTAATGCCTATGCCGACGGAAAGAGGCATACCGCAACAGCCAGCAGCAGTGCCGCCGGAAAAACCAAGGCAGCCAAAAACATAAGCCCCCCACGTCCATTTTGCCGCCAGCGCGACGACGCCCCGACCTCCCGGAAAGGCATAAAAAAGCCCCGGCATGCCCGCACTGTACCGGTACGGAGCAACCGGGACTAAATCCCAAACGCGCGCAGCGGAATAGCCTCTTCCGGCTTCCGCTTAGCTACGGCGGATGTAATCTACAATCCAAGCTCCCACTTGGCGCGTGCCATAGCGCGGCGCACCCGGCGCTTGTATATCCGGCGTACGCACCTCGGCATCAAGCGAAGCGTCTACCGCACGGCGCACAAGGCGTCCCTCTTCCATCAGGCCGAAATGCTCAAACAGCATGGCCACGGAAAGGATTTGCGCCAAGGGGTTGGCGATATCCTGGCCTTTGGCCTGCGGCCACGAGCCATGGATGGGTTCAAACACCGGAGTGCCCGAACCGGTCGAAGCCGAAGGCAGCAAGCCCATGGAACCACTGATGCACGATCCCTCGTCCGTCAGTATGTCGCCAAACGTGTTTTCCGTCACCATTACGTCGAAAAAGCGGGGCTCTTGAATCATGCGCATGGCGGCATTGTCTACATACATGTAGTCCGTTGTCACTTCCAGGTAACGCGGAGCCATTTCCTGCGCGACCCTACGCCAGAGACGGCTGGATGCCAGCACGTTGGCCTTGTCCACCACGGTGAGGTGCTTGCGGCGCTTCATCGCGTAGCCGAAAGCCACCTCCAAAATCCGCTCCACCTCGGGACGCGTATACTTGTTCGTATCGTATGCCATGTCGGCATCTTCGTGTTTTTCCCCGAAGTACATTCCCCCTGTCAGTTCCCGAATGCAAACAAAGTCGGCTCCTTCCACGAGTTCGTCCTTCAGCGGCGACTTGTGGAGCAGGCACGGGAATGTCTGTACAGGGCGTATATTGGCAAAAAGTCCCAGCTTCTTGCGCATGGCCAGCAAGCCTTGCTCGGGACGCACTTTCGCCGTCGGGTCGTTGTCATACTTCGGGTCGCCCACGGCCGAGAAGAGAACCGCGTCGGCCTGCCCGCAAATGCGGAACGTCTCCTCCGGGAACGGGTCTCCCACCTTGTCAATGGCGTCAGCCCCACAGAGGGCATATTCAAGACTTACCTCATGGCCGAACTTTTCACATACGGCCTTTGTCACTTCCACGCCTTGCGCGGAAATCTCCGGGCCTATTCCGTCGCCCGGCAAGACTGCGATTTTCAGTTTCATTGGTCTATTTCCTTCATTATTTCTTATTCGTCTATTATTTCCTATTCTCCGGGGCTGGGCACCCGCCCTGACGCCTTCCCCGGAAAAGGCGCGGGGCATGCACCGGGACGCGCTGCCGTTTTTGCCCGCCTCCCCTGCCGCTTTTCGGGAAAAGCGCCGTCGCTTTCCCGAAAAGGCGGCCACCGCTATAAGGCTTTCGACACGGGGGAAGAAGACTCCGAATGCTCAAAGTCTTCCAGCAAGTTCAGCATTTTCATCGTAGCCTTGATGGCTGCTTCCGTCTGGTCAGCATCCAATCCCCGCGTACGGAAAGTGCGCCCCTCGTATTCCCACGTGATGACGGTCTGCACCAACGCGTCCGTCCGCCCTCCCGGGGGAATGCCCACCGTATAGTTGGTCAGCATGGGGAAAGCACGCCCCAGCGTCTGCTTGTATATCCTGCGCAGGGCACGCACGAAAGCATCATACTGCCCGTCGCCACTGGCACTTTCCTCATACGAAACCCCGTCCAAGTTCAGTTTTAAGGTGGCGACCGGCTTCAGCCCCTTCGCCAGCGTGATGAAGTAATTCTCCAGCCGTACCCGGTTGGTAGTGGCGGCATGCTTGAGGACGTCGGATATGATATAAGGCAAATCCTCTTGCGTAACGAGCTGTTTCTTGTCACCCAGCTCGATAATCCGCTCCGTCACCTTGCGCAAGGCCTCGGGCTCCAACTCCAGGCCGAGTTGCTCCAAGTTTTTTGCGATGTTGGCCTTTCCGCTCGTCTTGCCCAAGGCATACGAACGGATGCGGCCGAAACGCTCGGGCAGCAGGTCGTTGCAGTAAAGGTTGCGCTTATTGTCGCCATCGGCATGCACCCCCGCCACTTGGGTGAAGACGCTCTCGCCAACTATCGGGCGGTTGGGGGGAATGGCGATGCCGGAATAAGAGGATACCAGCTGGCAAACCTCGTTGATGCGGCTCTCCACGATATTCGTGCGGGCGTTGAAATGGTCCTTCAGTATGGCCTGCACGCTGGCCAAGGGGGCATTCCCCGATCGTTCGCCCAAGCCGTTAATCGTAGTATGCAACCCTTGGCAACCGCTCAAGACTGCTGCCAAGACATTGCTTACCGCCAAATCATAATCATTGTGGGCATGGAAATCGAAATGCAGGCCGGGATAACGCTTCCTCATCTTGCGCATGTACTCAATCACTTGGAGCGGATTGAGGATACCCAGCGTGTCGGGCAACATGAAGCGCCGGATTCCTATGTCTTGCAAAGCATCAACCAGTTGAAAGACATAGCCGGGCGAGTCTTTCATGCCGTTGCTCCAGTCCTCCAAATAAATGTTTACCTCCATCCCCCTGCCGAGTGCATAAGAGACAGTCTCCCGAATGTCGGCGATATGCTCTTCCGGGGTTTTCCGCAACTGGTATCTGCAATGCCGGAGCGAGCCCTTGCTCAAAAGGTTGATGACCCGGCAGCCGGCATCGTAAATCCAGTCGGCAGAAACGCGACCGTCGACAAAGCCAAGCACTTCCACCCGCTCCAAGAAACCGCTCCGGGCCGCCCATTCGCAGATGCTCTCGACCGCCTTGCGCTCGCCCTTGCTCACACGGGCCGAGCCCACCTCGATACGGTCAACGCATAGCTCCTCGAGCAACTTGCGCGCTATCATCAACTTCTCATGGGGTACGAACGACACCCCGCTGGTCTGTTCGCCGTCGCGGAGTGTCGTATCCATGATTTCTATTCGGACTTCTTTTCCCATGCCTCGATTTTATCCCTGTTCGAAAGCAGAAAATCGATATCGTCCAAGCCGTTCATCAAGCAATGCTTCTTGTATCCGTTAATCTCGAAACGCTCGGCCTTTCCCGTGGCAAGGTTCGTGATCGTTTGTTGCGGGAGATTGACCTCGACCTGCATCTTGGGGTTAGCAAAAATAGAGTCGAACAACTCGGACAGGAAGGCCTCGCTGACAACCACGGGGAGGACAAAATTATTCAGCTCGTTGTTTTTATGTATATCGGCAAAGAAACTCGAGACAACCACCCGGAATCCGTAATCAGCAATAGCCCACGCGGCATGTTCGCGGCTGGAGCCGGACCCGAAATTCTTTCCGGCCACCAAGATTTGCCCTCCGTAAGTCGGGTCGTTCAATACGAACGACTCGATTTTATTGCCCTGCTTGTCGTAACGCCAATCGCGGAATAAATTTTCCCCGAAACCTTCCTTCGTGGTAGCCTTCAGGAAACGTGCCGGGATTATCTGGTCGGTATCTACATTCTCCAAAGGGAGGGGCACACATGTGCTGGTCAGTATGTTGAATTTTGCTTTCATCTCTGGTTAAAATATTGTTCTTGGATCTGTAATCTTACCGGTAATTGCCGCCGCAGCCGCTACCAACGGACTGGCCAGCAAGGTGCGCGATCCCGGCCCTTGCCGCCCCTCGAAGTTACGGTTGCTCGTGGAGACGGCATATTTCCCGGCGGGAATCTTGTCGTCATTCATGGCCAAGCAGGCAGAGCAGCCGGGCTGCCGTAATTGGAAACCGGCGTCTTCGAATATCTTGTCCAGCCCTTCTTCCCGTATCTGCGCGTCCACTGCCCAAGAGCCGGGCACTAACCAAGCAATGACATGGGCAGCTTTTTTATGCCCTTTCACGATAGAGGCAAAAGCACGGAAGTCCTCGATACGCCCGTTGGTACAAGAGCCGAGGAATACGTAATCTACCGGCTTCCCGATAAGGGATTCCCCTTCTTTGAAGCCCATGTATTCCAAAGATTTGCAGTAGGATACCTTGGCACCTTCGGCCAAATCCCCAGAAGCCGGTATGTTTTGCGTGATACCCATGCCCATCCCAGGATTAGTCCCATAGGTTATCATGGGTTCTATGTCGGAAGCGTCGAATTGCACTTCTTTGTCGAACACGGCATCCTCGTCGCTCTTCAAAGTCCTCCAATAGGCCACGGCTTTCTCCCAAGCCTCTCCTTTGGGAGCGTTCTCTCTTCCTTTTATATAGGCAAAGGTTGTCTCGTCCGGCGCAACCATTCCTCCGCGCGCACCCATCTCAATAGACAGGTTGCAAAGCGTGAGTCGTCCTTCCATCGAAAGGTTGCGCACGGCCGAACCGGCATATTCCACAAAATATCCCGTGGCGCCGGAAGTTGTCATCTTCGACATCAGATAGAGTGCCATGTCCTTTGCCGTAACGCCTTTCCCCAATTCTCCTTCGATACGGATACGCATTGTCTTGGGGCGTGCCTGCAAGATACATTGTGAGGCCAAAACCATTTCCACCTCGCTGGTCCCTATACCGAAAGCCACGGCTCCCACGGCTCCATGCGTGGAAGTGTGCGAATCACCGCAAACGATGGTCATCCCCGGCAAAGTGAGCCCTCGCTCCGGTCCTACGACGTGGATGATCCCGTTGCGCGGATCCATCATTCCATAGTGCGCCAAGCCGAAATCAGCCGCATTCTTTGCCAGCGTCTCCACCTGTGCCCGCGAAACAGGGTCTTCAATCGGTTTATCTTGGTCATGCGTGGGTGTGTTATGATCCGGCATGCAATAGATTTTCTCCGGGCGCAGGCATTTGATACCCCGTGCGCGCAAGCCGTCGAAGGCTTGCGGACTGGTTACTTCATGGCAGTAGAGGCGGTCGATGTAGAGTTGCGTCGGGCCGTCTTCCACGAGGGTTATTACATGCGCGTCCCAAATTTTGTCGAAAAGCGTGTTCATTTTTCCTTCCTGTGCAAATATTAAGTTATTTCTTAAACTTGTTGATGCAATCGATATAAGCCTCCACCGATGCGGTGATGATATCCGTGTTGGCACCAAAACCGTAGTACAACGCGTTGTCATACTCCACTTGCATGTGTACTTTGCCCACGTCGTCGCTGCCCTTGCTGATGGCTTGTATCGTAAACTCCTTGAGGGTCATCTGCCGGTCGATTATCTTCTTCAGCGCCTTGATGGCCGCATCCACCGGGCCGTTGCCCGCCGCGGCGGCCTCAAAGCGTTCCCCGGCGATGGAAAGCGCAATCGCGGCCACCGGGCGGACACCTTTTCCGCTGGTCACTTGCAGGGACTCCAACTTGATGAAGTGGTTTATGGTACGGTCCGCACCAGCCAGCATCAGGATATCATCGTCGTGGATTTCCTTTTTCTTGTCGGCCAAAACGAGGAAGTCGGCATATACCTTGTCAAGGCGCTCCTTGTCGAGTTCCACCCCCAACACGGCCAAGCGATGCTTGAGCGCGGCCCTTCCGCTACGGGCAGTGAGCACTATGGCGTTATCGTCAATGCCCACGTCGTGCGGGTCTATGATTTCATACGTCTGCACATTCTTTAATACGCCATCCTGGTGTATGCCGGAGGAATGGGCGAAGGCGTTCCGGCCCACAATGGCCTTGTTCGGCTGGACAGGCATGTTCATAAGGCTCGAAACCATGCGACTGGAGGGATAGATCTTCTGCGTGTTGATGTTACACTGTATGCCCAAGTGCTTGTGGCAACGGAATATCATGGCCACTTCCTCCAGCGACGTGTTGCCCGCACGCTCGCCGATGCCGTTAATCGTCACCTCCACCTGGCGCGCGCCGTTGAGCACGCCGCTTATCGTATTGGCAGTCGCCATGCCAAGGTCGTTGTGGCAGTGGGTGGAAAGTATGGCTTTCCCGGAAGAGAGGCCGTCCACATGCTCCATCAAGTACTTGATTTTCTCGCCGTACTCCTGCGGGAGGCAATAACCCGTGGTGTCGGGGATGTTAACCACCGTAGCCCCCGCGTTTACCACCGCCTGCACTACACGCGCCAGATACTCGTTTTCCGTGCGGCCGGCATCCTCGGCGTAGAACTCCACGTCTTCCACATATTTCTTGGCATACTTCACGGCTGCCACCGCCCGTTCCAGGATTTCCTCGCGGTTGGAGTTGAACTTATACTTGATGTGCGGGTCGGAAGTCCCGATGCCGGTGTGGATGCGCCTGCGCTTGGCAAACTTCAGCGCCTCCGCCGCCACGTCGATGTCCTTCTCCACCGCGCGGGTCAAGGCGCATATCGTGGGCCATGTAACCGCCTTGGATATCTCGATGACCGAGTTGAAATCACCCGGGCTCGACACCGGGAATCCTGCCTCGATCACATCCACCCCCAACGACTCCAGCTGCTTGGCTACTTGGATTTTCTCTACCGTATTGAGCTGGCATCCAGGGACTTGCTCGCCATCGCGAAGCGTCGTGTCGAAAAAATAAAGTCTGTTGTCCATAACGATATCACTTGTTTTTCAAATCCTGTCCATAAAAAAACCTCTCCACACCCGCAGTGAGAGAGGCCTTCCGGTCATATAGTTCCTAATCGACGCGCCGCACCCACTCCCCGGTCACATACCCAACAACAGGCAGCACAGCAGGAAAATACCGCTGCACAGCAGGAAGGGACCGAGGATATACAATGCGCCGTGTACCATAGCATTTCGTCTTTCACGCCGCAAAGATACCTCTTTTCAAAGAAACGGCAAACAAAAAAGTATTTTTCCACGCACAAAAATTACAGTCCTTAAGGGAAAAGGGCAAAATCTTGAGCATCTGACAAGCGAAACCTTGCATGGAACCCGGAAAAGCGCCAGCACTTTCCAACAAGGTGCGCGGTACTTTTCCAAAAAACCACCGGCACTTCCCTGAGCCTCCCGAAACCCATCCGGCAAGGGAAAAAAGACAAAAAGCAGAAAAAATCTGCCCTATTTGCCAAAATTATTTGCAAAATCTGCGCCTTTCGATTAAATTTGTCATATTATTCTATTTATATCAAACGAGCAGACCTATGGACGAAGTGCAGATTCCCCCCGATTACGGGCAAATAGTACACCAGGCACGCAACGAATTCTTCGAAAAGGTGGCCGAAAGACACACAGAGGAAGACATAGAAAAAATCCGCGACGCCTATTTCTTCGCCGAAGAAGCCCACCGCCACCAGAAGCGGAAAACCGGAGAACCCTACATCACCCACCCCATCGCCGTAGCACGGATCGTGAACGAAGAACTCTCCTTGGGCACCACCCCCATCATCGCGGCGTTGCTCCATGATGTCGTGGAAGACACGCCCCACACGATAGAAGAGATACGGGAGCGGTACGGCGAGGACGTGGCCTCGCTGGTAAACGTCGTAACCAAGAAGAAAACCAGCCAATACATCACCTCCAAGCAAGTCGACAACTTCCGCCAGATGCTCGACTCCATACACTACGACATACGCGCCCTGCTCGTCAAGTTGGCCGACCGCCTGCACAACATGCGCACGCTCAAGTCGATGAAACCCGAAAAGCAACTCAAAATAGCCGGGGAGACCGACTACTTCTACGCCCCCCTAGCCAACCGGCTCGGCCTCCACCTCATAAAAAGCGAATTAGAGAACCTAAGCCTGCAATACCGGTCGCCGCACGAATACGGGAAAATCAAGCAGCAAATCGACGACTATGCACAACTCCATGCCGAAGCCGCCGAGAAGTGGATGACCCCCATCCGGGAGGCTCTCAGGAAAGCGGGAATAAAGGCCACGGTCACATGCGACAAGCGCAGCGTCTATTCCATCTGGCGAAAAATGCAGAAAGACAACATCACTTTCCGAGAGGTAGAACACATACGCATCGTACACATCACCTTCGACAACTGGAAAGAGCAAGGAATCACCGAAAAGCGCCAAGCGCTCCGCATCTACTCCCTGCTCACGGACCTCTATACGGAGAAGCCCCTGAGCGTAACCAACTACCTCGACATCCCCAAGGAGAATGGCTACCGCAGTTTGCACTGCAAGCTGATGGGAAACGAGGGGCGCTGGATGGAAGTACACATCCGCTCGACCGAAATGCGCCACCGGTCCAACTACGGATGCCTCGTGGAACAGGGGAAAAGCGTAGAGGGATGGATCGGGAAGTTCAAGGAGGTCCTGCACGACATAGCCCTCCACAACCAACAACAAGAGTTCCTCCACGACGTCGTGACCACATTTTACAACGACGACATCGTGGTTTTCACCGAAGAAGGCGCGCGCATCACCATGCCCAAGGACACCACCGCGCTCGACTTCGCCTACGAAATCGACACGCAAAGCGGCGTGAAAGCCAAGTACGCCATCATCAACGACAAACTCTGCTCGCTGCAGACCGTGCTCCAGCGCGGCGACCGCATCCGCATCGGCACCAGCCCCGACGCCCACCCGCAACAGAAGCAGCTCGACTTCGTCAAGACCTACAAAGCCAGCTTCTGCATCCGCCAGTACCTACGCATGGCCAAAATGGAAAAAAAGCCTTCGCCCTTCATCCTATGTAGCGACTGCAATCCCCTGCCGGGCGACGAAGTTGTCGGATTCCATGCAGACAACGGGAAAATCCACGTGCACAAGTGCGGCTGCCCCCAAGCCGTTTCCCTCGCGGCCCAGCAAGGAAACATCATCGAAAGCGTGGACATCAGCAGCTTGGCCACGGAACGCTACCCTGTGTCCATCGGTATCAAGTGCGTAGACCGCGACGGATTCCTGCTGGAACTCATCGAGTTCATCTCCAAAAAGCTGCGCCTAAGCATCAAAAGGATAGACAGCGACACGAAAGACGACATAGTGACCTGCCGGCTCGACCTGTACGTCCACTCCATCAACGAGTTGAATTCCGCGGAGGAGAGCATCAAGAAGATGAAAGACATCTACGAGGTTAAGCTCCTCGGCCACCATCTTTTCTAAGGCGCAGGCCGCGGCTCGCATACGACAACAAGCAGGGCATGCCGGACATCCCCGCATCGGCGGGCAGAATCCGGCATGCCCTGCTTGCCCAAACGGGAGGGAGTTATTTCGAAGCCTTCTTGTAACGCCCGTTCAACCCCTTCACGACTTCGGCCGTGATGTCATAAGCCGGGTCGGCATAGAGCAAACTTTCCATTCCGGCGTTGCTCAGGATCATGCTGTAAGGATGGGTCTTGGCGAAGTCACGCAAGAAGTTCTGCACCGAGTCGTGCAAGATTTGCGTGTTCTTCTTCCCTTCCGAGTCCAACTCCGAGGCCAGGCGCGTCTGCAATTCCTGCAGGTCTTCCTGCATCTTCTGCAAGCGGTCGTTCTCCTGGCGCGCGCGCTCCTCGCTCACGAATGCGTTGTTTTGCAGCTTGCGCTGGAACTCCGCCAACTGGCGCTGCAAGTCGCGCCCCTTCTCATTGAGCGTGGCGCGGGCGTTCTCCTCCTTGCGCAGCATGATTTCGTTCAAGTCTTTCGACAAATTGTACTGGCTCAGCAGCGTATCCACCCGCACATAAGCCAACTTCAGTCCCGGCGATACAAGCGTGTCGGCCGTATTGCCCGCAACCGGGGCTGCGCCATTCTCGCCCGTACACTGGACAGCCGTAAAGGCAACCGCCGCTACGGCCATTCCCTTCAACAGAAAAGTAAAACTTCTCATACCTTTTTCGTTATTTTGATTTCTATCCTTTTTCCGATTCCCTGCAAACAGCCCCCTCAGGGCAAGCCCTTCCTCCCAAAAGCCCCGGCACTCCCGCATGGAAGCGCCCGCCCTTTTCCGCAAAAGCGGAGGCACTTTTCCCAAAAAGCCGGCACTTTGAGATTGCAACTATTAACACTCGGGGAAAAACTCTTTGCAGCTTTATCCATATATTTGCAAGCGGCAAAGATAACCCTTTGCCGTGTACCGGAGCAATATCCTTAACCAACTTTAGTTATTACAACACTTTAATATAATGTATCCCATGGTATACGACGAATTACAACCGCAGAATGTCTTCCGCTTCTTCAAAGACATCTGCAACATCCCCCGCCCTTCCGGGCACGAAAAGGGAGTTACCGACTACTTGCGCCGCTTCGCGGAGGAAAGGGGGCTATGGCATGAAAACGACGAACGGGGCAACACGCTCATCCGCAAGCCCGCCACGCCCGGCAAGGAAGGCGCGCCGGGCGTCGTGCTGCAAGCCCATACGGACATGGTGCCCGAGAAGCGCAAAGACGTGCAGCACGATTTTCTGAAAGACCCCATCCAGACTGTCATCGACGGCGAATGGCTGCACGCCAAGGGCACGACCCTCGGCGCCGACAACGGCATCGGGGTGGCCTTGGCCTTGGCCGTGCTGGACAGCAGCGAAGTGGCGCACGGGCCGGTCGAGGCGCTTTTCACCGTGGACGAGGAGATCTCGCTCGGCGGCGCGGAGTTCCTTAAGGAAGGGTGGCTGCAAAGCCCTTACCTCATCAACCTCGACTCGGAAGAGGAGGGCGAGATTTGCGTGGGCTGCGCAGGAGGGAACTGCCTGACCGCTACCTGGAATCGCGGGTTCGCCCCTGCCCCGCGGGGTGATTTCTTCTACGCCCGCATCAGCCTCGAAGGGCTCTCCGGCGGGCACTCGGGGAGCGACATCGAAAAAGGGCACGCCAACGCCATCAAGCTCCTCGCCAGCCTGCTCGGGCGCTTGCAGGAGGAGGAGAGGCTCGACCTGCACATCTGCTCGATGGAAGGCGGCAGCAAGCACAACGCCATACCCATCGAGGCCACAGCGACCGTAGGGGTGCGGACGGAAGAAAAAGAGCACCTGCGCGTAAGCCTCAACCTCTTTGCCGCCGAGATGGAACGCGAATACAAAAAGACCGACCCCGGCATGAAATGGACGCTGGTTTCCTGCGACCAACCCGCACAGGTACTGGATCCGATGTGCGCCGAAGAAGTGGTGGAAGCCCTCAACGCCGTCCACACCGGGGTATACGCCTTCAGCCAAGAGTCTGCCGAATTCGTGCACACGTCCAACAACATCGCCATCCTAAGCACGGGCAAAGAGGGGCAACTCACCGTCGTAAGCAGCCAGCGCAGCGAAAGCGAGTTCTCAAAAGAGGAAGTGACGCGCTGCGTAGCGGCAGCCTTCCGCCTGGCCCATGCCGACCGCATCGTGACCGACGGCGACTATCCCGGCTGGGAGCCTGTCTACGAATCGCGCCTGCTGGCAGCGGCACAAGCCGCCCACCGCGAGGCCACCGGGCGCGAGGCGTACGTGAAGACCATACACGCCGGGCTGGAGTGCGGACTCATCGGCAAGAAATATCCCGGGATGGAGATGATTTCCATCGGGCCGACCTTGCGCGGGGTGCATACGCCGGAGGAAAAAATGTATATCCCCTCCCTGCAAACCGTCTGGAAACACCTCACCGGCATCTTGGCCGGTTTGTAGCCGCATGCGACAAGCCCCTGCACTTTCCAAGAAAAGTTCCCCGCCTTTCCACCGGAAAGCGGGGGACTTTTTTCATCGCACCCTGTGCCTCCTGCCGCTCCTCGCCGCACTCCCGGCCGATACCGCCGCGCAACTCCCGGGAGACCACGGGGAGACGGCGGGAGGGCAGGGGGAAGAATTCACCATTGTGTCCTACAACGTGGAAAACCTCTTCCACCCCACCGACGATCCGCTCCGCGACGACGACGAGTTCCTCCCGACGGGCGCGCGGGGATGGGGCTGGGGGAAATACAGGAAGAAGCTCACCGCCATAGGGCGGGCCATCATGGCCTGCGGCAAAGAACTTCCCCCCGCGCTCGTAGGGCTGTGTGAAACGGAAGGCGACAGCGTGCTCTTCTACCTGACACGGCGCAGCCTGCTGCGCACGGCCGACTACCGCTACGTGGCGGCCTCCACGTCCGACCCGAGGGGCACCTGCACCGCCCTGCTCTACCAGCGCGACCGCTTCCGGCTGCTCCACAGCGAAAGTTTCCCCACCCGCCTCCCGTCGGGGGAAATCCTGCCCAGCCGCCACACGCTCCATGCCTGCGGCCTGATCGAGACGGGCGACACGCTGGACGTGTTTGTCGTACACTTCCCCTCGCGACGCGACGGGAAGCAGGCTACCGACCCGCTCCGCCGCGCAGCGGCACACACGTTAAAGGAGAAAATAGACAGCATAGCCCAACGACGGGTACAGCCGCTCATCGTCGCCATGGGGGACTTCAACGAATATCCCGGCACGCAGCTCTTCAGCGAGACGCTACAAACACTCATCCCCCCGGCACCCGCGCTGCCGGAGGGGTGCGACATAGCACGCAAACACCGCAGGAAAATGGCCCGTAACCAAGCCCCCATACGGGAAGAGGGGCTGTACGACCTGGCCGCGCCGCTGGAGCACAGCCAGCCGGGGACTTACAAATACCAAGGGACATGGGGCGTGCTCGACCATATCCTCGTAAGCGGAAGGATGCTTGCAGGGAAAGACCCGCTCCACGTCCCCGCCCGCTGTGCCGAACCGGGGGCTTTCCCCTTCCTCTTGCAACGCGACGAAAAATACCTCGGCCTGCGCCCCTACCGAACTTACTATGGCTACCAATACCAAGAGGAAGGCACGAGCGACCACTTGCCGCTCATCGTGCGCGCATTCCTCAAGCCTGGAACGTGAAACAACACCGCGCCTTTTCCCGAAAGGGCACGGCGGAAAACGAGAAAAGCGGCAAGGCTTTCCCCGGACTGCCTTGCCGCTTCCTATGAAAAGTCCCTGCGCCGCTCAACGACCGGCCGCGACGGAATGCACGGTGACATAGCCACCTTTCTTGACGCACTCCAAGCGGCACGGACGCAAAGTACGGCTGTCCATGTCGAAAATCAAAGTGGGATTGAAATGATCCCCATTGACCCGCACCTCGAAATGCAGGTGCTCGGTAGTGGCACGCCCCGTGCGTCCAGTCAGGGCGATGGGCATACCGGCCTTCACCTCTTGCCCCACGCTGACGAGATTGCGGCTGTTGTGGCTATAGACGGTCTCCAATCCGTTGTCGTGCCGTACAACTACCACATTCCCGTAACCCGCATAGTTCTTTGACATCCGTACCACGCCATGGAAAGCGGCGCGGATGGTATCGTCCGGACAGGTTTTCAAGTCCGTCCCCGTATGGGACTTGCGTCCCTTGCTGGCATAAGACGAAATCACCTTGGCACCGGGCAGGGGAAAGCACCAGTCAGACGCCGAAAGCGTGTCGAAACACAAGGAGAAACGGTCGCCTGTGGCAAAAAGCCCCGGTGTTTTCACCCGCACATGGGAACGCTCCATGTGTGTAAACCCGTGGCTTCCTTCCATCTCCCCCGCGGAGGTAAGAATCAAGCCGGAAACAATCAAGCCACAAACAGCAAATATGTTCTTTTTCCACTTCATAGTCCTGTATCCAGTAACATGCAGGTAATCCGCCAGACCTCCGTAACATGTCCGGCGGGATTCCTGCATGGTGGTTTATAAAGCCGGGGATTCCCGGCCTAAGATACCGTCCCCAAGGGATGCCTCAGCGTTTCTTCTGCGCCGCCTGCCTACGCCGCTGGAGCTCCTCCTGCTGGCGTTGCATCTCTTCCAGGCGCGCCATCATGCTACCCTTCTTCCGCGGTTTGGCCGATGCGGCATACGCGTTCAGCTGGGCCAGCACCTTCTCGTCCTTGATGACGCGGCGCAAAATGAGCATAATCAAGATACTCGTCACCGAAGAGAGGAAATAATAGTAGTTAAGTCCCGAGGCGTAGTCGTTAAGGATGAAGATGAAGACGAGAGGCATGAGGTACATCATCCATTTCATCGCAGGCAATTGCTGCTGCCCCGCCATCGTGTCTTTCTGCTGGTCCATGTTGTACTTGGTGTAAAGCAAGTTGGTCAGCGTCATGAGCAGGCAGAAAAGGCTCAAATGGTTGCCGAGGAAGGGGATATTGGTGCTCCAACTGATGAGATCGTCATAGGTGGAAAGGTCATCAGCCCAGAGGAAACTCTGTTGACGCAACTCGATTGCCGTCGGGACAAACATGAATAATGCAATCCAGATGGGCATCTGCAGGAGCATCGGGAGGCATCCGCCCATCGGGCTGACCCCATATTTGCTGTAAATGCTCATCATTTCCTGCTGCTTCTTCATGGCGTCTTCCTTGCGCGGGTACTTCTCGTTGAGCGCGTCAATTTGCGGTTTCAACACACGCATGCGCACGGACGACATATAGGACTTGTAGGTAAGGGGATATACCAGCGTTTTCACTATGACGGTCATGAACAGCAAGACGACACCCATGCTCAGCCCCAGACGGGAAAGCCAGTCGAAAAGGTTGATCGTAAAGTACTTGTTGATCCAACGGAACAGCACCCACCCGAGGTAAACCAAACGGTCAAGCTCCAATTTGTCGCTTCCGGAGAGGTTCTTGTCATAGGCACGGAGCGTCTTGTAGTGGTTCGGGCCAAAATAGAATGACAGGTTCGTGGCACGTGCGCCCGTCGGGTCGAAACCAACTAGCAAGTCAGCCGAGAGGTTCTTCAAGTAGCCGCTCTCCTTTCCCTCCATGCGCGAAGAGAGTTTTGGGGAGGAAAATCCAGCTTTGTCCGCAATGAGTACGGATGAAAAGAACTGGTTCTTAAAAGCCACCCAGCGCACATTTTCAGGGATGTCCGCCTCTTCGCTTTGATTCGCCGACAAGTAATCGTAGTCATTGGCAGTCTTATAAGAAAGGTTCGAGTAGCGATTCTCATAGGTGTGGCCGCGCTCCAACTGGCGGAGCTTCTGCTTCCACAGGATTGCGGCATGGTCGGCCGCCGGATCCAGCACGGAGGCCATGCCTACAGCCTGCATCGAAAAGTCCACCATATAGTCGTCCTTACGCAGTGTATAGCAGAAATCGACATAGCTGTCGGCATCCGCGCTCAAGCGCATCACGACATTGGAGTCCGTCACTTGCACCAGCTGGAAATAATACAGGGCGGTGGCCAGCACACCCTGCCGCGTTTGAAACTCGAAGTTCATCAGCCCGTCAGGGGAATCAAAAAGCATCAGCGGGTTTTTCTCTTGGTCTTTGTAGTCTTTCAGCACTACTTTGCTGATGCGTGCGCCGCGGCTTGATACCGTAACCGCCACCCGGTTGTTTTCCAACGTCACGGCCTTTTCTTCCCCGCTGAGGGCGGAATAGAAAAGGGACGCCGTGTCCGACTTCCCGAATTGCTGCCGCAAGGCGGCTTCTGCCATGCGCAAAGAATCGGCTTCCGCAAGGATTTTTTCTTTTTGCTGCTGCACGGCAGCCAAGGAGTCTGCCCGCAACCGCGCGTCGATTTCCTCCTGCGAAGGACGGGAAAGGAAAGAAAAGGCGATAAGCACCAAGAACATCAATCCAATCCCTATCTTTGAGTTTTTATCCATAAGATTCTATTTGTGGTAACTGCTTGTGTCGTTCTTATTTTGTTTTATGTTTCGTAATGGCAGCCTTGATGAAAGAGAGGAACAAGGGATGGGGAGCCAACACCGTGCTGCTGTATTCGGGATGGAACTGGGTGCCGATATACCATGTGAGTTCCGGTATCTCCACAATCTCCACCAGCCCTGCTTCCGGATTGATGCCCACGCATTTCATGCCGGCTTGTTCGAATTGGGCCTTATAGTCATTATTGAATTCATAGCGGTGCCGGTGCCGTTCCTGGATGTGCTCCTTCCCGTAAATCCCGAACAAGCGCGAGTTGCGGTCTATGACGCACTCATACGCGCCCAGCCTCATCGTGCCCCCCATGTCCGTGATGGCTTTCTGCTCTTCCATCAGGTCGATTATGTTGTGGGGCGTCTTCGGTTCTATTTCCACCGAGTTGGCATCTTGATAACCCAAGACATTCCGGGCGAATTCAATGGCCATGCACTGCATGCCCAGGCAGATGCCAAACGTCACCTTATCGTGCGTACGGGCGTATTCCGCCGCAATGAACTTACCTTCGATGCCACGGGAGCCGAAGCCCGGACAGATGACAATTCCATCGACATGCTCCAGGAATCCCTCCACGTTCTCGCGCGTTATGTTGTCGCTCTGCACGGTTTCGATTTTCACCTTGCGGTCGTTGTACGTAGCCGCTTGGGACAATGCTTCCAAGATAGACTTGTAAGCGTCTTGGAGCTCCACGTATTTCCCCACCAGCGCCACGACCACTTCCTCCGTGGCATTCGCCCGGCGGGCAAGGAACTCGCGCCAAGGCTTCAGTTCGGGCTGCGGCCCGACGGGAAGCCCCATCTTTTCCAAGATGGCCACGTCCAATTCTTGCTCCTGCATCTTGAGGGGCACTTCGTATATCGTCGGGCAATCCACGGACTGCACCACCGCCTTGGGATCAACGTTACAGAACAGCGCCACCTTCTTGCGGAGTTTTTCGCCCAACTCATGCTCGGAACGGAGCACCAAGACGTCGGGCTGGATGCCAAGGGAGAGCAGTTCCTTCACGGAGTGCTGCGTCGGCTTAGTCTTCAACTCTTTCGCCGCAGCCAAGTAAGGCACGTACGTAAGATGGACGCACAAGGCATTCCGCCCCAACTCCCACTTTAATTGGCGCATGCTCTCAAGGAAAGGAAGCGACTCGATGTCGCCGACCGTGCCGCCAATCTCCGTTATCACGAAATCATACTTATATTTATTCCCCAAGAGCAACACGTTCCGCTTGATCTCATCCGTGATATGGGGAATGATCTGCACCGTCTTGCCCAAAAAGTCGCCCCGGCGTTCCTTGTCGATGACGTTCTTGTAAATCCGTCCGGTAGTAATATTGTTCGCCTTCGTGGTCTGGATGCCAAGGAAGCGTTCATAATGGCCCAAGTCAAGGTCGGTCTCGCGGCCGTCTACCGTCACATAACATTCGCCATGCTCATAAGGATTGAGGGTACCCGGGTCGATATTGATATAAGGGTCGAATTTCTGGATGGTAACCTTATAACCGCGCGCTTGCAGCAGTTTCCCGATAGAAGAGGAGATAATGCCTTTCCCCAAAGAAGAGGCCACCCCGCCGGTGACAAATATGTATTTTGTTTCTCCCACGATAATAAAAATGGTTTTTGATTAACTCTTAAAAAACATCGATGCAGAGGAGTTAAGGCAAAGCCCCACCCTTACGGGGTGGCAAATGTACGAAAAAAAGGGCTTTCCACCCGGACTTTCACGTGGAAATTCTGCCAAATAAACGACAAGCCTGTCGTACCGGGTCATTTTAAGCAAGCTGGATAGAGCGGGATTAAGCGAAAAAACGTATTTTTGCAGGCATGAAAAGAACCCTCCTACGTACCCTATCCCTGGCAACCCTTGCCCTTTGGGCGACAAGCCCGTACGCTTCGGCAGAAAGGCACAGCGCGGCGCGCGGGAAGCCTTGCATCTTTTTCCTGGGAGACAGCGCGCTTTCCGGAAAAGCGCCTGCACTTTTCCCCGACAGCGCATGCGCCGGCATCCTTGCCCCCGCCGACTCCACGGAAGAAGCTCCCGGGGAGACAATAATCGACCCCGCGTACTACAAGCTCTACCTGCCTTTCACTTTCTACCACGAGGCACTCATGCAATGGTCGCCCAAGGAACTATTGCAGGGAAAATACGACAACCCGGACCGGAACTTCCGTAAGGTTTACGGAGAAGCTTACAACGATTCGCTCCGAATCCAGGCGGAACGGGCTGAAAAGAACCAAGGGAGGCGCAGGAGGAGGCGGCAACCCGCACACAGCGCCGTAAGCGCCAAGGGGACAGGGGCGAACCCTTTCCAATCGATAGTCGATTCGCTCCGGGCGGCCGAAATGCAGATACAGGCCTACAAGCTCACCCTACAAGCGCAACAGGCTTCGAGGGAATTCTATTACGGCTGGCTCACCGAGAAGATGCCCCAACTGGAGTACGACAACAGCACATACCGGCATTTCATGAGGGGCAACAAGTTCCTAAATGCCATGTACTACACCGTGTATTACACAAAGCCCCAAAGCATCGCGAAGTGGAGCTACAAAATCGACGGGCTCAAAGTGTACAAAGTAAAAGAAGAAGAGCTCGCCGCCCCCAAGGTAAACATTTCCGAACTTTTCCAACCCGAACCCGTTCGGCGCCCTGAACTCCACAACAGGGGGATAAAAGGGGTAAAACTCATCAAGCCCAGCTTTTGGAACTTCTCGGCCAGCAGCTCGCTGCAATTCTCCCAGTTGTACGTCTCGGAAAACTGGTACAAGGGCGGGGAAAACAACCTAAACCTGCAAAGCAACTTCACATTCAAGTTCAATTACAACAACCAGAAGAAGATACAATGGGACAACACTTTAGAGATAAAGGAAGGTTTCAATACGACCTCTTCGGACACGCTGCGAAATATCCACATGAATAATGACCTGCTCCGATACACGGGAAAAATCGGCCTGCAAGCCATTTCCAACTGGTACTATACCATCAGCGCCCAATTCTCTACCCAGATATTCAACGGATACCCGACCAATTCCGACGAACGCTCGTCGGGCTTCCTCTCGCCCGCCTACCTTTCCGTCGGTATCGGTATGGATTATAAGTTAAACAAGAACAACTTGAACCTGTCCATCGTGCTTGCCCCATTAAACTACGACCTGAAATTCGTAAAAGACGCAGAAATTGAAGAGACCCAATACGGCATTGACGAGGGAAAGTTCGCACAACACACGTACGGGTCGAAGATAACATCCACTTTCGACTGGCAAATCTTTTCTTTCGTCAAGTACACCGGCCGCTTCGAAGGGTTCACCAATTATGAGCGCACGGAAGGGAGTTGGGAAAACACGCTCGACTTTCTCGTCAACCGTTACATCAAAGCCTCCCTTTTCTGGCACATCCGTTTCGACGACAGCGTTAGCCGTGCCCAAGGAGACAGTTATTTCCAATATTACGAGCTGTTCAGTTTCGGCTTGACCTATGATTGGTAGGAATTATCCGCAGGCTCATTTCCCCAAGCCACCAGCCAGTTTCGGGAAAGAGCGGCAGAACTCTTTCAACCCACAACCCGTACATTTCGGGTTGCGCGCCGTGCAGACATAGCGGCCGTGCAGGATGAGCCAGTGGTGCGCCTTGGGGATGAGCGTCTCCGGCAAGTACTTCACCAGCTCTTTCTCCACGGCCAGCGGCGTAGTGCAACGCTCCGAAGCCAGCCCGATGCGGCGCGAAACACGGAATACATGCGTATCCACGGCCATAGCCGCCTTGTTAAATGCCACGGCCTGCACCACATTGGCCGTCTTGCGCCCTACTCCCGGCAGCCTGACCAGCCCTTCAAGGGTGGAAGGCACACGGCCTTGGAACTCTTCGACCAACATGCGCGCCATGCCGACCAAGTGTTTGGCCTTGTTGTTCGGGTAGGAAACGCTTTTCACGTACTCATAAATTACCTCGGGCGTGGCAGCCGCCATGGCCTCGGGGGTAGGATAATCGGCGAACAAGGGCGGCGTCACCAAGTTCACCCGCCGGTCCGTACATTGGGCCGAAAGGATGACGGCCACCAACAGCTGGAACGGGTCGGAATAGTGCAACTCGGTTTCAGCCACAGGCATGCTCTCCTCAAAATATTTGATGCAACGATCGTACAATTCCCGCTTTCCCATTGTCGTAACATTCCATGGCTTTTGCTTATGCCTAAATACGTACAACCAAAGAATACGTGGCAAAGTTACAAATATCCTCCGTGCTTTCCCCTTTTCTCAAGACAAAAACCTACCTTTGCCCATGCAGCGGCCTCGTGTGCCGGATGCGAAAAAAAAGAAAACCCACCCTTTAAATAGAACAAGGATATGGAAAAAGTCATCAGAAAGATTGGACTCGTGGCACACGACGCCATGAAAAAAGACATGATCGAATGGGCTGTTTGGAATTCCGACAAGCTCGTCGGCCACAAGTTCTACTGCACGGGCACTACCGGAAGCCTCATCTTGGAAGCACTGCGGAAGAAACATCCCGGAGTGGAATGGGATTTCACCATCCTCAAGTCAGGCCCGCTCGGCGGCGACCAGCAAATGGGTTCGCGCATTGTGGAAGGCGAGATAGACTATTTGTTCTTCTTCACCGACCCCATGACCCTGCAACCCCACGACACGGACGTAAAGGCACTGACCCGCCTGGCCAGCGTGGAAAACATCGTGTTCTGCTGCAACCGCTCCACGGCCGACCACATCATCTCCAGCCCCCTTTTCGCAGACCCTGCCTACGAACGCATACGGCCCGACTACACGGCCTACACGAAACGCTTCGAGAACAAGACCGTAGTAGAGGAAGCCGTGGAGAGCGCCAGGAAGCGGAAGAAAAGGAAAGCCTGACGGAAAAGCCTAGAAGCGGGAAGGCTTCCCGGGGAAAGCCATGCCCCTTTCCGGTGAAAGCGCAGGCACTTTCCCCAAGGCACGCGGCACCCCTCCCCAAGGGAGCCACGCCCCGGCGGAAACCGGGGCGTGGCTTTCCTTGCAGGAAAGGCAAGGCCGGCAAGGCGGCATCCCCCGCTCCCTCAAAAAGACAAAGCAAGCCCGCGGACGGGAAAGAAAGAAAAGTTTGTCGATTTCCGGGGCTTTTATTTTGGATTCACGAAGAAAATAGTTTTATTTGCAACACATATCACAAACCTTTTACTAATTGCGTAACAGTATTATAGTATGTCAAGTTCAAGTTCTCCCAAGAACCTCTCCGGATTACGCCGGAAAGACTTCCAGAAGACGATAGACGGGAAAGAGACCGACTTGTTCTTCCTAAGAAACAACCAGATGGAAATCGCGGTGACCAACTATGGGGCTGCAGTAGTCGCCATAATGGCGCCGGACAAGAACGGCAACTATGCCAACGTCATACTGGGGCACGACTCCATAGAAAGCGTGGCCAACAGCCCGGAGCCTTTCCTTAGCACCACAATCGGGCGGTACGGCAACCGGATCGCCAAAGGGAAATTCACGCTCAACGGCAAAGAATACGCCTTGGCCATCAACAACGGGCCGAACTCCCTGCACGGAGGGCCGACCGGCTTCCACGCCCGCGTATGGGAAGCACGCCAAAAGAACGACCAGGCAGTGGAATTCAAATATACGGCACAAGACGGGGAAGAAGGATTCCCCGGAAAGTTGGAAATCCTCATGACCTATACCCTGACCGAGTATAACGAATGGATGATAACCTACAAGGCCACAACCGACAAGACCACCATCATCAACCTCACGAACCACGCTTTCTTCAACTTAGGCGGCGTCAAGGAAAACACACCCGCCCCCACGGTTTGCAACAACCTGCTCATGCTCAACGCTGATTTCTACATCCCCATCGACGAAGTGTCCATACCGTTAGGGGAAATCGCCCCAGTCAACGGCACCCCGTTCGACTTCCGCACGCCGCGACTGGTAGGGGACCGCATCGATGCCGACCACATACAGACCAAGAACGGGGCGGGCTACGACCACTGCTTCGTATTGAACAAGAAAGAGCGGGGCGAACTCTCGCTGGCCGCCAAATGCGTGGAACCGATGAGCCGACGTGTCCTCGAAGTCTACACTACCGAACCCGGCGTGCAACTCTACACGGGCAACTGGCTGGATGGCTTCAGCGGATACAAAGGGGCTACATTCCCCCGCCGCTCGGCTATCTGCTTCGAAGCACAATGCTTCCCCGACAGCCCCAACCGCCCGTACTTCCCCTCTTGCGTGCTGAAACCCGGAGAAGAATACAAGCAGGTCACGGTGTACAAATTCGGCATAGAGAAATAAAAAGCCTTACCCCAAAGCACGGTCGCCCCTAAGGTCTTGCCGTGGGCAACCGTACCACACCATTAAAACCGTATCAAACTATCATCATCAAACTAATATCCGAATAAATGAATCAGAAACAAACCCCGAACTATACGTTCGCACTTACCGTAGTAATCATCGTATGTTTCCTCATCGGGTTCGTAACGACGATGAACAATTCCATGATTGAATTCTGCACGAAAGCCTTCAAACTGAATGCAACACAGGGGCAATACGTCAATACCGCCTTTTATGGCGCGTATGTCCTCTCCATTCCTTTTGCATTCATGATGAGCAAAATCGGGTACAAGATGACCCTTGTACTAGGACTGTTTGTAGTAGCCTTGGGATTCGCTGCAAACTTTTTCGGAATTACGGCCACTATTGGCAGCGACGGCGTCTACAGTGTATTTTTGGCCAGCATGTGTTGCGTGGCACTTGGTATCGTCATGCTGCAACTTGTAGCCAATCCGTATGTAATGGTATTGGGTAGCCCCGAAAAAGGCGCGTTCCGCATGACGTTGAGCCAAGCCCTGAACTCCGTGGCTACGACAGTTGCCCCTATCTTCATTACCTATTGTATAATAGGCGACAAAGAACCCGCCCCGGAAGCCGTACCCGGCCCGTTCCTCGGCCTTGGCCTTTTCACCTTGTTGCTATGCGTTATCCTGTTCTTCCTAAAGTTGCCTGAAATCAAGGAAGAGGAACAACAAGCCACCAATGGAGAGCACAAGAACAAGGACTACAAGAGCAGCGTCTTCAAATATCCGCATGTTTACCTCGGGGCGCTTGCCATCTTCATGTATATGGGCTTGGAAATCGGCATCCCCTCCATGCTTCCGGCCTATTTCAAGGCCAATCCTGACCTGACGGGCAAGGCCACCGACTATCTTCCTCTCTACTGGGGCGGCATGATGGTAGGCCGTTTCGTAGGGGCTGCCATATTGAGCAAGTTCAAACCCCGCGCCCTGCTGGGCGGATGCCTCATTGGCGGAGCCGTATGCGTGGGTCTCTCGTTCGTCCTGCCCGGCATGGCCGGCGTATACGCCATGCTTGCCGCCGGATTGTTCCACTCCGTCATGTGGCCGCTCATCTTCAACTTGGGACTCCAAGAGCTTGGCCCGCACACAAAGGCCGCAAGCGGCATCATCAACATGGGCGTGATCGGCGCAGCTACGCTTACCCCGCTGATGGGTGTGGTAGTAGACAACCCCCAACTGGGCGTGGGCGCAGCCATTTGCATGATGTTTATTTACTACGTGTACGTAATGTGGTTCAACCTCTTCGGCTCAAGGATCGGCCTGAAGAAAGCATAGGGCGTACACCCCGAAGCAACGATTTCATCTATAAACCTATTATAAATCACTTAAAACTATGGACATAGAATTTGTAAGAAGCCGCTTCATCAAGCACTTCGACGGTACTACCGGGTCTATTTACGCCTCCCCCGGCCGCATCAACCTAATAGGCGAGCACACGGACTACAACGGCGGATTCGTATTTCCCGGGGCCGTAGACAAAGGGATGATGATGGAAATCAAGCCAAACGGCACGAAGACGGTAAAAGCATATTCCATCGATTTGAAAGACTACGTAGAGTTCGGGCTGAACGAGGAAGACGCCCCACGCGCAAGCTGGGCACGCTACATCTTTGGCGTATGCCGCGAGATGATCAAGCGCGGGGTGGAAATTCCCGGGTTCAACACGGCTTTTGCCGGCGACGTGCCCTTAGGTGCCGGGATGTCCTCGTCGGCCGCACTGGAGAGCGTATATGCGTTTGCGATCAACGACCTTTTTGCCGACAACAAGATTGACAAATTCGAATTGGCCAAGGTCGGCCAAGCCACCGAGCATAACTACGTTGGCGTGAACTGCGGCATAATGGACCAATTTGCTTCCGTATTCGGGAAAGCCGGCAACCTCATCCGCTTAGACTGCCGCTCTTTGGAATACAAATACTACCCCTTCAACCCGCAAGGCTACAAATTGGTATTGGTAGACTCCGTGGTAAAGCACGAATTGGCATCATCGGCCTACAACAAACGCCGCCAGTCGTGCGAGAACGTAGTAGCCGCCATCCAAAAGAACCACCCCCATGTCGAGTACCTCCGCGACGTGAACATGGACATGTTGCAGGAAGTGAAAGGAAAGGTGAGTGATGAAGATTACATGCGCGCCGAATACGTAATCGAAGAGATACACCGCGTACTGGATGTCTGCGACGCCCTCGAAATCGGCGACTACGACATCGTGGGACAAAAGATGTACGAGACGCATCACGGCATGAGCAAACTTTACGAAGTAAGCTGCGAGGAACTCGACTTCCTCAACGAAGTGGCCAAGAACAACGAAGTGACCGGTTCGCGCGTCATGGGCGGCGGTTTCGGAGGATGCACGCTGAACTTGGTGAAGAACAACCTCTACCAAGGATTCATCGACGAGGTGAAAGAAAGCTACCGGGCCAAATTCGGCCTCAGCCCGAAGATCTACGACGTAGTCATCGGCGATGGCTCCCGTCTGATCGAAAGAGGCTAACTAAAACACAGTAGGCTTTTCCAAAAGAGATGCGGGGGTTCTTCAGGAATCCCCCGCATCTCTTTTATTTTCCCCTTGCACTTTTCCGCCAACCCTTGCCAGGCAAGACTCCCCCTCCCCCGCAAGCAAAAAAACGAAAAAGGGAGACTTTTCCCCATAACATGTTCCATAACATACGGAAAACTTTTTGCCAACAACTAATTGAGTGTTACTTTTACACCAAAATTACAACAAAAACTCTCAGCGCATGAAAAACATTGTCAAATGGAGCGGCCTCATAGGCCTTGTTGCTTTGTGTGCAACGTCCTGCAACTCAAAGCAGAGTGAGAACTTGACCCTGTCCGGGTTGAATCCGAAGGACTTCGACGACACCATCGACGGGAAGCCGACGGCACTCTACGTGCTGAAAAACAAGAACGGGATGGAAGTCTGCATCACCAACTACGGAGGACGCATCGTATCCATCATGGTGCCCGACAAAAACGGTGAGATGAAAGACGTCGTCCTAGGCTTCGATTCCATCGGGAAGTACGAGCGTATTCCCTCAGACTTCGGTGCCGCTATCGGAAGATACGCCAACCGCATCAAAGACGGGAAAATAACTATCGACGGCGAGGAAATCCAGTTGCCCCAAAACAACTACGGGCATTGCCTGCATGGCGGGCCGCAAGGATGGCAATACCAAGTATATGAGGCCGAACAGCCCGACAGTACAACCCTGACGCTCATCATGGATTCGCCGGACGGCGACCAGAATTTCCCGGGGAACGTGACGGCAACCGTGACATACGCCTTGACGGACGACAATTCCATCGACATCTCCTACGAAGCGACCACGGACAAAAAGACGGTCATCAATATGACCAACCACAGTTACTTCAACCTGACCGGAGACCCCGAAGCACTTGCGCTCGACCACATATTGTACCTTAACGCTGACAGCTACACGCCCGTCGACTCCACCTTCATGACGACAGGCGAAATAGCAAGCGTAAAAGGGACACCCTTTGACTTCCTGACACCGAAGCCCGTGGGTCAAGACATCAACGACTACGAAAACGAACAAGTGAAGAACGGAAATGGCTTCGACCACAACTGGGTTCTCAATTCCAAGGGAGACATTAACGTATTGGCGGCCCGCCTAAGCAGCCCGATAAGCGGCATTTCGCTGGAAGTCTATACCACAGAGCCGGGAATCCAAGCCTACACGGGCAATTTCTTGGACGGCACCATCACCGGGAAGAATGGGAAAATATACAACCAGCGGGCTTCCGTATGCCTCGAGACGCAACATTATCCCGATTCGCCCAATAAACCCGAATGGCCCTCTGTCATTTTGGAACCGGGACAGACGTACAAGAGCCGTTGCATCTTCAAGTTCGGAATCCAATAACCGCGGTTTTCCACGTTACCCTATACATTGACAAAGCAAAGACACCTCCCCGCCATGTCCCCTTACTATAAGGATAAAGACCATTTTCTTGTAGCCCTCGACTGCGTGATCTTCGGCTTCTGCGAAGGCGAACTGCACCTGCTCCTGTGCCAGCGCAACTTCGAACCGGCCCGGGGGAAATGGTCGCTCATGGGAGGCTTCCTGCAAAAATGCGAGAGCGTGGACGATGCCGCAAAGCGGGTGCTCTATGAATTGACGGGACTCCAAGGGGTATACATGGAACAGGTTGGGCTTTTCGGGGACATCGACCGGGACCCGGGCGAAAGGGTACTCTCCGTGGCCTACTATGCCCTGATAAAAGTGGAAGAATACGACCAGGAACTTGCCAAGAAGCACAACGCCTGCTGGATAAACATCCGCGAACTTCCCCCGCTCATCTTCGACCATGGGGAAATGGTGCGCATGGCGCGCGAAAAAATGCGCATCAAAGCCTCATCCGAGCCCATCGGTTTCAACCTGCTGCCCGACTTTTTCACCTTGGGGAAGTTGCAAAGGCTCTATGAAGTCATATTCGACGGACCTTTGGACAAGAGGAATTTCCGGAAGAAGGTGGCCGACATGGACTTCATAGAGAAGACCGAGCGCATCGACAAGGCTTGCTCCAAACGCGGTGCGGCACTCTACCGCTTCAACGACAAGGCCTATCTGGAAGACCCGCGCTTCAAGTTGTAATGGTTAAAAAGAGAAAACAAAAAATATCATGTTAGAAGAACTCAAGACAAAGGTGTTTCAAGCCAACTTGGACTTGGTGAAACACGGATTAGTCATCTTTACCTGGGGCAATGTCTCCGGCATCGACCGCGCAAGCGGGCTGGTAGTCATCAAGCCCAGTGGCGTATCGTACGAAACGATGAAGGCCTCCGACATGGTGGTCGTGGACTTGGAAGGGAAAATAGTGGAAGGCGGCCTCCGCCCCTCCTCTGACACCCCCACCCACTTGGCCATTTACAAGGCATTCCCCGAAACCGGCGGAGTGGTGCACACGCACTCCACCTATGCGACCGCTTGGGCGCAGGCCGGGAAGGACATCCCCAACATCGGGACGACGCATGCCGACTACTTCCACGAAGCCATCCCCTGCACGGCCGACATGACCGAGGAAGAGGTAAAAGGCCAATACGAACTGGAAACCGGACACGTCATAATCAAACGTTTTGCGGGCATGGATCCCATGCACACGCCGGGGGTGTTGGTAAAGAACCACGGCCCGTTCTCCTGGGGCAAGGACGCAAACGACGCGGTACACAACGCCGTAGTAATGGAACAGGTGGCCAAGATGGCCTTCATCGCCTACACCGTGAACCCTTCGCTCACCATGAACCCCCTCTTGGTAGAGAAGCATTTCAGCCGTAAACACGGCCCCAATGCCTACTACGGGCAAAAGAAATAAAGGAAAGCGCCAGCGGTTTCCGCCAAAAGCCCTGCCGGCCGGGACGGAAACCGCTGCCCCTTTCCCTACAAAGGCCAAAAACAAAAACAAGGAATCCATCAACTAAAACCTAAAACTCAAATCACAATGGACGCTTTCAATAACTATGAAGTATGGTTCGTAACAGGGGCTCAGCTCCTTTACGGAGGCGATGCAGTAAAAGCCGTAGATGCCCACTCGAATGACATGGTAGAAGGGCTGAACCAAAGCGGCAAACTCCCCATAAAGGTCGTGTACAAAGGAACCGCAAACTCTTCGAAAGAAGTGGAAGCCGTGTTCAAAGCCGCCAACAACGACGGGAAGTGCGTGGGCGTCATCACATGGATGCACACGTTCTCCCCGGCCAAAATGTGGATCCACGGCCTCCAGCAGTTGAAAAAGCCCCTTCTCCACCTGCACACGCAATACAACCGGGAAATTCCCTGGGACACGATGGACATGGACTTCATGAACTTGAACCAATCGGCCCATGGCGACCGCGAATTCGGGCACATCTGTACCCGCATGCGCATCCGCCGCAAAGTAGTGGTAGGCTATTGGCAGGACGAGGAAACCCAGCACAAGATAGCCGTATGGATGCGCGTCTGCGCCGCATGGGCTGACGCACAAGACATGCTCATCATCCGCTTCGGCGACCAGATGAACAACGTGGCCGTGACCGACGGCGACAAGGTGGAAGCCGAAATGCGCATGGGCTACCACGTGGACTACTGCCCCGTGAGCGAACTGATGGGCTACCATGCCCAAGTCAAGGATGCCGACGTGGACAACCTGGTAGCCGAATACTTCAGCCTCTACGAGCACGACGCGCAACTGGAGGACAAGAATTCCCCCGCCTACGAGAAGGTACGCAACGCGGCCAAAGCCGAACTGGCACTCCGCGCCATCCTCAAAGACAAGGGAGCCAAAGGCTTCACCACGAATTTCGACGACTTGGGCCAAACCGATGGCAGCTACTTCGACCAAATCCCCGGGTTGGCATCGCAACGTTTGATGGCCGAAGGGTACGGTTTCGGCGCAGAGGGCGATTGGAAATCGGCAGCCCTGTACCGCACCGTATGGGTCATGAACCAAGGATTGCCCCATGGCTGCTCCTTCCTCGAGGACTATACTTTGAACTTCGACGGCGGGAACAGTTCCATACTGCAGGCGCACATGCTGGAAGTTTGCCCGCTCATCGCAGCGCAAAAGCCCCGCTTGGAAGTACACTTCTTGGGCATCGGAATCCGCAAGAGCGAAACCGCACGGCTGGTATTCACCTCCAAAACCGGCACAGGATGCACCGCTACCGTCATCGACCTCGGCAACCGCTTCCGTTTGATAGTAAACGATGTGGAATGCATCGAGCCCAAACCGCTGCCCAAGTTGCCCGTAGCTTCCGCATTGTGGAAGCCCATGCCCAATTTCGAAGTCGGCGCAGGAGCATGGATTCTGGCCGGAGGGACGCACCACTCCTGCTTCTCCTACGACCTCACCGCCGAATATTGGGAAGACTATGCCGAGATTGCCGGAATTGAGATGGTACATATCAGCAAAGACACCACCCTCAGCGGCTTCAAGAAGGAGCTGCGCATGAACGAAGTGTACTACATGCTGAACAAAGCCCTCTGCTAATCCCACGCTTCCACATACGCCAAACCGATAATGAACCAAAGACCATGAACATGGATCCTAAATCAACCATCCAATCGGGCAAGGCCATTTTGGGCATCGAGTTCGGCTCGACGCGCATAAAGGCCGTCTTGATTGACCAAGAAAACAAGCCCATCGCCCAAGGAAGCCACGTATGGGAGAACCAACTGGTAGACGGCTTGTGGACGTACAGCGTGGAGGCCATCTGGTATGGCCTCCAAGACAGCTATGCCGACCTGCGCAAGAACGTCAAGGAACAGTATGACATCGAAATCGAAAGCCTCGCGGCCATCGGCGTCAGCGCCATGATGCATGGCTACATGGCATTCAACGAAAAACAGGAAATACTCGCCCCCTTCCGCACTTGGCGGAATACCAACACCGCGCAAGCCGCAGCGGTTCTCTCGGAGTTGTTTGTCTACAACATCCCCCTGCGCTGGAGCATTTCCCACCTGTACCAAGCCATCCTGAACCATGAGGAGCACGTGAAGGACATCGACTTCCTCACTACCTTGGCAGGATATGTGCATTGGCAGATAACGGGCAAGAAGGTGTTGGGCATCGGCGACGCATCAGGCATGATTCCCATCGACCCCGCTACCAAGAACTACTCGGCAGAGATGGTGGAGAAGTTCGACAAACTGATTGAGCCAGAAGGCTTCAGTTGGAAACTTGCCGACATCCTGCCCAAAGTATTGCTTGCCGGCGAGGAGGCAGGCTTCCTTACGCCCGAGGGCGCGAAGAGGCTGGACGTATCCGGCCATTTGAAGCCGGGTATCCCTGTCTGCCCTCCCGAAGGCGACGCAGGCACCGGAATGGTGGCCACCAACGCGGTCAAGCAACGCACGGGCAACGTTTCGGCCGGAACGTCCTCTTTCTCCATGATTGTGCTGGAGAAAGATTTGTCGAAGCCCTACGAAATGATCGACATGGTAACCACGCCCGACGGAAGCCTCGTGGCCATGGTACACTGCAACAACTGCACTTCCGACTTGAACGCATGGGTCGGGGTGTTCAAGGAATACCAAGAGCTGATAGGAGTGCCCGTAGACATGGACGAGCTCTTCGGGAAGTTGTATAACCACGCCATGACCGGACAGGCGGACTGCGGAGGCCTGATGGCCTACAATTACTTCTCCGGGGAACCGGTGACGGGGCTGCCTGAAGGACGGCCGCTGTTCATACGTTCGGCAAACGACAAGTTCACCCTTGCCAACCTGATGCGCGCGCACCTCTACGCTTCGGTGGCCGTGCTCAAGATCGGCAACGACATCCTCTTCAACGAGGAGAAGATACGCATAGACCGCATCACCGGACACGGCGGGCTTTTCCGGACCAAGGGCGTAGGCCAGCGGATATTGGCCGCTGCGCTCAACTCCCCCATCTCGGTGATGGAAACCGCGGGCGAAGGCGGGGCATGGGGCATCGCACTGCTGGCTGCCTACTTGGTAAACAACGAGAAGAAGCTGCCCCTTGCCGAATATCTGGACGAACAGGTATTCGCAGGCGACGCAGGTATCGAAATCAAGCCCTTGCCCGAAGACGTGAAGGGATTCAACGCCTACATCGAGAACTACAAGGCCTGCCTGCCCATCGAAGAGAAGGCAGTGGCCTGCAAGAAATGAAGCCCCACGGGCTGGACAACGGACTGATCTCCCGGGGAGGAGTTGCATGGGAACTCCTTCCCGGGAATTAGTCTTATTAGAGACGGCTCCGCCTGCTTCCGGGATTTCCCCCGGCACTTTACGGGAAAAGCGCCGCACGTTTTCCTGAAAGGCGCAACCACTTTCCGAGGAAGGCAACGCACGCTCCCCCGCATACTCCATGAAAGGCCGCCCCTTTTCCACAGGCCACCCCAGAAAAGAACAAAAACAACCCCTAAAATCCTATTGAGCATGAATCTAAGAACCCTATTATCCGCCTCCCTGTTCCTGCCCTCCCTCCTTGGGGCGCAAAGCAAAGTCGAGAGCCCCGACGGGAACCTTTCGGTTGAAATCACCACCGAAAACGGCAAACCCGTCTATAGCGTAACCTACAAAGGGAAACAAATCTTGGAGCAGTCCCCGCTCGGAGTGGAGACCAACATCGGCGACTTCACCCAAGGCCTTACCCTCAAAGACGAAAAGAGCCGGACAATCGACGAGCACTACAGCTTGGACCGCATCAAGACCAGCCGCGTCCACTACCAAGCCAATGAACTGGCCTGCAACTTCACGGATGGGAAAAAGGACGTGATGAGCGTCATCTTCCGGGTGAGCAACAACGACATCGCCTTCCGCTACCTGCTCCCCAAAAACGGCGAGACGGGAAGCTGCACCATCCAACGCGAGGCCACCGGCTTCCGCTTCCCCGGCCAGACGACCACCTTCCTCTGCCCGCAAAGCGACGCCATGATAGGCTGGAAAAGAACCAAGCCCAGCTATGAAGAAGAATACAAAGCCGACGAGCCCATGGGCACTCCTTCCCAATATGGCCACGGCTTCACGTTCCCCTGCCTGTTCCGCATCGGCGACGACGGATGGGCGCTCGTCAGCGAGACCGGGGTTGACAGCAAGTACTGCGCTTCCCACTTGAGCGATGCCGACGCCTCGGGGCTTTACACCATAGCCTTCCCCCTACCGGAGGAAAACAATGGGAACGGGACCGTGGCCCCCGGCATGTCACTCCCGGCACTTACGCCTTGGCGTACCATCACCGTGGGCGACAACCTGAAGCCCATCGTGGAAACCACCGTGCCTTGGGACGTAGTGGAACCCCTCTATGAAACGAAACACGACTACCGCTACGGCCGGGGCACATGGAGTTGGATACTCTGGCAAGACGGAAGTGTCAATTTCGACGACCAAGTACGCTACATCGACTTGGCCTGCGCCATGGGATATGAATACGTCCTGATCGACTGCTGGTGGGACCAAACCATCGGGCACAAACGGATGGAAGAACTTGCCGCCTATGCCAAGAAGAAAGGCGTGGCACTCTTCCTCTGGTACAGCTCGAGCGGATATTGGAACGACATCGAACAAAGCCCCACCAACCTGATGGACAACCCCATCATCCGCAAGCGCGAGATGAGATGGTTGCAGGAACTGGGCGTAAAAGGCATTAAAGTGGACTTTTTCGGCGGGGACAAACAAGAGACCATGCGCCTCTACGAAGCCATCCTCAGCGACGCAGACGACTACGGGCTGATGGTCATCTTCCACGGCTGCACCCTGCCCCGCGGATGGGAACGCATGTACCCCAACTATGTCGGCAGCGAAGCCGTACTGGCTTCGGAAAACCTGATATTCAACCAACACTTCTGCGACGAGGAAGCCTACAACGCCACCCTCCACCCCTTCATCCGAAACACCGTGGGTTGCATGGAATTCGGGGGATGCTTCCTCAACAAACGCCTCAACCGGGAGAACAACGGCGGCACGACCCGAATGACGACCGACGTGTTCCAGTTGGCCACGACCATCCTCTTCCAGAACCCGATACAGAACTTCGCCCTTGCCCCCAACAACCTGCAAGACGCGCCGGAGATAGCCTTGGAATACCTGAAGCACGTACCCACCGTCTGGGACGAGACCCGCTTTATCGACGGCTATCCGGGCAAGTATTGCGTCTTGGCACGGCGACATGGCGACAAATGGTACGTCGCTGCCGTCAACGCCACGCAAGAGCCGCTGAAATTGAAGCTCGCGTTCCCGATGCTCGCAGGTGAGGAAGTCGATTACTACTTCGACCAAAAAAACCAAACGCCCGGACTCAAGAAACAGAGAGTGAAGGAAGACGGGACGGTATCGTTTGAAATTATCCCCAACGGGGGCGCAGTCTTCGTAAAATAAAAATAAGATTCCACCGAAAAAATAACCACTCAAAAAAGGAGAAAACATGAAAAGTAACATGAAAAACCTCATGCTCGCCTCCGCATTCTTGGCTGTTGCCCCGGTGGCCGGGGCGCAAAACACGGCGGAAATCATACTCCATGCCGACCAAGGCGAACACGTCATCCCGAAAGAAATCTACGGCCAATTTGCCGAACACCTGGGCACCTGTATCTACGGGGGAATATGGGTGGGTGAGGACTCCCCCATCCCCAACACCAACGGATACCGCAACGACGTGCTCGAAGCGTTGAAGAAACTGAAAGTGCCCGTGATGCGCTGGCCGGGCGGCTGCTTCGCCGATGAATACCACTGGCGCGACGGCATTGGCCCCCGTGAGCAACGCCCCAAAATGGTAAACAACAACTGGGGAGGGACCGTGGAGGACAACAGTTTTGGGACACACGAGTTCTTGAACTTGTGCGAACTCCTCGGATGCGAACCTTACATCAGCGGCAATGTGGGCAGCGGCACCGTGGAAGAACTGGCCAAATGGGTTGAGTACATGACTTCGGACAGCGACTCGCCCATGGCCAACCTGCGCCGGGAAAACGGAAGGGAAAAGCCCTGGAAGGTGAAATATCTTGGCGTAGGAAATGAAAGCTGGGGCTGTGGCGGCAGTATGCGCCCGGAATATTATGCCGACCTCTATCGCCGCTACTCCACCTATTGCCGCAATTACGACGGGAACCGGCTCTACAAGATAGCCAGCGGAGCCAGCGACTACGACGAAAACTGGACACGAGTCCTCATGGAACGGGCAGCAGGGAACATGAACGCGTTGTCGCTCCACTACTACACCGTGCCCGGATGGAGCGGGTCGAAAGGCTCGGCCACGCAGTTCAGTCCCGACGAATACTATTGGACACTGGCCAAATGCTTAGAGGTGGAAGACGTTATCAAGAGACATTCTGCCATAATGGACAAGACCGACCCCAGAAAACGCGTAGCCCTCTTCCTTGATGAATGGGGCACTTGGTGGGACGAAGAACCCGGTACGGTCAGAGGCCATCTCTACCAGCAGAACACCCTCCGCGACGCATTTGTGGCAGCCCTCTCCCTCAACGTATTCCATAAGTACACAGACCGCCTGAAGATGGCCAATATCGCACAGGTGGCCAACGTGCTCCAGTCAATGGTGCTGACCAAAGACGAAAAAATGGTGCTGACGCCTACATACCATGTGTTTGAAATGTACAATGTGCACCAAGATGCAACCTATTTGCCCCTCGACTTAAAATGTGACACATTGGGAATTACCATGAAACCCAACATCCGCTTCAACGAGAAAGTGCCTGTCATCAGCGCTACCGCCTCGAAAGACCCCGACGGGGTAATCCACATCAGCTTGGCCAACGTGGATTTGGAAAACGACAACGAAGTGACCATCAAAATGCCCGCATCGACCAATGCAAAAACCATAAGCGGACGAATCTTAACCGCCCCAAACATCGATGCCCACAATACCTTTGAGAATCCCGACGCTGTAACCCCGACGACATTCGAAGGAGCAAAATGGGACAATGGCACATTAAAAGTAAAACTTCCTGCAAAAAGTATTGCCGTTCTCGAATTGAAATAATATTTTTGCATAAGCATTACCTATCCGGAAGCCGCCTGCTTTCAAACAAGAAAACACATATATAAATATACCGACGATAATATGAATGATAGCAAACTGATGAACCGCGCTGCGGACAACGTGCGTATTTTAGCCGCCTCAATGGTGGAAAAAGCCAATTCGGGCCATCCCGGAGGAGCAATGGGCGGAGCAGATTTCGTCAATGTACTCTTTTCCGAATTCTTAGTCTACGACCCAGAGAACCCACGCTGGGAAGGCCGCGACCGGTTCTTCCTTGACCCTGGACACATGTCGCCCATGCTCTACTCTATCTTGGCGCTGACGGGCAAATTCTCGATGGAAGAGCTCGCCCGCTTCCGCCAATGGGATTCTCCTTGCCCCGGGCATCCAGAGGTAGACGTGATGCGCGGAATTGAAAACACCTCAGGCCCGCTCGGACAAGGGCACTGCTATGCCGTAGGTGCCGCCATAGCCGCTAAATTCTTGAACGCCCGGTTCGGCGACGAGGTAATGGGGCAAACCATCTACGCCTATATCTCCGACGGAGGCGTGCAAGAAGAAATCTCACAAGGCGCAGGCCGCATTGCCGGAACCCTCGGGCTGGACAACTTAATCATGTTTTATGATTCCAACGACATACAGCTCTCTACCGAATGTGCTGCCGTGACCTGCGAAAACGTGGCACAGAAATACGAATCTTGGAACTGGAAAGTCATCACAATCGACGGGAACAACCCGGATGAGATACGCAAAGCTCTCCAGGAAGCACAAGCGGAAAAAGAACGCCCCACATTGATTATTGGAAAAACAATCATGGGGAAAGGCGCTTTGAAGGCAGACGGGTCCAGCTACGAACGCAACTGCGCAACACATGGTGCCCCGCTTGGAGGAGATGCCTACGCCAACACGGTCAAAGCACTCGGCGGGAATCCGGAAAACCCCTTCGTCATTTTCCCCGAAGTGCAAGAACTTTACGCCAAACGGGCAGCGGAATTGAAAGAAATCGTTGCGGAAAAACACGCGGCTAAAGTTGCTTGGGCAAAAGCCAACCCCGCCTTGGCCGAAAAGTTAGAACAATTCTTCAGCGGGAAAGCACCCCAAGTCAATTGGGATGCCATCCAACAGAAAGCCGGTGCTGCAACGCGCGCCGCATCGGCCACGGTGTTAGGAGCGTTAGCCGAGCAAGTTGAAAACATGATTTGCGCTTCCGCCGACCTAAGCAACTCGGACAAAACCGACGGGTTCCTCAAGAAAACCCACGCCTTCAGCAAGGGCGACTTCACCGGAGCATTCTTCCAAGCCGGGGTGGCAGAACTTACGATGGCATGTTGCTGCATCGGCATGGCTCTGCATGGCGGTGTCATCCCTGCGTGCGGGACGTTCTTCGTATTCTCCGACTACATGAAACCGGCAGTCCGCATGGCAGCGCTCATGGAGTTGCCCGTCAAGTTTATTTGGACGCACGACGCATTCCGCGTAGGCGAAGACGGTCCGACCCACGAGCCCGTAGAACAAGAGGCACAGATCCGCCTGATGGAAAAATTACAGAACCACCACGGACGGAACTCCATGCTTGTCTTGCGCCCTGCCGATGCCGAAGAGACCACCCAAGCATGGCGTTTGGCCATGGAGAACACGTGTTCTCCCACAGGGCTCATCCTCTCCCGCCAAAATATCGAGATGCTTCCCGAAGGAAACGACTACACCCAAACGGAAAAGGGCGCTTATATCGTAGCCGGATCTGACGCCCAGCCCGACATCATACTTGTGGCAAGCGGGTCCGAAGTCTCCACATTGGTTGCAGGCGCCGCCCTTTTACGCAAAGACGGGGTGAAAGTCCGCATCGTCTCCGCGCCGTCCGAAGGTTTGTTCCGTACCCAAAGCAAAGAATACCAAGAGAGCGTCCTACCCGCCGAAGCCAAGACATTCGGCCTGACTGCCGGTTTGCCCGTAAACCTGCAAGGCCTTGTCGGCGCACACGGGAAAGTCTGGGGGCTCAACTCATTCGGTTTCTCCGCCCCCTATAAGGTACTTGACGAAAAGCTCGGTTTCACAGCCGAGAATGTCTACAAACAAGTGAAGGAAATGCTATAACCACGGGCATTTCCAACCTTCCACAAAACAACCACAGGCCATGGACGGGAAACCATCCATGGCCTGAAAATACAACAGACTATGGAATACAAGACTATAGGCATAGCCTCCGATCACGCCGGATACGAGTTGAAACAATTCGTCAGGCAATGGCTCGAAGCTAAAGGATGGGCATACAAGGACTTCGGCACTTGCTCCACAGAGAGTTGCGACTATGCGGACTACGCCCACCCCCTTGCCAACGCCGTAGAAAGCGGGGAATGCTACCCTGGAATCGCCATCTGTGGCAGTGGAAACGGCATCAACATGACACTCAACCACCATGCCGGGATACGGGCCGCCCTTTGCTGGATTCCCGAAATTGCCCGGCTGGCTCGCCAGCACAACGATGCCAACGTACTCGTAATGCCCGGGCGGTTCATTGATACCGCCACAGCTGCCGACATCATGGAAGCCTTCTTCACTTCCGAGTTCGAGGGAGGCCGGCACTTGCGCCGCATCCAGAAGATTCCCGTGCAGCAGTAACTCCCCTCCCGCCTTAAGGGAATACCCCAACCATGCCGGGCAAAGCAAGCTAACTGCTTGCCTGCCCGGCTTTTCCATACTGCCCTTCTCCCACACGAGACCATAGGGCTTCCCCTATCCCATCCAACAGGCACGACACCCCGGGGCAAGCCGCCCCCTACAGTCCCCACACAATCCCCCGAACCGGCATATGACCCCGGGACACCCCTTCCAAGTTTCCTAAAAAAGCCCTGCCACTTTTTCCCAAAAGCCCCGCCACTTTTCCATACCAACCTTGCGTCCGGCAGGCATCGAGGCCTCCATCTCCTGCTGACAAGTAGGTATTATTACAAATAAATACTAATGAAACCGGGGAAAAAGGCATGTTTTTCGTAATTTTACCGCCACTTGAAAGGATATACCCTTTCCCCGAGACCGAGAAAAAGAAAAAAACATATATAATGAACCAGAGATGGGAATATCAACCTCCTACACCCGAACAAGACTTAGCAAACCAGCAGCTGGCTAAAAAACTCAACCTGCATCCTATTTTGGCGCAATTCCTCATAGAGAGGGGCATACACGATGCAGAAGAAGCGCATGCATTCTTCCACCCGCAACTCACGCAGCTCCACGACCCATTCCTGATGAAAGACATGGACAAAGCAGTGGACCGCCTGAATTCCGCGCTGGGAAGGAAGGAGCGCATCATGGTGTTTGGCGACTACGACGTGGACGGGACCACAGCCGTGGCACTCGTCTACAAGTTTTTGCGCCAGTTCTACTCCAATCTGGAATACTACATCCCCGACCGCGACCGGGAGGGCTACGGCGTATCGCGGTATGCCGTCGACTTGGCCGCCAGCCACGGGGTGAAGCTCATCATCATCCTCGACTGCGGGATCAAGGCCGTAGAAGAAATAGCCTATGCCCGCAGCCTGGGCATCGACTTCATCATCTGCGACCACCACGTGCCCGACGAAGGGCTTCCCCCCGCCGTGGCCATCCTCAACGCCAAGCGACGCGACAACACCTACCCCTATACCGACCTCTCCGGGTGCGGCGTAGGGTTCAAATTCATGCAAGCCTTCGCACGCAGCAACGGCATCCGCTTCCACCGGCTCATACCGTTGCTCGACCTCGTGGCGCTAAGCATCGCATCCGACATCGTGCCCATCATGGGCGAGAACCGCATCTTGGCCTACCACGGCCTGCGCCAGCTCAACCACAACCCCTCCGTCGGGCTGAAAGCCATCATCGACGTCTGCGGGCTCACGGGGCGCGAGCTCACCATGAGCGACATCATCTTCCGCATCGGCCCGCGCCTAAACGCCTCCGGCCGCATACAAAAAGGGGAGGAAGCCGTGGAACTCCTAGTGGAAAAAGAGTTTGCCAAGGCCAAAGAAAAGGCGGAACTCATCAACCAGTACAACGAAACGCGCAAGGACATCGACAAGAGCATGACCGAGGAGGCCAACCAAATCGTAGAAAAGCTCGACGGGCTGCACCAAACGAACTCCATCGTCCTCTACAACAAGGAATGGCACCGCGGGGTCATCGGCATCGTCGCCTCGCGGCTCACGGAGATTTACTACCGCCCGGCAGTCGTCCTGACGCAAACCAACGGCATTGCCACCGGCTCCGCCCGCTCCGTCTCGGGATTCGACGTATACAAGGCCGTAGACCACTGCCGCGACCTGCTGCTCAACTTCGGCGGGCACACCTATGCCGCAGGCCTTTCGCTGAAAACGGAAAACGTCCCGGCATTTACGAAACGCTTCGAGGAATATGTCACGGCACACATCCTCCCCGAGCAGAAATCCCCCGTACTCCACATAGACGCCTTGATCGATTTCCAAGGCATAACGTTCAAATTCTACCAAGACCTAAAGAAGTTCGCCCCCCACGGCCCAGGAAACCCCAAGCCCATTTTCGCCACGCACAAGGTCTACGACTACGGAACGAGCAAGATCGTAGGCCACCACCAAGAACATTTGAAATTAGAGCTGGTCAATGGCACGTCGGGGAACGTGATGAAAGGGATTGCCTTCGACCAAGGTGAGCGATGGAAGCGCATCCGCACGAAACGGGCCTTCGACATCTGCTACACCATTGAGGAGAATACCCACAAGCGCGGCGAATTGCAACTCCAGATCGAAGACATCCGCCCAAACGAGCAATAGGGCAAAGAGGCATTTCCCTCCCACAGATGGAAAACGTATTCCGATCCCTACTCAAGCAATATTGGGGCTTCGACGACTTCCGGGGCATCCAACTGGACATTATCGAGAGCATCGCCTCCGGCCATGACACGCTGGGGCTCATGCCCACGGGCGGGGGAAAGTCCGTCACATTCCAGATACCCGCCCTCGCCGGCGAGGGGCTCTGCCTGGTCATCACCCCGCTCATTTCCCTGATGAAAGACCAAGTGCACAACCTGCGCGGGCGGGGCATCAAGGCAGCCGCCGTCTATTCCGGGATGAGCCACGGAGAAATCGAGCAAACGCTGGACAACTGCGTGTTCGGGGGCTACAAGTTCCTCTACGTCTCCCCCGAGCGGATGATGACCCAACTCTTCATCGCCAAGTTCCGGGCCATGGACATCTGCTTCATCACCGTTGATGAAAGCCACTGCATCTCACAGTGGGGCTACGACTTCCGCCCGAGCTACCTCCACATCGCCGACCTGCGCGCCCTGCACCCGCAGGCGCCGGTACTGGCCCTCACCGCCACCGCCACGCCCGAAGTGGTGGAAGACATCTGCACCCAACTGAAGTTCCGCCCGGGAAACCGCGTGTTCCGCATGAGTTTCGAGCGGAAAAACCTGGCCTACGTCGTGCGCCCCTGTCCCGACAAGCACAGCGAACTGCTCCACATCCTGCAACACACCCACGGGAGCGCCATCGTCTACACCCGCAGCCGCAAGAAAACGAAAGAGACCGCCGCATTCCTGCGCGACGCGGGGCAGAGCGCGGCCCACTACCACGCCGGGCTGGACCACGAGCAGAAAGACCGCCTCCAAGAAGAATGGCGCCGCGACGGCTTCCGGGTCATGGTAGCCACCAACGCCTTTGGCATGGGCATCGACAAGCCCGACGTGCGCCTTGTCGTACACCTCGACGTGCCCGACTCCATCGAAGCCTACTTCCAAGAAGCCGGACGCGCGGGCCGTGACGGGCAAAAGGCCTACGCCGTGCTCCTCACCCAGCCCACCGACACCGCCAACCTGCGCCGCCAGCTGGCGGCCTCCTACCCGCCCAAGGAATACTTGCGCACCGTCTACGAAAAAATCTGCTACTACCTCCAGATCGCCATGGGCTACGGGCGCGGCCGCCACTACGACTTCGACCTCGAAGAGTTCTGCCGCCGCTTCCATTTCCACCCGGCCACCGCCGAAAGCGCCCTGCGCCTACTCACGCAAGCCGGCTACATCGAATACGAGAACGAGCCGGAAAACGCCTCACGCATACACTTCCTCATGGCCCGCGACGAGCTCTACCAAGTCGGACTGCCCGAAGAACTCGACCAGACCATGCAACTCGTCCTGCGCCTCTACCCGGGACTCTTCTCCGACTACGTATTCATCAGCGAGGAACGGCTGGCCGGACACCTCCACATCAGCCGCCTAGAGACCTACGAGCGCCTTGCCGGGCTAGACAGGCGCGGCATCCTCAAGTACGTTCCCCGGAGGCAAACGCCCGTGCTCGCCTTCGTCCGCGACCGCGTGGAGCAAGGCCGCCTCTCCTTCCCCCCCGCCATCTACGAGGAACGCATGGCCCAGGCCAAGCGCCGCGTCGAAGCCATGATACGCTACGCCGGCTCCTCCGACACGTGCCGCCAGCAACTCCTGCTCGCCTACTTCGGCCAGAAGCGCACGAAGCCCTGCGGGCAATGCGACGTATGCCTTGCCCAAGCCCGCCACAGCGGAAGCGACAACGCCCAAACGGAAGAGGCCGTCGGCCTCATCAAGCAGCATCTCCGCGCAAAAGGGCCGTGCCCGCTGGAAAAAATCGCCGCATGTTTTCCCGGGAAGCGCCGGGAGGTTTTGGCAAAAGCGCTGCACTTCCTGCTCGACGAGCAACAAGTGGTCTGCCGCGACGGCATGCTCTTGCTTCCATAGCCCCACGCCATTTCCCGCCATACGGCAGCCGCCTGCGGACACACACCTCCGATAAGCGGCGGGAAGGATGCCCCCGCATGTTTGATGCTGCTTTGCGCAACAAAAAGACTAAAAGGCCGAAACACGGCACAATCCGGCGGAATCATGAAACCAAGCATTCCGCTTCCCAAACCTAGAGTCAGCCCATTTCCCGGTAGACCGGCAACGAATCGTTCATATCGATGATGCCTTTTATCCGTGTGGCTTCCTCATCGAAATAGAGCACATATTGGTAGAAACGCATGTACCCGTCCTCCCGCAAGACGCGGAAACGGTAGAAAGCCATCCAGCCGGGCACTTTCCCATTGTATGCACGCTCTTCGCGCATAATCTCCTCCTTAATCCTGTCGACCGCCGTGCCCGTCTCCCACAACTGCTGCTTAAGCATCTCGAAAACCACCGGGCTGTACTGCGGTTGCTGGAGGGAAGCGAGAATTTCCTGGTTCTCCTTTGCCAAACGCTGGGCACGTTCCAATTTTTCCAGCGTGGAAGGAAGGTACACATAATCTATGCGCGCCGAGTCCAAACGTACGCTTGCCAAGGCTTTCACCGTACTCGTGCTGTCGGCATAGGAAGCCGAAAACGAATCGGCAAGGCGCTGGGCCCTTTCCCGCAAACTCTCTCGGCAAGAGGCAGTGCAAAGGATGAGAAAAACGGTTAATATTGCATATAAATAAACCTTCATGCGGGCAAAAGTAACGGGGTTTCTTATGAATTGGTGTAATTTTGTCGTGAAGAAATGTTATCCGAATGAAGAAACTCATCATATTCGATTTGGACGGGACATTGGTCAATAGCATAGCAGACTTGGCCTGTAGCACAAATCACGCACTGGAAGCCTGCGGATTCCCCGGGCACGAAACGGACGAATACCGCTATTTCGTGGGAAACGGCATCAACGCCTTGTTTGAACGGGCGCTCCCCCCAGAGGCACGGACAGAGGAAAACATACGAAAGATACGCGCGTCCTTCATAGCACATTACGACTTGCACAATACCGACCGGAGCCGCCCCTACGAAGGCATACCCGAATTGCTCGATGCCTTGGTGCAAGCGGGCTGCAAGCTGGCTGTCGCCTCCAACAAATACCAGCAAGCCACGGGACAAATCGTGCGCAAGCTGTTCCCAAGCACCCCCTTTTCCCCCATCCTCGGGCAGCGCGAAGGGATTCCCCGCAAGCCAGACCCGGGTATCGTGGAAGAAATCCTTAAAAGCACCTCCACCTCACGGGAAGAGGCGCTCTATGTGGGCGACTCGTCCATAGACATGCACACCGCCGCCAATGCGGGAGTCACCGCCTGCGGCGTGACTTGGGGATTCCGCCCCCGCAGCGAGCTGGAAACCTGCAAGCCCGGATACATCGTAGACAGACCCTCTGAAATACTACGCATACTCAAACTAAAAAACCACGCAGAATCTTTATGAAAAAGATTTATTTAACCAGCCTGCTGTTGCTCGTCCTCTGCACCGCGGGGTGGGCTCAAACGGGCAAAGGAGACGAGGAAAAAGACGGGTCAGAAATCGTTTTCGACAAGACAGAACACAATTTCGGCACCTTCCCCGAAGGGAATCCTGTAGTACGCTGCCAATTTACGTTCACCAATACCGGGAACCGACCCTTGGTCTTGGTACAAGTACATGCAACCTGCGGCTGCACGGTGCCAGAATACACGAAAGATCCCATAAACCCCGGTGAAAAGGGCGTAATCGATGTCACCTATAACGGAAAAGGGAAATACCCCGGCAAATTTGCCAAAATCATTACCGTAAAAAGCAATGCCAAGACCCCGACGGTACGCCTCACCGTAAAAGGGGAAATGACTGAAGAATAAGAAGAAGGAGACACGCGACATGGCACACACACGGGCGGAACAGTCCGAAGCCTTCGGGCGGTTGCTGGACATAATGGACGAGTTGCGGGAGAAATGCCCTTGGGACCGGAAGCAAACGTACGACAGCCTGCGTCCGAACACCATAGAAGAATGCTACGAACTTTGCGAAGCAATCCTGCAACAAAGCCCTAAAAACATCTGCAAGGAGCTGGGCGACGTATTGCTGCATGTCGTCTTTTACGCCAAGATCGCCTCCGAGACAGGCAATTTCGACATAAAAGACGTCTGCGACCAGCTGTGCGAGAAACTCATCTACCGCCATCCCCATGTGTTCGGGGGCGGGATAAAAGCCGAAACGAGCGGGCAAGTCGTACAAAACTGGGAACTGCTCAAGCAGAAGGAGAAAGGCGGAAACCGGACAGTACTTGGCGGAGTCCCCAGCGCACTGCCCTCCATCATCAAAGCCTACCGCATACAGGACAAAGCCCGGGGCGTAGGTTTCGATTGGGAAAAGAAAGAACAAGTCTGGGACAAGGTGCGTGAAGAAATCAACGAGTTCCAGGCCGAAATCAGCCACAAGTGCAAGGCCGCGATGGAAGCCGAATTCGGCGACATCCTCTTCAGCCTCATCAACGTGGCAAGGCTGTACGGCATAAACCCCGACAACGCGTTGGAACAGGCGAACAAGAAATTCATCCGCCGCTTCAACTACGTGGAAAGCCAGGCCGCCGCCCAAGGGAGAAACCTGAAGGACATGACATTGTCCCAGATGGACGCCCTCTGGGAAGAAGCCAAAGGACAAGAAACCGGCAACGCGAAATAACCCGGGCGCACATGCCCCCGCCCCGCCGGATACCGCGCCTCTCCCGCAAGGACATTGCCAGCCTTGCCGAAAAGGCGTGGGGCAACCTTCCGCAAGCGGCACCGCTTTAGGGAAAAAGCGCAGGCACTTTACGCCCGAAGGGGCAAAAGCCTTGTATATTCCGGAAGAAATCCCGTACTTTGTAGGCTAGATATTCCCAGAAAGCCACAGAACCGTATGTCAATCAACAAAGTCATCCTCGTAGGACACGTAGGCTGCGACCCCAAAGTCCACTACTATGGACCCGGGAAGGCCGTGGCCTCTTTCCCCTTGGGCACGAGCGAAAGCGGATATACCCTGCCCAACGGGACGCAAGTTCCGGAAAGGACCGACTGGCACAACATCGTGCTCTGGAAGGGGCGGCTTGCCGAAACGGCGGAAAGATACGTGCACAAAGGCGACAAGCTCTACATAGAGGGGAAAATACGCACGCGCTCCTACTCGGACAAGAACGGCGTACAACGGTACGTGACCGAGATCCATGCCGACGCGATGGAACTGTTCTCCCCCCGGCCCACGCAAAACGCCTCGCCCGCCGCACAGGGAAACCAGGTGCAAGCCACCGGAAAAGAAGAAGGGAAGCCGCCTTTCTGACCCAAAAAGTATTCACCATTACCCCCATATCGTGGACATAGATTATTCGCTTACCTTGCCCTTGTGGGCCATCTTACTCATCATTTTCCTCCCGTCCCTGCTGCTTTATGTGGCATTCGCCATAGCGCACCATGCCCCATGGCGCACCTGCCTCTCGCACAATAAGCTACTTTCGCACCTCCACCCCGCCTCCTCCCGGGGAGACCGCACCGTAGAAGAACTCAGCAACGCCCTGCGCCTGACCGGCGAGAAGGGGCTGAAAGAAGAAACCGGCCTGATCAAGGGCATCATCCGCTTCGGCGACGAAACGGCCAAAGAAGTCATGACGCCCCGGAGCGACATGGTGGCCGTCTCGGTAAAGACCTCCTTTCCCGAACTGCTCCAGATCATCGTAGACAATGTGTACTCCCGCATGCCCGTCTACAACAACGACATGGACAATATCGTAGGCATGCTCTACATAAAGGACCTACTCCCCCACCTAGGGAAGAAGGGCGGCAGCTTCCGGTGGCAGTCGCTCGTGCGCCCCGCCTACTTCGTGCCGGAAACAAAGATGATAGACGAACTGCTGCGGGAGTTCCAAGTAAACAAGGTACACATTGCCGTCGTCGTCGATGAATACGGCGGGACTTCGGGAATCATCACGATGGAAGACATCATCGAAGAAATAGTCGGGGAAATCCGCGACGAGTACGACGACGAAGAGCGCAAGTTTGTCAAACTCAACGACCACACTTTCATTTTCGAGGGGAAGACCTTGCTGACCGACTTCTGCAAGGCCCTGAAGTTAGACGACAACGTATTCAGCCCAGTGCAAGGGGAAGCCGACACGCTGGCCGGGCTCATGCTGGAATTAAAAGGCGAATTCCCCAAACTGCACGAGACAATCGCCTACGGCCCCTACCAGTTCGAAGCCATGCAAATGGACCCGCGCCGCATCAAGAAAATCAAAGTGACGCTTCCCGAGGGGCAAGATGGAAAAGAGGCGGAGGAAACGGAAGAAAGTGCCGGCACTTCCCACAAAAACGCCCTGCCCTTTTTCCTGCTCATGCTGGCGGCATTCGCGACGGGTGCTTGCCATTCCGACCGGGACAACAGCCCGATGCAGCCTGACTCCCTGCGCTATGAAGCAACACCCGACAGCTTCCCCTTCCGTTTCGAGCACCCTGAAGGGGGAAAGCTCACCTTGGCCCAAGGAAGTGGCGAGGCCGGTGCCATATTCTTCGACCTCGCCTTTCCCGACGAACGCGCCACGCTCCACTGCACCTTCCGCCGCATCCACCCCGAAGAGTTGCCCCTCGTGGCCGAAGAAAGCCGCAAACTGGTCTATTTCCATACCGCCCGTGCCGAACAAATAGAAGAGAAATCCTATTCCAACCCCGCCTCACGCAACTACGGCCTGCTCTACACGCTGGAAGGCCCGGTAGCCACACCGCGCCAACTGGCACTGACGGACAGTTGCTCCTACTTCTTCCACGCTTCACTCTACTTTGACTCGGGCGCCTACGAGCCGCAAAAGGCCGACACGCTGCGGAAAATAAGCCAATATCTCAAACACATGATGGAGACCTTCCGCACCAATCCGGAATAAGCCCTCCGGCCATCCCTTGAAAACATGCCCCTACTCATCTATCACAAAGAAAAAAACTGGACGCTCGGCATCTGGAAGATAACAGAGACGGCCAACGAGCTTATCGAAAGGCTTCCCCTCTCCCCCGACGAGCTACGCGCCGGACGGGCCTTCGGCTCCGCCTCGCGGCGGAAGGAGTGGCTCGCCACGCGCGTTCTGCTACAAGAGATGTGCGGGGAATACAAGGAAATCTGCTACAAGGAGAACGGCGCGCCCTACTTGGCCGACGGCTCATGCCCGATCAGCATATCGCACACGAAAGGGTACGCCGCCGTCATGCTCGGCGGACACGGCGCTTGCCAGGTAGGAATCGACATAGAATACCCCAGCAAGCGCATATTAAGGGTGAAAGAACACTTCCTCTCCCCCGAAGAACAGGGCTTCATCGACCCGCTCCACGAGGAGACCCACCTGCTCATCTGCTGGTGTGCCAAGGAAGCCGTCTACAAGCTGCTCGGGATGGATGGCGTGGAATTCAAGCGCGACTTGCAGGTACAGCCCTTCCCTTTCGACTCGCTCGGCAACCTCGAAGTCCGCGAGCTGTTCACCCCGGGGGGAAGCCTCATCGGCGTGCGCTACATCGTGGCCAACGACTACATCCTCACCACGACAGTCTGCGGAGAATAGCCCCAGCGGGGGCGGCGAGCCACCCCGTGGCATCCGCACGTTTTCAAACGAAAGCCCGGCACTTTCCGCCCAAAGGCGCGGCACTTTTCCCTAAAAGCGCCTGCGTTTCTTTCCCTCACACGTAGCGCCGAGGCCAACGGAGGCAGATGCCCGACAGCGCCACTAAGCCCATCAGGAAAGGATAATACAGATAGCCCATGATGGCGATGGGCGACAAACCGGACAGGCTGGCCGCCATCAGCAACTGCGCCCCGTAGGGAAGCAACCCCTGCACGAAACACGAAAACGTATCCAGCAAGGAGGCCGCACGCGAAGGGGGCACGCCGTATTTCCCCGCGATGTCGCGCGCCAACCGACCGGAGGCAAGGATGGCAATCGTATTGTTCGCCGTACACAAGTTCGAGAAGCATACCAACACGGCAATACACAACTCGGCGCCACGCTTTCCATGCACGTGCAGCGAAAGATAACGCATGATGTAATCGATGCCGCCCCCGCGGCGGATCAGCTCAAACATCCCGCCCGCCAGCAAAGTCACCACAATCAAGTCGGCCATTCCTGCAATGCCACGGCCCATGGCGGCCATCCACCCGAACCCGTCGAAAGCCCCTTTCCACAAGCCTATCAGGCCGCAGGAGGCGATGCCCACGCACAAGACGAGCATGACATTCCACCCCCGCAAGGCCAAGACCAGCACCAAGACGTAAGGAAGCACCCGCACCCAGTCGACCGCAGGCAAGGCGGGCGGCGCCTCCATGCGCCAACCGATGCCCACATACAGCAGCAAAGCCACGAGGGCGGCCGGAAAAACGAGGAGCAGGTTGGCACGGAACTTGTCCTGCATGCGGCATCCCTGGGTACGGGTGGCGGCGATTGTCGTATCGGAGATGAAGGAAAGGTTGTCTCCGAAGAAAGCCCCGCCCACCACGACGCCCGCCATCATCGGGACACTCCAGCCCGTACTCACGGCAATCCCCGCCGCCACGGGCACGAGGGCCACGATAGTCCCCACGGAGGTGCCCACGGAGAGCGACACGAAACAAGCCGCCACAAACACCCCGCCCAGCAACAAGCGCGCCGGGAACAGGCGCAACGTGAGGCCGACCGCCGCATCGACGGCACCCATGGCCTCGGCCGCGGCGGCAAAAGCCCCGGAGAGGACGAAAATCCAGACCATCGCGAGCAAGTCCTCGTGGCCTGCTCCCCGGGAGAAAACGGCAACCCGTTCGTCCAAGGGTCCGATGCGGATGACACAAGCCGCATAGACCGACGCGGCCAGGAAAGCGACGGTAATGGGCACCTTGTAGAAGTCGCCCACCCAGAGCGACACGCCCAAATATAAAAACAGGAAAACGAGGAGTGGGCTCAATGCCCACAAGCCCCGGCTTTTAGTCAGTTGTCCCATAAGGAATGCCGTGCGTTTCATTTCTCCACCATGCTACCCCCACAGGCTGGAGAGCAGGTGGACGATGTTGGTAGTGAAGAGCTTTACGGAAATGGCCATCAGGATGATGCCGAAAAACTTGCGCACCAGGTAGATTCCCGCCTTGCCCAAGAGGTACTCGATGCGGTCGGTGGAACGGATGACACAGTAGACGCACGCCATGTTGAGCGCAAGGGCCAGCAAGATGTTGCAAGCCGCATACTCCGCCCGCAGGGAGAGGAGCGTGGTGAACGTGCCCGCCCCGGCCAAGAGGGGGAACACCAAAGGGATGAGCGTCGCGCTCTGGAGCGGGGCGTTGCTCTTGAATATTTCGATGTCCAACAGCATCTCCAAGGAAATAAGGAAAAGCAAAATCGACCCGGCCACCGCAAACGACTCAATATCGACGCGGAACAAGCGCAGGATTCCGTCGCCCACATAGAAGAAGGCGAGCATGAGGGCAAACGATATCAACGTAGCCTTCAGGGCATTTACGGGGCGGCCTTTCCCGCGGAGGCCGATGATAACCGGCGTTGCGCCCAAAATGTCTATCACGGCGAACAGGACGATAAAGGCGCTCACCAGCTGTTGGATGTCAAAATCGGACATAACCTTTTCTGCATTAGTAGTAGGAAACCGCCGCAAAGATACGCCTTTTTCCCTGCAAAACCCGTGCGCCCCGACCGGAATCCGCACGCCGTCCTCCCCTCCCGCCCTGCGGCGGGCAGGGAACGGGCACGGGGGAAACGGGGAAAAGCCTTGCCGTTTCCGGGGAAAGGCGGCAAGGCTTCCTGTGGAAAGCGCCAAAGGGGGGGTCCATCCTCCCCTGCCCGCAAGGCGTAAGGCGGCTCACCGTTTCACCGAATCCGCCTGCGCTTCAAACGCGCCAGCTTGGGGAATGACCCGGAAGAGGTAGAACACCTCGGCCAACGCGGCGGGCTGCTTCGGACGGGGAAACACTTGTTCGAGCCGGTAGCGGGGCTTCATCTCCTTGAAGCGGGCCAAGAATTTCCCCAAGCCTACGCCCCCGCGCACATAGTAGAGAGGCTTGCACGAAACCGTGTCGCACCACTGCTCCAGCGGCTCGCGCTTGCTTAAGTCGTGGGGCGCATAGAGCGGCACGGGCTTGCCCGTGGAGACGGAAAAGTAGTTGAAACCGGGGGCATAGGCGCTGATGACCTTCCCCATGTTGTCCACCGCGACCCGCTCGCCGGGCGGCAGCCTGCGCTCCATCCAAGCGGCAATCTCTTTGACATTCGTGTAGGGCTGCGAAAAGTCGGCCACGGCTTCGGGCAGCCGGTACATGCTGAACAGGGCGATCAAGCCGAGTGCCAACTGGGGGATGCGGTCGTCGCCGCGCAAAATCCAAAAGGCAAAGGTCAGGACGTAGAGGATAAGGTACGGGCGCTGCAGGCTCATCCCGTACATCGAGGTGGAGAAATAGATTTGCCAGCCTATGGCCCCCAAAAGGAGGAGCGGGATGCGCGGATTGTAGCCCTTGCGGTAGCGGATAATGAAAGCAAGGAGAAGCAGGAGGAAGAGCACGTCGGCCAGCCCCTCCATGAAAGGGACTTCACGCGGCTGCACAGTGCCGCTTATGTACTCCAGCGTCTTGTCGAGCGTGTAGTAGCGGTGCTTGGCGCCCATGTCGGTAACCAAGGCGGGCAACACCTGCAAGAAGGCCGCCGCCACGAGCAGCACGGTCGCGAGCGGGGGCAACAGCGAGCGCCAACGCCCGCGGGCCGTCCGCCCCCGCCAAGGCGCAACCACGTAGTCATAGACATAGATGAGGAACAGGATGCCCACCATGCCTTCCATGTAAGCATGCGTATGAGCCAGCAGCCCCAGCAGGAGGCAATAGCGGAAATAGGCACGTCCGGAGGCAAGCCGTTCGTAAGCCAAGGCCAGCAGGAAGAGCAACGGGGGAATCAACGCGTAGCAACGGGCCACAACCGGGAAATAATAAAGCGTGGGAAAGGAAAGCAGCAACAGGGCCTTTACCCATCCGGAAAAGGGCGAACGGAACAGCAGTAACCACGCAGCGAGGAGCATCAACGCCCAGCTCAACACGCCCATCCATACCAAATCCGCCCCAAGCGAGGTGAAAATCTTCAGCAAGAGCGACCACAGGGCGAAGTGCCCTTCGTAGCGCATCTGGTAGAATATGCCGGGGATGTCCAGCTCCCGGGCAATGAGCCATGCCTGCAACTCGTCGCGCCACGGCTCATGATGCCATACACCGCAGAATGTGAATGCCGCATAACCCACCCACAAAAGCGTAAGCCACAGCAGGCGATAGCGCGAAAAGATGCGGGCATATTCCGCAGAGACACGTACGCAAAAGGGGTTGAGGCGGGCAGGAAGTTGCATCAGGCGGGAATCAGTCTAAGCGTTCAGCCAAGTATTTCCGGACTTCTTCGGCTGCAGGGTTTACCAAAAGGATGGTGCCGTCGCGGTCAATGAGCCACGTTTTCCCACCGGCGTTACCCACTCCCAAACGTTCCCACACGGCATGGCGGTCGTCGAGGTCTACCAACGAAGGCCAAGGGTAGCCGTCCTGCTCCATGGCGGCCTGCATGGCTTTCGTGTCCATGGCTTCGCGCGCCACGGCAATTACGGTAAATCCTTTGTCTTTATAGGCTTCATAGACGGGAATCATCTCCTTCGAATGCCTGCGGCACGGGCCGCACCACGAGGCCCAAAGGTCGAGAAACACGATTTTCCCCTTGCGCAAATCGGAAAAAGCGCGAGGAGTCCCGTCCAAGTCCTCAGCCACAAAGTCCAGACAGCGGCTACCCGTCCGGTTCATAGCTAGGGAGGCTATGAGTTCCCGGGCTTTTCCTGTAAAGGGATGGTGGGGATAGAGAGCGGCATAACGCTCGGCCACCCGCAACAAAGTGTCGGGGATTTCCGGGTTCACCCCTTCGCCGAGCCTCCCTATCTCCTTCAACAGGAAGAAATAGCCCGGTAATGTCCCGGATTCCCGCATATAAGCAGTCTGGACACTGTCCCACTCTTCCACAAATTCCCGATAGAGTTCTTCCGTCTCCCGCCCCATGGGCGTGAACTGCCGCCCGGCCTCCTGCAACTTCCGGCCTTTCTCTGCAAGTACACGCAGCAGGGAGTCGTTATCCGTAGCACGCATGGCTTCCCTTATTTCCACCGCCTCCGGCGACAGATAGGCCTCCTGCCCCATCAGCGAGTCGCGCCGTGCCCTGAGCATGCGCATGTAATCTGGCCGGTAATAGTAGAGCCGTGCGAAATCACTGTTGAGAGCCCCGCCATCAATGCGCATGGACATAAACTCGGCAAGGTCAAGGGAAAGCCACACCGTGTCGGGCGCTGCAAAGAAAGAGAACAAGGTCCATGCACCGGTTTGCCGCTCTGCCGCATCGAACAGTTCATAGGCTACCGGAGTGTCCGGGAGGTCAAATGCGAAGCGACCGCCCTCCACCGGCACTTGGCGGGGCATGCGGATGCGTTCATCGAGGCCGTATTCTTGCACGAGGAGCAGCGCGTTCCGTTTCTCGCCCCGCAATGTTCCTTCTATATGGCAATCCAACTTGCCTGCCGGTTGCGGGGAATGGAGCACGATACCCTTCAGGCTGTAGCCGTCATCCCCACTATCCTCTACAAAATCGAAGCAATCATCGGCCGCATCAAGCGGGTCGAAATAGAGCGTAAAGGGCAAGACTCCCTCGTCGGGCACTGCCTTCTTCTCGCCCGGCACAATACCTTCAGCCCTCAAGAGGCGGTACTTCTTTCCCGTAGCCTGCCCCAGCAAGTAACAAGCGGGATGCAACCGCAGCACATTGCCCGCCGGTTCGTAGACTTTCAACTCCAAGGCCGTAGACTGGGGGGTACACGTTACACCCGAAAGGTAAAGGGTAAAGGGACAGGCACTCGCCACTTGCGGACACTCCACCACAAGCGTGTCCTGCGCCCCGGCAGGGAAAACTACCGAAAACAGCAGGGCCATGCACCCTGTGTACAACGCTTTATGCCTGTTCATAAGGTAGGAAGGTTAAGGATTAGTTTTCGTTTCATGATATTCCTCTTCGGTATTCACCGCCCACACGTTCTCCTTCGTGGCAACACCTGCTACGATGTTGTCCACCGCCTCCATGGCTGTCAGCATGGAATGATCCATATTATTGTAACGGTGCTGCCCGTTCCGGCCCACACAATAGAGGTTTTCAATGGAATCGAGGAAAGCCTTCACCTTATCCAATTCATAATAAGTCCCGAAATACGAAGGATAGGCTTTCTTGATGCGTATGCGGCAGGCATCGCGCACCGACTCTTTGCGCACAATGCCTATCTTTTCCAGCTCGGAGACGGCCATCCGGATGAAATCGGCATCGCCCATCGTCCAAAGTCCGTCGCCTTCCGTGCAAAAATACTCCAGCCCTATCCACATCGTGCCGCGGTAGTCCTTCACCAGATAGGGCGACCAGTTGTTGAAGACCTGCAAGCGGCCGACCTTCACGTCGCGTTCCTGTATGTAAATCCACGTGTCCGGCACACGGTTGTCATAGGTCTTGATGCGGGTTTCGTTGGTGATTTCCAGTTTGTCCACCAAGAGACCCACGGTTATGAAATCGCGATAAGGCAGCCCGGCGGCCACCCTCCTCACGTCTTCCGGCACATCGATTCCCCGCAAGGCCAGCACCAAGTCTTTCAAAGGCATGGAGGAGAAAAAATAATCGCATGCTTCCTGCCGGCGCGCACCCTGCGGCGTGCGCACCGTGACGGCTACGACCCGGCCGCCTTCCACATGCACTTCCTCCACAGCCGTCCGCATCACGACCTCGCCGCCCCGTGCCCGCACGCCGGCAGCCACAGTCTCCCAAAGCTGCCCCGGCCCGTATTTCGGATAAAAGAAACGCTCGATGAGCGAAGTCTCCACCTTGTCCGGGTCGGAAGCCGACCCGCTTTGGAAACTTTTCCGCAACATGTCTTTCAATATGGCGAAAACGGAAAGCCCCTTCACCCGCTGCGCACCCCAGTCGGCGCCAAGTCGGGAAGGATGGATGCCCCAAACTTTTTCCGTATAGTCCTCAAAAAACATGCGGTAGAGCGGACGCCCGAAACGGTTGATGTAGAAGTTCTCGAGCGAAGTATCGGGTTTCTTCACCAACGCCGAGGCAAGATAGCCCGCGCCGGCCTGCACCGTGCGCCACAAGCCCATGTTGGCAAACGTCTTTAGCTTGAGCGAAATAGGATAGTCGAAGAACTTACGCAAGTAGAAGATGCGGGAAACGCGGTTGCGCTCCAGCATCACGCGATCCTCGCGCTCCGGGTCAGGCCCGCCGGGCTGCAGGCCTTCGGGCGTGCGCTGCAAGAGCAAGTCGTCTTCCGCAGGGCTTCCCTGCAAAGGAAGCACCTCCATCCACCAGTCCATCACCCGTTTGTTCTTCGAAAAGAACCGGTGTCCCCCGATATCCATGCGGTTTCCCTTGTAAGACACAGTCTGCGAAATGCCGCCGATAGCCCCGGTTTCCTCGAAAACCAGCGGGTGGATATCCGTGCGCTCCAATAACTCGCGGGCGGCAGTAAGCCCCGCCGGACCGGCACCGGCTATGATTGCTCGTTTGGAAATAGCCACTTTTTCCTACTCTTTAGATGTTTTTATGGGACAAATATAGCGGTTCTCCACCAAAATAGCCGCACAGGGAATAAAATTCACACATCCCCGCCGGGAAAATACGGGACGACCGTCCCTTTTTACTGGCAAGTACGACGAAAAAAGCGGGTAAAATAGAAAAGCCCGGCACAGGTCAAGCCCACAGAGAAGGAATACCAGATGCCGGGAAGTTCCCAGCCGAAGACGAAAGCAAAGCAATAGCTTACAGGCAAGGAGACGAGGAAATAGGAAACAAAGGCATAGAACACCACGGCACGCACGTCGGCCAGCCCGCGAAGCGCATTGGAAAAGGTGATTTGCAGCCCGTCGCCCAGCTGGTAGAGCAGCAGCGGAATGACCAAAGCGGGTATGGCCCGCGCCACGGCGGGGTCATCGGTAAACCAAGCGCCTACATGGGTGCGCAAACTCCCGACGAGCAAGGAACAACACAAGGCGATAAGCATGACCAGATGAAACCCTGCCACGGCCGAACGCCGCAAGTTCTCCACGTCGTCCTGCCCACGGAAATAACTTACCCGCACGGCCACGGCCGACCCCATGCCCAGATACATCATGAAGAACAGGGTGCTGATGGAAAGCATTACCTGGTGCGTGGCCAACTCACGCGCCCCCAGCCAGCCCACCATGATGGTGCACAGGCTGAAAGAGGCCGTCTCCATGAACATCTGCAGCGCGACAGGCCAGCCCAGCTTGTTGAGCTGCACGAAGTCGGCACGGTTCACACGACCCCGCCGGAAGCCTTCCCGATAAGGGGCATAGCGCTTGCGGCGGAAGAAAATGAAAGCAAACGTAAGGCACATGAGAACCCGCATCGCCAGCGTGGAAACGCCTGCCCCGAACAAGCCCCATTCCGGAAAGGGGCCGGGGCCATAGATGAAAAGGTAGTTCGTCCCGACGTGGATCAAGTTCCCGATGAGCAAAATCCACATGCTGATGCGCGTATCCTGCACCCCGTCGACGCATTGGCGGAAAGCATTGAACAGCATCAGGAAAGGAAGCGAAAAAAGGATGGTCAGGAAATACGGCTTGATGATAGGCAAAAGCCCTTCGGGCTGCCCCATCCGGTCTATGTTGAGGTAGAAAACGAACATGCAACCCATCAAAAGCAACGAAGTGACGAGGTTTGCGGCCAAAGCGTTGCGTAGCTTCCGCCCGATGGCCTCGTACTCGCCACGCCCGTACAAGGCCCCCACCACCGGAGTCAGCCCCAGCGCGAAACCGATGGAAGCCACGATGGCCATATTGAACGTATTGTTCACAAAACCGGCGGAACTAAGCTCCTCAACCGCGTGGTGCCCCACCATCAGCGTGTCGGCAATGGCGAAAACCACAATGCCGAATTGGGCGACCACAATGGGCATGCCCAGCTTCAGCAAAGCCTGGTAATGGCTGGAATAGGTACGAAAGATGTCTTTCATCGCGTCGCCTCTCAAATTTGTCCGGCAACCCCACCCGAAAAGCCCCTCACCCGCCGGGGAAAAGGTGCAGCGCCTTTCAGGAAAAGCCTCGCAGGCTTTCCGGGACAAAGCCTGCCCTTTCTCCGGACCCACACGGAAGGGGATGGGATCTATCCTTGCATTGGAACGATTTTAAGGGAATACTTTTCAGCCATGGGGCATATACCTCGGCAAGAAACCACAGGCCGAACTTATTTTTGGCGGATGAAGATATTGACCGGAGTACCCGTCAATTCCCATTTTTCGCGCATCTTGTTTTCCAAAAAGCGCTTGTAGGGCTCCTTCACATACTGCGGCAAGTTGGCAAAAAACACAAACGAAGGAATCTGCGTATTGGGCAATTGGGTCACATACTTTATTTTGATATACTTTCCCTTGTTGGCAGGAGGCGGATAAGACTCTATGAGGGGCAGCATTTCCGCGTTGAGTTGCGCAGTGGGGATACGCATGGAACGGTGCTTATACACTTCCAAGGCCATTTCCAGCACCTTGAAAATACGTTGCTTGGTAAGCGCACTCACAAAGAGGATGGGGAAATCGACAAACGGGGCAAACCGTTCGCGAATCGCCGCTTGGTAATTCTTGATTACCTTATCGGACTTGTATTCGACCAAATCCCACTTGTTGACAACCACGACCAGCCCTTTCCGGTTTTTCTGGATGAGTTGGTAGATATTGACATCCTGCATTTCCACGCCGCGGGTGGCATCGATCATCAAGATGCAGACATCGCAGGCTTCAATGGAACGGATGCTCCGGATTACGGAGTAATATTCCAAATCTTCCGTTACCTTTTTTTTCTTGCGTATGCCCGCCGTATCAACCAAATAGAAGTCAAAGCCATATTTGTTGTAGCGCGTATAGATGGAATCACGGGTCGTCCCTGCAATTTCCGTCACGATATTACGCGTTTCCCCGACAAAAGCATTGATAATCGAAGACTTTCCTACGTTCGGACGCCCCACTACGGCAAAACGGGGAATGTCTTCGTCGAGCAAATCGGTCGTTTTCTGCGCAAGGCGGCTGATGACTTCGTCAAGCAAATCGCCCGTCCCGCTCCCTGATATGGCAGAGACGCAAATCGGGTCGCCCAACCCCAACGAATAGAACTCGGCCGAAAAATAAAGTTGGTTATTATTGTCCGCTTTGTTGCAAACCAACAAAACCGGCTTTTGCTGCCGGCGCAGGATTTTGGCCACGGATTGGTCCAAATCCGTAACCCCGCCCATCATGTCTACCACAAAAAGTATCACGTCGGCTTCCTCCACGGCCAGAATCACTTGCTTGCGGATTTCCTCTTCAAATATATCATCGGAATTTACGACCCATCCTCCGGTGTCCACCAGCGAAAGTTCCATGCCTCCCCATTCGAACTTCCCATATTGGCGGTCGCGGGTCGTGCCTGCCTGTTCGGCCACGATGGCCTGCCGGGTCTGCGTCAAACGGTTGAACAATGTGGACTTCCCTACATTCGGACGCCCTACGATAGCTACTAAGTTACTCATATTTCCGGTGTTTTCACGGGGGTTGTTCCCACAGTTGTATCAATCTAAATTATATCCAAAATTGCGCAATTCCTTATCCGAACTGCGCCAATCTTTATCGACTTTCACGAATGTCTGCAAAAAGACCTTCTTTCCCAAGAAACGCTCCAAGGAAAGGCGCGCTTCCGTAGCCACTTTTTTCAATGCGCGGCCTCCCTTCCCGATAATAATGCCTTTCTGCGAATCACGCTCCACGTAGATTACGGCCTCGATTGCTATGTTGTTTTCTTCCTCCTTGTAGCTCTCCACACGGACTTCCACGGAATAAGGTATCTCTTTGTCATAATAGAGCAATATCTTTTCCCGTATAATCTCTGTAACAAAGAAGCGTGCCGGGCGATCGGTCCATTGGCTTTTGTCGAAATAAGGAGGCGAATCGGGCAAAAGGGTGCGTATCCGGCGCATTACGGTATCGACATTAAATTTGGCCAACGCCGAAACCGGGAAAATCTCCGCGCGGGGCAACAGCCCTTTCCATTTCTCCACCAATCCTTCCAAATGCTGCTGGTCTGTCTTGTCTATCTTGTTGATCAGGAGCAAAAGCGGGATGTCCATCTTCTGCACACGCTCCAAGAAACCGCTATTCTTCTCAGGCTGTTCCTGGACATCCGTCACGTAAAGCAGCACGTCGGCATCCGAAAGGGCCGACTCAGAGAAGTGCAACATGCTCTCCTGCAACTTGTAATTAGGCTTCAGCACCCCTGGAGTATCGGAAAAGACGATTTGCGTGTCTTCCGTATTCACTATCCCCATAATACGGTGGCGGGTCGTTTGCGCCTTGAAGGTGACAATAGAGATACGCTCCCCCACAAACAAGTTCATGAGAGTAGACTTACCTACGTTCGGATTTCCTACGATGTTTACGAATCCGGCTTTATGCATAATCAAGGAATGGAGTAGTATTAAACAACGAGAAACGCCGCAAAAGTACAAAAAAGCGGCAAGGGAATACAAGAAAAGAACAGTGCCTTTCCGCCCATAACAGGGAAGAAAAACACCGTTCCCCAGAAGTCATTCAGCAGCAATAGCCTTCGCTTCGGGCACTTCATCGCCATTGTAACCCCACTTCATGTAAAGGGCACCATAAGTAAAGCCTGCGCCGAAAGCCGTAAAAATAATGTTATCACCTTTTTTCAACTTGCGCTCAAAGTCCCACAGGCAAAGCGGGAGCGTTGCCGCGCTGGTATTGCCGTAACGTTGTATATTGACCATCACCTTCTCCATCGGCACTTCAAGCCGCCGCGCCACGGCATCGATGATGCGCAAGTTTGCCTGGTGAGGAATAACCCAGTCGATACTGTCCTTGTCCAGCTGATTGCATTCGGCAATCTTTGCTGTCAAGTCAGACATATTGGACACCGCGTACTTGAAGACCGTACGGCCTTCTTGGTAAACATAGTGCATGTGGTTGTCCACCGTGAAGTAGGAAGGAGGGCACACGCTGCCGCCCGCCTTCATGTGGAGGAAAGGAAGGCCTTTGCCGTCCGTACGCAAAATGCTGTCCATAACCCCCAGTTCCTCCGTCGTGGGCTCCATCATTACTGCCGCGGCGCCATCGCCGAAGATAGGGCACGTGGCACGGTCGGTATAATCGGTAACGGAAGACATCTTCTCCGCACCCACCAAGATGATTTTCTTATACCGCCCGGAGCGGATAAAATTGGCCCCCGTCTCCAAAAGGTACAGGAAACCGCAACAAGCTGCCGAGAGGTCGAATGCAAAAGCATTCTTCAGCCCCAGCTTGTCGCAGAGGATGGACGCCGTAGACGGGAAATGGTAGTCAGGCGTCGTAGTAGCCACGACTATCAAGTCAATGTCGTCAGGATTGGAATGCGTCTTACGCATCAACTCTTTGGCGGCCTTCCGTGCCATATACGAAGTGCCGAGGCCTTCTTCGTTGAGGATTCTCCGTTGCTTGACCCCGATGCGCGTCATGATCCACTCGTCGTTCGTATCGACCATGTTCGACAGTTCCTCGTTTGTCAAGACATAATCGGGAACATAACCCCCTATCCCGGTAATTACTGCATTTATCTTTTCCATAAAACTCTCCATCTTCAAAAGCACAAAGAGCCAGAGAGAGTCCCGCAAAGAGATACCTCCGGCTTCTTATGCATGTATTTCCGCTGCCTCGTCCTTCCCTAGCAGAGTTTAGACAGCCGCTTCTTTTTCAATCGCCACCTTGCCCCGGTATTGGCCACATGCGCCACACACGGTATGATACACATACCATTCGCCGCAATTCGGGCAAATAGCAAGCGTAGGAGCTACAGCTTTGTCATGAGTTCTTCTTTTCGCAGTCCGAGTCTTCGACTGCCGTCTCTTAGGATGTGCCATTTTTCTTTATCTATTTAATGTTATGTCATTACATTATCTTATTCCCCGCCTTTCCCGGCAGGACTTCCTATATCTCTTCCGGGGCATCGTCCATGTCGTCCAAGCCGCCCACGCTGTGCATGCGCAAAGCCCGCACCATATCCTCATTGCATTCCCCCTCTTCGTGTACGTGCTGCATGGGAAGTGCCAAGGCTATGAACTCGTATAAAAACCATGCCACGTCCAACTTGCCTTCCGACTCGGAAACTACCACCAAGTCATCCCCCTCGTCCGAAAACTCGGGGCCGAACTTCGTGACCAGTTCCCGGCAGACATTCACCGGGCAATCCATCTCATCCAAACAACGGTCGCACGTCAGCCGCACGACACCTTGCAGGGAAAACGACAAGACATGGCGTCCCGCACACGGTTCAACCCGCACTTTCGCATCGACCCTGCCGCCGCAAATCTCGCCCGCCCCGACGGAAGCGAAGAAAGCATCGTCCAAGCGATAGCCGAATTCCGCGGCTTCCGACACGATACGCTTCAAATCAATCGTATAAGTCTCGTTTTTTCCCATTTTGGGCTGCAAAGATACAAATAAATCTTCGACTTGTCCCTTTTCCATCCCCTTTTCTCCTTCTTTTTTATCAGGGAAGAGCTAAAAAAGTAGCCAAGAAGCCGTCCTACGGTACGTTCACCCTATCAAACTCTCGCTGTCGTCCGAATGGAAACGGGCATTATTGAGAACCGCGTTCCTACTCACATTGGCATAACAATAGACACACAAATGCCGGCAAGTGTCGTACATCCCTATATCCTTACTTATCATACAGCCGCACGCGCCGCGCTGTCCCTTGTCCTTCATACTGGGGCGTTTCCCGCCAACTGGGAAATCCAAGATTGCCTGGTGCCCGCCTATCGGCAATTTCCTCGTATGGAGATAATAGAGCAAATCCTTGTCTTCACCAAACAAACGCTCCATCAGTTCGCCATCAACGCAACGGTTATGCCCTATCCCATACGGTTCAAGGTCGAGCGCCTCTGCACAGGTAGCCAACTGAATGTCCCATCCCCCAGAGACCCAAATGTCGCGCAATTTCACAAGCCCCTCCACTATCTCCCGCCGCTGCCCGTCGTCCAGTTCGGCGGATTCCACGTTCTCCTTCGTGAAACAAGGCACTTCCTTGACAAGGTTGTTTTGCACCTTGCGGTAAGCCCTCACATCGACAAAGCTAAAAACCAGCTTTTCCGTACTCCCCTTCAGCATATTGCCGATTCTCCATATACGCGCGAGCAAATTACGTGGAGTGATTTGCGGGGTGATTATCAATGGGTCGAACCGCCAAATAACCCGCTCTTTGCCAATCAGGCCAGACAATTCCCGGAAAGTCTCCACTCGTTCTTCCACGCCGGGCACATGCGGTTCGAAGCCCTCCCGTGTGTAATCGTTCAGCGTCACTTGGAAATAGTAATGGATTCCCCGCCGATCCAATTCGGGCAAGTACGGCAATATCGGCCTAGGGTTCTTCGTCCAAAACACGACAACCCGGCAACGTTCGAACGACACATACATTTTCTGCCGGTTAAACGGGTTGTACCAAACGCAATACCCCTTTTCTAAACGGTTAAAGAACCATCGCGCGTAAAAGGCCGGGATATCCGTCGAACGGCTTGCCGAGACAATCACCGGCGCCACCGCCTCCACCCGTTCACCGCGTTCCGTTACAATCGACACTGTTTTATTATCATTCTTTCTGTTCATCGCTCAATAAAAATTTCCGCATAAGCTGCCCCCACAGGACTTATGTCCAGTTGCCTTCTTAGCGACCTAAGCCTTTCCCGTAGGACAATCGTTAAATCGTTCAAGTGGAAAAATTAAATGCGAAGCCACAGCCTCGCATTTTTAACCTTAAAGTAAGGTCTTCTTCTTAAGGTCGAACTCTTCTTGGGTTATTATACCTTTTTCTTTCAGTTCGTATAGTTTTTTGATTTCGTCACTGCTCGAAGAACTTGTGGAATCTTGTGCTGAATGCCCCATATTTATGGCGATTGTATTCACATTGTTATTTGGTGGTGTCTGCTGGGATTTTAGAATAATCGAAGTCAAGTTGTACTTTTGGTCGAAAGTCTCTTTGCTCATTAATAGGAAACCTATAAAATCTATCAGAGCTATAAGTGCCGGAACACCCGTCCAGCAAAATACAAGGTATAAAATACCCAATCCCGTTTGGCCGAGATAAAAACGGTGAATGCCAAAACCTCCTAAGAAAAAGGCGAGTACTGTAGCTGTTGTTTTACTTTTCATTTTACATTTTATTTATGTTAGACATCAATAATCTGCAAAATGGCAACAGTAGAACGAAACGGATAAACGAATACGTAGAACCACCGCCACACCGCTATCAAGGTTCACCACAAACCCTACTCACTCGTGGAATGATTCTACGTTATGCGTAGATACATTTCACACATGAGTGAGTAGTTTACAGCCTTAGTCCATTTATCCGAGGTGGTGATTCTGATAGCGGTTTCGGCTATATGTATCGCATGAGAGTACACATACTCTCGTTATGTCGGTGCGAAAGTAGTTATTTTTATTGAGATAACTATTATGCCGATTTGGAATTCTCAATCTAAATTCTTATGTTTGGTGCAAATGGTATATAATTACGTACACGAAAAGCGTGGAGATCCGTACTTGTCGCCCGTTCCACGATGTAAAGGCCTTCGCATTGCCCCGTTAGTCGAAACGAGCAACGCTGAAAGCCCCACGCTGATGCCTATACTTGTCCCCCGGCCTGCCCCATTGCCAACAAAAGGGGCAACGGGACAGCCAAAGGGCCGGTTACAAACATCCCAAGGGGCGTCCTCGTTGCTTTGTCCTTGACTAACGATTTGAAGTTGCGAAGTTCTTACATCGTCAAAAACCAAGCGTCCAAGTAACGCCTTTTTATGTATATCCATCCCCGCCCGCCGCTCCGCAAACCGCGGGAACAGCGTGGGGATGCGGCAAATGTAGTACTTATTCCCAAAAAATCCGCACCCTTGCCCGCAAAAATTCCCGGCCAAGGGTTGCGTTAGCCGGAGCGGGCCCCCGGGGAAGGCTTCCGCCCCCCGCTTGGCGGAAGCAAGGATTCCGGAAAAGGGTGGCAACGCTTTCCGGAAAAAAGCCATGCGCCCTTGCGGAAAACCCGGGGCGCTTTTTCACGGAACGCCCGCGGGGATACTTTGCAATCCGGTTGCAACAGGAAAGGATGTACTTTTGCGGTATCAAAAACCAAGCGGAAAAGAGCGGAACATCCTTAGTTTTTACGATATGGGACACAACCATGAACACAACCACATGCACCAGCACGTGCACCAACCGGCCACGATGGACGGCATCTTCGTGGCTTCCATCGTGCTAAACCTCCTGTTCGTCGGCATAGAGGCGGGCGTAGGCCTCTGGAAGAACTCGCTCGGCCTGCTCTCCGACGCCGGGCACAACCTGAGCGACGTATTCAGCCTGACGCTCGCCCTCGCCGCATTCCAGCTGGCCAAGCGGCACTCCACACGCAACTATACCTACGGCTACAAAAAAGCCACGGTGCTCATCTCCCTGGCCAACGCCATCATACTGCTCGTAGCCGTGGGGGCCATCATCCTCGAGAGCATCCACAAGTTCCGCGAGCCGGCCCAAGTGGACGGCACCGCCGTGGCCTGGACGGCCGGCGCGGGCATCCTCGTCAACGGGCTGACGGCCTGGATGCTGATGGGCGGGGCGAAAGGCGACCTCAACGTGCGCGGGGCTTTCCTCCACATGGTGGCCGACACGCTGGTTTCCGTAGGCGTGGTCGTGGCGGGGCTCATCATCGCATTCACGGGCTACACGATAGTGGACCCGATAATCAGCCTGCTCATTGCCGTGGTCATCTTGGTTTCAACCTGGCGCCTGCTGGGCGAGAGCCTACGCATGTCGATGGACGGGATACCAGAGTCGGTCGATGTGGACCAAGTGGAGGCCTGCCTGAAAGGAACGCCCCACGTGAGCGGGGTACACCACCTGCATATTTGGCCGATCAGCACGACGGAAACGGCGCTCACGGCGCACGTCGTGCTGGACGAGATGGCCTGCATCGAAAGCGTGCGAGAGGAGGTCAGGTCGGGACTCGGCGCATTGGGCATCGGCCACTCCACGTTGGAATTCGAAAGCGCACAGAGCCACTGCCACTGCCACGAGTGCGTATGACCCCTCCCCGGACAGCCTTTTCCGCGGACGGGCTATACCGCCCGCCACGCCGGTTTGCACCTCGCAGTAGCATGGCTTGCCGGATTGCTTATGCCCAATGGGGCGTGGTTGCCGCACAAGGCAGGCGGCGGAACGAAAGGGGGAAGGCAGACGCCTTCCCCATCACCCTTCCGTTTCAATTCCTGGGACGCCGCATCCGCCTGGCCGGTGCTTCGAAGGGCTCGGCGTTCAGCATGTCCTCGTGCGGGCGCGTGCCTTCCATCGTAAAATGGCAATACCATTGCGCCTCGGGCGAGAGCGTATGGGCCGAAGGGGCAGCAGTCACCACCAGCCACAGATAGTCCAAGCCCGAAGAAGGCACTTCATAGTCCAAAGCCCCTGCCCCGGCTTCCCCGCCACTGGCCGGCACATAACGCATCGGCACGTAGAGGGGATTGCCCGTGCGGTCCACGGCCACCAGTCCATAGCAGAAGCCTCCCGTGGCGCCCCCCGTAAGGGAATCCGGTTCGAGCGTCAAACGTATGCGGCTTCCGGGGTCGGGCACTTCGAGGCGTATGCCGTTGTATCCATAACTGCCCAGCGTGCGTTCCGGGGCCATGGTGTAGGCCGCTGCTCCCCCGTCGCCCGGGAGGGAAACCATCCGGCACGAGTGGCGGTTGGCGTAAGGGCGCATGTGTTCCTTCACGCGAGGCAGGTCGTAGGTCATGAAGCGGGCGGCAGCCTCGTAAACCTCCGCGTTGAATTGCTCTTGCGACAGGCCGGACATGCGCATGTAGGCCTGCGCGATGTCTTCGCCCTCCCGCGCTTCGCGCCACAGCTTGCCAATATATTCCCGTCCATGCTTCATGCTGAAGAATTCCAGCACGTAGGGCGAACGGTAGACATTCTCAAAATGGCAAAAAGCGAGGTTCGTGTGCTTCATAAACTCGACCCAGTGGTAGTTTTCGTCGCGCACCCAGTCGGGATTTACCTGCCAAAGCATCCACTGCGACGTCATTTCCCACAACGGGCCTTGGTTCAATCCTAGGTCTCCGTCCGCTCCAAGTTGCGCCTGGAAAGAGTGTCCCAGCTCGTGGGCCAAGACATTGAGCGTGGTGTCCTGCAGGCGGGACGGACTCACCCATAGCCCGCCGATTTCCCCGTCGTGGTCGCCGCCGTAAGCCGTCCCGTCGTCGTTGTACCGGAGCATCAATACCATGCGGAAACGCTCGGCTTTCGAACCGGGCAACAGCCACTTCAGGCTATCGACGTAGAAATCATAGAAGTACTGCGTGCGCTTGAGCATCTGGTCCACATCAACTTTCATGTTCTGCCCCTCATAGTCGGGGGCAAATGCAGGGTCGCTGCCGAAAGGACATTCCCAGAAAAGGGCCAAATCACGCGAGCAGCGCAGGCGCTGGAAACTGTAGAGCGAGGTGTCGCCCAGCAAGTCCATGTGCGCAAGCGCCTTGGGAAGATAGATTTCCTTCCCGCCGGGCTCAGGCCGATAGGTGTCCTGGGCCCAGCCCGCCGCAGGGACGGAAGAAAGTACCGTGCCTGCCGCAATGAGAAACAACCGAAACTTGAATTCCATGATCCGCATATCTTTATCGTTAAACATGAGACATCGCCAAGGGCCGCCCGCCTTCCACCCCGCTCAGAGCCCCCACGCCGAGGGGGAACATACGGCTTCGGCCGCTTCTTCCTCCGCATCGGGCAAAGCTGAAAAGAAGTCCAGCCCCGTAACCCGCTCCACGCTATCGACCGAGACGGCATAACTGTCCAGCGGGCGGTTGCCTGCCTGGTTGGGGAAGAGGAAGCCGATGGCCTGGAAACCGTCGGCGCCCTTGCGGAGGAATACCTTGAAGAAACGGGCGGGCACGGCCACCGGCGCGTTGCCAATCCAATCTATCGGCCCGTCAGCCCCCACCGGCCCGCATGCGATGCAAAGCGCGCCGTAAAGGCGTGCCCACCCACGGGCCTTTTCCTCCAGTTCGTTCCAATCGCCCTTGTTGAGGTTCCTGTTTTGCGGGCAAATGTTGCTCAGGTAGAAACTCTCTTCCATGGCTTGGCGGCTCCACTTCATGTCGACCGCCGGGGCCATGTGTCCCCGGTCGTAGCCGCTGCCTTTGTAGTCGTCCGTCGTTACCCAGCAGGAAGCGATGTCCGGGTCCGGGACGAAGCGGCCCTTGCGCGGTACAGTGCCTTCGCTTTCCTCCGCCGTCAGGACGTAGGCCACCCACTCGGGCGTCTGCTTTGCCGCATCGAAGGCCACCGTGTAGCCCGCATGCCGCACCACCGTCACCGTCCCGCCCTCCGCCGGACGGGGGAGGCAATAAGCCTCCATGTCGTCGGACGGGAGCGGTTGCCCCATCCCTTCCCTTGGGGAAGGGAAACTCCCATTCTGCCAATGCCATGCGCCTACCGCGGCAAGCAGCAAGACAAGAAACCAAAGATTCGTCTTCCGCCTTCGTGCCATATCGTTTCAAAAGCTACTTTTCCATAAAATTTATCCCGCACAAAGGTAGTAAAAGAAGGCTTAACGCAAAAAAGTACCCGTACTTTTGCTACAAAACGCAAGCACTTTCCCAGAAAAACATAAACGCTTCCGACCGACAGCGCCGCCCGGGAAGCCGCACCGGCGACTACGACACCGGCATTATGGCAGAACCGGCTGAAAAGAACTATCCCTGCCATCGACACGATGACGGGATGGGACACCCCAAACTAAGGAACAGTTGGGGTTGGGACACAAGGGGCGACAAGCCGACCCCGCCTGCGGAAAACGAAAAAAAGAGCGGGCCGCTTTGTGAAAAAGCGGGCCGCTTCCTGCTGGGCTACCTGGATTCGAACCAAGAATGACAGGACCAGAATCTGTAGTGTTACCATTACACCATAGCCCAATGCTTATTGAATTCGACCGCAAAGGTAGGGCTTATTTGAAAAAAGCCAAAGCACTGCGGCTCTTTTTTTGTTAGAAAATGCAAAAGGGGCAAGATTCTCGCACATGCGCGTAGATTTAAATGTATCTTTGTGCCGGAAAAGCCCCAACGGCTTTGCCCGAACAAGCCAGATTATCATACTACAAAACGAATATATGGATAGAACTCCTTCCGTAGTGGATGCCGCCATCCGGGGCATCCAAGAAAAGAAAGGGAAAAAAATCGAAGTTGTAAATTTGCAAAAAGTCAATACTTCCGTCACGGATTGCTTGGTGATTTGCCAAGGCAACACCCCAAGCCAAGTTTCGGCCCTAAGCAATGAAGTGTGGGATCAGGTACATAAGCTTACTGGAGAGAAGCCCCTTTCCATAGATGGCATGCGGAACTCCGAATGGGTGGCCATGGACTACGGTAATGTGGTAGTCCATATTTTCTTGCCCAAGCAACGTGCATATTACGATCTGGAGCACCTTTGGGCAGATGCCGAAGTGGAAGGAATCGCAGACTTGGATTGACTTTACGGACCTAAACAAAGGAAAAATGGAAAAGAATGATGCAGGCCAGCCGCAACCAGGCCGTAAGGCACCCAGGTTCAGCTTGACATGGTTATATATCCTGATAGGCGGGCTTCTCATCGCCCTCTATCTCTCAGGAGGAGGCAATACCGCCCTCAAAGAAGTAAGCTACAACAAATTTAAAGAATACGTGGCCAACGGATATGTAAGCCGGGTCGTTACCTACACGGACAACTCGTTGGAAATGTACATATCCCCCGAACACGTAAAGGACGTATTCAAGGAAACAAACGCACAGATGCCGCGCGAACCGATGATTGCTACGCGCGTGCCTTCGAATGAAAGCGTCAGCAACTTCTTGGAAGAGCAACGTGCGGAAAACAACTTCACCGGAAAAGAAGAATACGCCGAGCGAAGCAACTTCATGCTTACGCTTCTGCTAAACTTACTCCCCTTTTTGCTCTTCGTCGGAATCTGGATCTTCTTCATGCGCCGCATGAGCGGCGGCGGGGGAGGCGGTGCTGGAATCTTCAACGTGGGGAAATCGCGCGCCCAACTCTTCGAAAAAGGAACTCAAGTAAACGTCACGTTCAAAGACGTGGCAGGCTTGGAAGAAGCCAAGATGGAAGTGGAGGAAATCGTAGAGTTCCTTAAAGAACCCCAGAAATACACGGAGCTGGGAGGCAAGATTCCCAAAGGGGCACTGCTGGTCGGCCCTCCGGGAACAGGCAAGACCTTGCTGGCAAAAGCCGTGGCAGGGGAAGCAAACGTGCCGTTCTTTTCACTCTCGGGTTCTGACTTTGTCGAAATGTTCGTGGGGGTAGGTGCCTCGCGGGTACGGGATTTGTTCAAACAAGCAAAGGAAAAATCCCCTTGCATCATATTCATCGACGAAATCGATGCCGTGGGCCGCGCAAGAGGCAAGAACCCGGCAATGGGAGGCAATGACGAACGGGAAAACACCCTAAACCAATTACTCACGGAAATGGACGGTTTCGGCTCAAACAGCGGCATCATTGTATTGGCAGCCACGAACCGGGTGGACATCTTGGACAAAGCGCTTCTCCGTGCAGGCCGCTTCGACCGGCAAATCCATGTGGACTTGCCCGACCTAAACGAACGGAAAGAAATCTTCGGTGTCCATCTTGCCCCTATTAAGATAGACGACACGGTCGACAAAGACTTGCTCGCCCGCCAGACCCCGGGCTTCTCGGGGGCGGACATAGCCAATGTATGCAACGAAGCTGCCTTGATTGCCGCCCGCCACGGCAAGTCGAGGGTTGGGAAACAAGACTTCTTGGATGCGGTAGACCGCATTATAGGCGGATTGGAGAAGAAGAGCAAAATAATGACCAAAGAAGAACGCCGTGCCATCGCCATCCATGAATCCGGGCACGCTGCCGTTTCTTGGTTGCTTGAGCATGCCAACCCCTTAATCAAAGTCACGATCGTACCCAGAGGGCAAGCCCTCGGAGCGGCTTGGTACATGCCCGAAGAACGACAGATTACGACAAAGGAACAAATGCTCGACGAGATTTGCGCCACATTGGGAGGGCGCGCGGCGGAAGAGCTATTTTTGGGGCGGGTTTCTTCCGGCGCGATGAACGACTTAGACCGTGTGACCAAACAAGTCTATGCCATGATTTCCTATATGGGCATGAGCGAAAAGCTGCCCAACCTATGCTATTATAGTTCCGACCCCTATGCCATAAACCGCCCTTATAGTGAGAAAACAGCCGAATTGATCGACGAAGAAGCCAAACGCTTCATCAGTGAACAATATGCCCGTGCCAAACAAATCCTGGAAGAGCATAAGGAACAACATAACCAACTGGCCGAATTACTCATCGCCAACGAAGTGATTTTCGCCGAAGACGTAGAACGGATTTTTGGGAAACGCCCATGGAACAGCCGTGCGGAAGAAATCATGAACGAACAAACATCGGCGAACGAGCAAAAGCCTGCAAAGGAAAACCAACCAAGTACCTCCTCCATGCCCGAGACAACCTCGGACGACGGAAAAGAGGCCGGACTCATTCCGCCCGAAACGACGGAGAAAACTGAATAGAACGGGGGCACAAAGATGGAAAAGAAGAACAATCTTGTCCAACGCACCCTCACGGGCGTGTTGTTTGTAGCTGTACTCGTAGGGGGAATCATGTATAGTCCCCTGTCGTTCACTTGCCTCTTTTGCTTGATTATGGCATTGACCGTGCGCGAATACTGCCAACTTATCAACGACCGCCCAAACAGCGAGGTGCGCCTGCCTACCACCCTATTGATTGCGGTTTCCGTCTATTTGTTTTTAGCCCAGGTCATTTATATGACCACGGACACCATGGCCGCATTCGCCCCCTACCTTATTTTTATAATAGTCCTCTTGGTACGCGAACTCTACCTCAAGCGCCGTAACCCTATGGGCAACTGGGCATATTCCGTACTGAGCCAGTTTTACATCGCCCTACCCTTTTCCCTTCTCGCTTGGCTCTATTTCTTCCTCTGCCAGCCGCATCTAAGCACGAACCCCCTCCTGCTGGCAGACTTTATGGAGAACTCCCAAGTGTTCCAAGCCTCTTTTCTGTTGCCGCTAAGCATATTCATGTTCTTATGGGCCAACGATACGGGAGCCTATTGCGTCGGCAGCCTTTTGGGCCGCCACCGCCTATTTCCCCGCATTTCGCCCGCCAAATCATGGGAAGGATTCATCGGAGGATTGCTGATGGCCGCAATCATTTCCTTGTTAGCCTGGCAAATCGACACCCACTACTTGGCCGCTTATAGCGCAGCTGAATGGGTAGGCTTGGCACTCGTTGTTGCCGGAACCGGCACGTGGGGCGACTTGGTAGAATCGCTGATGAAGCGCCAACTCGGCATAAAGGACTCGGGGCGCATCTTGCCCGGCCACGGAGGCATGCTCGACCGCTTCGACAGTTCGCTCCTGGCCATTCCCGCCGCACTCTGCTACCTGCTTTTCATCGGGCTTTTCTGAAACCTTCCCTTCATTTAGCCACAATCCGGATTCAAAACTGAGCCCCACCCTTTCGGGCAATGGGCATTCCAAAATTATGCCCGCACTGCATGCGCGGGCATAATTATTCCAAAGATGCCGGACCGGAAAGGGAATGCGCGGAAACCGGAAAGAGCACGTTTTCCTATTCCTGCGCCACAAAAGTCGTAACCGAACGGGGGGGCAACACCGCAGGGCTACCGCCGGGAAGGACACCCACAGGCGCCAAGTTTTCCCCGGGACGGTCCGAAGTACGGTAAAGTTGCCATTGCGCCACCGTGCCTTGCCGCAGGGAGAAAGAGAAAGCCCGCTCCTCTTCCGCATAATTGATGGCCACAACCACCCACTGCCCCGTCTCGTTGCGATAAGCGGAGCACATGACCCCGTGCGGGTCAGTGTCCCCTTCAACCACAGGCTGACCGCCGCGTTCGGCAGTCATGGCATAACGGACGGCCCCTGGGCGCACGAAACGGCTATAATTGCCCAACGCCCAAAGCAACTTCGAATCGCGCAACAAGCCATCCTTGCGCCCGTCGCGGGCGGAACGCATGTAGAGCAAGCCGTCTTTGTAGTCGCCTCCTACCGCCCGCCACCATTGCCAGCTGCGGGCATGGGCGTAGACCAAGTCGTGATGCACAATGCGTGCCACGTAAAGCGCCACCTCCATCGTGGAGTCGAAGCCGCCCCCGCCGCCTATTTCCTCGTCGTTGCTCATGATGCACGTCTCGGTCTGCCAAAACTCCACGCCGAACTTCTCCATCGAGTCGCGCAAAGCGCAACGGTAATCGCGCAAAGCCTTGAGCGGGGTGTTCGTCCAATAGCTGTGCCCGGCCATGAGGCGGGGCACATTGGGCAAGTCCCCCAGGTAGGTTGCCGAACTGTCGGGCGAAAAGAAACTGCTGATGGCATACCCCCGTTGCCAGCCCGCCATGTGCTCGCCCATCATGCAGCGGTAGTCCGACGACTCGTTTACCAGAATCTTCGTATCCAGCCCCCGCGCCTGGAATTCCGCACTGATGGCACGCACGGCCTTGGCAATCTCGCGCTGCGTCGCAGGGGTTCCCTCCTGCTTCGGGCCAATCCAGTTCCAGTGCCCATCGGGCTCGTTCACCGGGCACAGGTAGTCGAAATGCACCCCCTCCTCGCGCTCCATTCCTTCCACCACTTCGCCCAAGAAGCGGGCAAAATCATCATAACAATCTTCCTTCAGGTTGAAAGTCCCCCCGCGCCCCGTGTTCGTAGCCAGCCCGTTTTGGGTAAAATACACCGGCGGCGAATTGAGGAAAGCTAGGAAATAAGGCACGCCCCGCTCCTTAGCCAAGCGCAAGAAGGCACGTTGCCCCGCTTGGCGGCTCCAGTCGTACGACCCGTCGGCCTGCAAGAAACATTCGGTACGCGTGCCGCGGTTGATCTGGCTCTCATTCCCTTGCCCGGCACTCCCCGCACCCACGTTGAAGCGCCAGATGGAAAGGCCTATCCCCCGCGGGCGCCCGGCCTCGTCCAGCTCCGAGCTGAACAGCCAGTCGGCCGCCTGCTTCTGTTTTTCTTCAGGCCACAAGCCCAACTCCTGCATGCTCCAAGCGTCAGAAGCCCCGAAGCAATCGACCGGCTGCCTCGGCTCACCGGTTTCCACCCGGTAGTGTACCTCAACCTTTTCCCCCTGGCCCGCCGCGGGGAGAGGAGGGGCGGACAGCCCGCCCAGGATGCCCAGCATCCAGATTCCTAAAACCCTGTTCATAGACAATACGGTATAAATGTTTGTACTTTCCCTGCCTTGGGCGGAGGGAAAAGCCCCACGCCCTTGAATTTGAGACAGCCCACAGGAAAAAAGGTTTAACGTCCCCAACCCAAACCGGCGGGGGAAACGGCAAAAGGCGCAGGCACTTTCCCCGAAAAGCGGCAAGCCTTTTTCCACAAAGGAATGGAGAAAAACAGGCGGCCATGCTTGCATATCCGGAAAAAACGCGTACCTTTGCAGCCACAATATCGCACGGGTAAGTCCTATACGGCCAGCTCCCTTCGAATCCTCCAGGGCTTGACCGCAGCAAAGGTAGTTGGTTGTAGCGGCGCGATGCAGAGAGCTTACCCACCCGCCTCTTTAGCTCAGTTGGCCAGAGCACGTGATTTGTAATCTCGGGGTCGTTGGTTCGAATCCGACAAGAGGCTCTCCAAGGGCGTTTCCCCGTACCGTTTTGGCGAGAAGCACTTGCGTTTGCGGGCGCAAGTG
>CAYTPX010000006.1:0-80039 GCA_964439955.1 uncultured Bacteroidaceae bacterium | reverse complement strand
TGAAGTCAGCCCTAATTTTAAAGCCTTGAAAAATTTTATCGGACAGTAATAAAAGAGAAACACTCCCCAAGGCTTCCCAAGGGCTTAAAAATACAAAAACAGCCGGGAAAAGGCCGTCTGGCCTTTCCCCGGCTAGAGAACAAGGGATACGCGCTTCAGAGTTCGCCCTTAAAGATTTCGGCCAGCGTACCTTGGTATTGGCGCTCGAGGCTCAAATAAGCTTGCAGGTTGGCATAAATGGCATCGGCTTCCACATAGTAGTCTATCAAGGAAAGTTCCCCATTTTCCACGGCCTTCCGGAGTATTTCAAGCGTATTGTCCAGCAAATCCACATCGTACACGTCAAGGGCTTGCTTCAACTGATACAACTGCCGGAGCAGGCCGCGCGCCTGGTTTTCCGCTTGTATCCGGGCATTTTCCTCCTGCAAGTGCGCCCCCGCCTGCTGGGCGCGGGCCATCTTCTGCCTGTGGCGGCTGGAAAACAAGGGAATGGTACCCCCCACGAGAAATCCGTGGCTGGCCTCACCCGTCTCCGTATTGCGGCGGTAGCCCACCTCGAACTTGGGAATCCAACTCTGCTGCTCCACTTTGACGTTTTGCCCGGCCACGAGGGCATTGGCGCGGGCGGCAAGCAGGCCGTAATCCGTGGCCACCATCCGGCTGACCAGCGCGGCGGAGTCCTCCAGTTGCGGCAGGGAAGGGTAATCCGCAGCCTCAAAAGTGAAAGGGACATCGCCGTTCAGGACTCCAAGGGCCTGCAGTGCCATCTGGCGGGCTATCCCGTTCTGCACTTTCTCCGTCTCGATGTTCATCCTGTCCATCTTGATTTTGTTCACCTCGATTAAGGTCGCGCCGCCCGCGGCAAGCCTTTTTTCAAAAAGCGCCAGCAGTTTTTCGGCATTCGTGCAGCGCTTGTCGAGCAAAGCCTTGGCACGGCCGAGGTGGATGAGGTCGAAACACAGGAGTTCGGCCTGCAGGAGGATGTCGCGCCGGGCGAGCCGGTACTCCAAGCCCAAGGCCTCTTCCTGCAACTGCCCGGCCTTGCGGCGCGAGGAGTAGAGCGTCGGGAAATCAAAGCCCTGCGTGATGACCAGTTCCGAGCTGGCCATCCCGCTGACTCCCTTTTGGTAGAAAGGGCTGTACTCCAAGGAAAGGTCTTCCAAGGCATTGCCCGACTTCGCCTCCAGCAAGGCCGCCTCGTTCGCCTTTTGCAAGGCTTGCAATTCCTTGTTGTTCCGCTCCACGCTTTCCAATATGCCGCCGATGTCTTGCGCCCGCAGCGGGCAAACGGCAACAAGGGCTACAAGAGCCCAATACTTCTTCGTCTTCATTGTTCGTCTGCTTGTTTTTGAGAAGGTTGGGGGGCTTGGTCCTTGCGATTCAGCACCTCGTACACGATGGGGATGACAAAGGCATTGAGAAACGTGGAGGTAAGCAATCCCCCCAAGATGACCTTGGCCATAGGGCTTTGTATCTCATTGCCGGGCAAAGATCCCCGCAAGGCCAGCGGTATCAGTGCCAACGCCGAGCACAAAGCCGTCATGAGTATGGGATTCAAGCGGTCCAGCGAACCCTTGACTATGCGTGCCCGTAGGGAAAGGTGGCGTTCCTCTTCACGCAACATGTTGTAGCGGTTGACAAGCAACATGCCGTTGCGCGTGGCAATCCCGAAAAGGGAGATAAAGCCGATGACGGCCGGAATGCTGACCTCGCCCGTAGTCCAGACCAGCGCAAACACGCCGCCGATGAGGGCCAATGGCAGGTTGAGCAGGATGACGGCACTCTCCAACGCATTCCGGAACTGCATATACAACAGCAGGAATATGACGAGCAGGCTGAACACGGAGGCGAGCATGAGCATGCGGCTAGCGCTTTGCTCGCTCTCGAACTGCCCCCCGTATTCTACATGGTAGCCTTCCGGCAAGTGTACCTGCGCCTCGATGCGCCCGCGTATGTCGTCTACCACGCTGCGCAAGTCGCGCCCGCTGGCATTGGCCGAGATTACGATTTTCCGCCGTATATTTTCCCTATTGATGGTGTTCGGCCCGGTAGTGGAACGCAGCTCCGCCACGTCGGAAAGAGGCACTTTCGTGCCGTCCGGGCAATCGACCATCAAATCCTTCAAGGCTTCCATCGTGCCCCGCCGGCTCTCGTCGGCCCGGACTACCAAGTTGAAACTCCTCTGGCCTTCGTAAACCTGCGAAACGGCCACGCCAGCCAAGTTTACTTGGATGAAAGTATTGAAATCCGAAAGGGTAATGCCGTATTTGGCCAAGATTTCCCGCTTGGGGACAATGGCAAGCTCCGGACGCTCCACCTGTTGTTCCACATTGAGGTCGGCAATTCCGTCCACCGTGTGTATGGCTTCCTTGATTTGGTTGCCGAGAACAAACAGCTCGTTCAAGTCATCCCCAAAAAGTTTAATGGCTATGCTGGCACGTGTACCGCTCAGCATGGCATCAATACGGTGGCTGATGGGCTGGCCTATCTCTATATTCACCCCGGCCAAGGCGGAAAGTTTATGGCGTACCTCATTCTTCAACTCCTCAAGCGAGCGCCCTTGCAGTTCGAAGGGGGCTTCTATCTCCGACACATTCACGCCCAAAGCGTGTTCATCCAACTCCGCACGGCCCGTCTTGCGGGCCACGGTCTGTATTTCGGGTATCGTGAGCAACAATTCCTCCGCCTGCCGGCCTATCTTGTCCGACTCTTCGAGGGAAATGCCCGGCAAGGAACTGACATTGATGGTAAACGAGCCTTCATTGAATGGAGGGAGGAAACTGCGCCCCAGCGTAAAAAATAAGCCCAAGGCCACGGCGAAGAGGGCGAGAATACTGCCCATCACCACCTTTTTGTGCTCCAACGCCAAGAGCAAGGCTTTGCGGTAATGCTTCTTCAACCATACCACAAGGAAAGCTTCCCGAGGGACACGCCCGTCTTTCATGGGCTTTCCGAGCAGGCAACTACAGAGCACTGGGGTAAGCGTGAGAGCCACTACCGTGGAAGCAAATAAGGCCACGATGAAGGCTATGCCTAAGGGAATGAGCATGCGCCCCTCCATCCCGCTCAAGAAGAACAAGGGGAAGAAACTGACCACGATGATGAACGTGGAGTTCAGTATGGGCATCCGTACCTCACGGGAAGCATGAAAGACGACTTCGCGGACGGATTTTCGCTGCTCCGCCGGCAGATTGTGGTTTTCGCGCAGATGTTTCCAGACATTTTCCACATCGACGATGGCATCATCCACCAGCGAACCTATGGCAATGGCCAGCCCGCCCAAGCTCATCGTATTGATGCTCAAGCCCAAATAGTGCAGCACAAGTAGCGAAGCGAGCAACGAAATAGGAAGCGTGACGAGGGAAATGAGCGTTGTGCGCACGTTCGCCAAGAAAAGGAATAGCACAATTACCACGAAAAAAGCCCCTTCATAGAGCGAATCTTGCACATTATTGATAGAAGCGTCGATAAAACGCGACTGGCGGAATACGTCGGTCGAAATACGCACGTCATCTGGCAACTCTTTCTGCACGTCACGTAACGATTCTTCCAGCCGTTCGGTCAATTCAAGCGTGCCGGTGGCCGGTTGCTTCGTTACCGTAAGCAACACGGCCGGCTTCCCTTTCTCGGAAGCCAGCCCCAACTTGGGCTGTTGCGCCCCGATGCGCACGTCAGCCACGTCGGCCAGCACGACCGGATTGCCGTCGCCTACGGAACGGACAACGGCGCGTTTTATGTCGTCAATGGCATCGCTCGCGACCACACCCCGCACGATGTATTCATTCCCGTATTCGTAAATCACACCACCGCTTGCATTCTGGTTCATCGCTTGCGTGGCAGACAGGACTTCCGAGAGGCTGACCCCATAGTGCCTCATCCGTTCGGGATGGAGCAACACTTGGAACTCTTTGATATCGCCGCCCAAAACGGAAACTTGCGCCACCCCGCCCGTCGACAACAGCCGAGGCCGGATTGTCCAATCGGCTATCGTCCGCAAGTCAAGCATGGAGGTACTGTCGGCAGTCAGCCCGACTATGAGCACTTCACCCAGTATTGACGACTGCGGGCCCAGCATCGGAGTGCCTGCACTTTCCGGGAGCACGTCGCCAAGGGTTGCCAATTTCTCGGAAACGATTTGCCGGGCAAGGTAAATGTCCGTATCCCAATCGAACTCTACCCATACGACCGAGAAGCCCGTCGTAGAGGAAGAGCGTACACGGCGCACATGGGTAGCCCCGTTCACGGAAGTTTCGATGGGGAAAGTGACCAATTGTTCCACCTCTTCGGAGGCCATCCCGTTTGCTTCGGTCATGACTACCACTGTCGGGGCATTCAAGTCGGGGAACACATCGACCTCCGTATGGTAAGCCGTGTAGGCACCTCCTACGACAAGCAGCACCGAAGCCACCAAAACCAGCAAGCGGTTGTGGAGTGAAAACTTTATTATTTTGTCCAACATGGTAGGCCGGGATTAGTGTTCATGGTTATGTGCAGGAATCACGTTGCTTGCCGAAGCCAGTTTTACATGTATGGCTCCTTGCACGACAACCTGTTCGCCTTCATGCAAGCCCCCGCGGATTTCTATCCTCCGGCCATCGGAATCACCCAATTCCACTGCACATTTCCGGTAGTGCAACGAGTCTTCCTGGACATATACGAAATGCACGCCTTGCTCCTCGGTAATGGCCTCTACCGGAAGGCTCAGCACCTCCGCCCGCTCCCGGGCCAGCAAACGTACCTCGGCATAAGCGCCGGGCACAAGCCCTTCCGGCGGGTCGAATTCGAAGGTCACGGGAATATAAGGGGCTGCCCCGCTTTGCGACTTGCCATAGGCCAGCAGACGCCCGTTCAACTCCCGCAGGTCGTAGACCGTATCGCTGTAAGAAGTACGGAACGTGGCCGACGAAATTTCACCCAAGCGGGCATAATAACGCTCCGGGACATCGGCTTGCAGACGCATGCGGCGGCTACGGATAATGCTTGCCAGCGGCTGCCCGACCGTAACGTAATCGCCTTCCTTCACCAAACACGCCTTAACGTATCCGCCCACAAGCGTCTTGACTGGGATACCCCGCTCCTCCGACTGAGGGAAGGCCTCATACGCCAAGCGTGCCGCTTCGTAATTTGCCCGGGCGGCCTCGAACTCCTGCTTCGAGACGATTTGGTCTTTCACCAACTCGCGGGAACGTTCAAATTCTTTCTTCGCCGTTTCATAAGCAATGCGGGCTTGTTCCACCGGGTCGCCATTCTGCACATGCCGTCCGGACAGGTAGAACAACGTAGCGCCCGCGGCCAATGGCATTCCTTCCGCCATGGGGCAAGCAAACGACACCACTCCCGGGCTTCCGGCCACCACGGCCTGTTCTTCGCCAGCCGCCTCCAAAAGCCGCCCGCCCGTTGCCACTACTCCATGAAAAGCACCCCGCTCCAGCCGTTCCGTGCGGACACCCGCCGACCGGGCCTGCGACGGGCTGAGTTCTATCTCACCTCCATGGTCCGAACCAGCTTCGGACTCCTCGTGGATTTGCAGATCTCCATCGGCAGCTTCATGCGTTCCATTCCCGTTCCGGCAGGAAGCTAACAAAAGCAAGCCTACGGCCCCTGCAATAAAAACACCTCTCTTCATAATTGTCTTTCTTCTACTTAGTTTGGCAATCATGCCGCAAAAATAGGACAATGCAACTGCAATCTGATTGCAAAAATAACAGCCCCCACACAGGGAAGCCCGTTTCCCTGCAAGGAGAAAGGCATCCGCATGCCATCCGACCCAATAGCGGCGACATGCGGATGCCGTCCAAAAAGCGTAATAACCAAGCTATCTTTCAACGATATGCCTTAACGCAGACAGTCCCAGTGTCCCGGGAAACCCCTCTTTTCTCCAGTGAAGCTTTTGCCCTACGGAGGCAAATGCCTATTTTTGTCCAAACTATGATGGATTTTTTCCTCCACCCCTTTTTCCACCCACCCGCATGGAAAACGAACTGCTCAACAAACTGCATCCCGTAGTCCTGCACATCGGGATGGCATACCAGCACAGCGACTGGAACTTCAAGAACGTATGCTCCCCTTTCACCCGCATCTACTACGTGAGCGAAGGGCAAGCACAAATCGAATACCCGACGCAAAAAACCGACCTGAGGCCAGGATACCTCTATATCATACCGGCTTTTACCCATCATAGCTACGCCTGCAAAGGCGAATTCTGCCACTTCTACGTACATATCTACAACGAAGATGAAAGCAACGTATTGGAAGACTGGGAACTGCCCTCCGAAACCCGGGCCTTGCCCGGCGACCGTGGGCTATTCGAACGGCTCTATGCCCTTTGCCCGGGAAGGGAACTGCCCGAAGCCGACCCCAAGTCATACGACAACCCACCCACCTTGATGCAAAACATACTCGACAACCGCCGGCGCGGGCTTCCGGTACAGATGGAAGCACGGGGCATCGTCCTTTGCCTCTTCGCCCGCTTCTTCCAACACGCCACTTTCAAGGGGATAACCCGTGACGAACGCATCGAAAAGGCACTACACTACATACGCAACCACTCCAGCCTCTGCCCCAGCACCGAAGAACTCGCCCGATTGACCTGCCTCTCCAAAAGCCACTTCATACGCCTCTTCCGCCAAGAGATGAACTGCACGCCCCTACAGTACATCATCGAGAAGAAAATGGAGAAAGCCCAATCGAAACTAATCACGGACAATACCGCAATCAAGGAAATCGCTTTCCAATTAGGCATTGAAGACCCTTCCTACTTCAACCGCCTTTTCAAGAAAGCCACCGGCACGACCCCCAAGGCCTACCGCGACTACCACCGCTTCCTACAAGAATAAAAAGAAAAGACAACCAAGGGAATCCCCCGGTTGCCCCAAGCTTTTATCCTACAACGCCTTCCCCTTTCACGGGAAAGCGCCAAGGCTTTTTTACAGAGGTACAGGCACGTCCTTACGGTAGAGCTGGGCAGTCATCTGTGCCACCAGCTCCCCCTTCCCGTTCGTCACGTCACATGCGTAGCTTCCCATGCGGGAATGGAGGTACAGCTCCCGCGCTTCCGCCACGAGCGTCTCGCCCGGCCCGGAACCGCGGAAAAAGCTGATATTGGATGTCGTGGAGAAAGCCATCGTACCGTGCATGTTTGCCGCCACGGCGATGGCCAAATCGGCCAAAGTGAACAAGGCGCCGCCTTGGGTGCGCCCGCCCGCATTCAAATGCTGCGCCCCAATCACCATGCGCACACGCGCATACCCCGGCCTTGCATCCATTATCTCTGCGCCCATTGCCGTGGCAAAAGCGTCGTTCTTGAAAAATTCTTGCGGAGTCATACAGCCTTTCATTTATTTAACACCCATTCGGTCCCTTCCTTCGTATCCTTTAGTTCAAATCCCAAGTCGGTCAATTCCTTCCGGATCCGGTCGGCCGTTTCCCAGTCCTTCTTCGCTTTTGCCTGGGCACGCACCTCCAACAGGAGATCGACGGCATGCCGGTAGCTCTCAAGCCCGGCACCGCCTACGGATTGGGGCGGCACAAGCCCCAGAAGGTCGAATAGGAACAAACGGCATGTCGCGCCCAGTTCCTCCAAGTCGTCTGCCGAGAGGCGCTCTTGCCCGCTGCCCAAACAAGCATTTACCAAGCGTGCCGCCTCGAAGAGGTGGGAGATGACTATCGGGGTGTTCAAGTCGTCGTTCATGGCTTCGTGGCATTTCCCGCGCAGTTCCGCCACAACTTTCCCCGCTCCGGGGGAAGACTCCGGCGCAGGACTGATGCGCCCGATGTTTTCCACCGCCTCCATCAGGCGTTGCAACCCCTTTTCCGATGCCTGCAAGGCCTCGTTGCTGAAGTCCACCGTGCTGCGGTAATGAGCTTGGAGTATAAAGAAACGGATGGTCATCGGGCTGTAAGCCTGATCCAACTTGGGGTGCGAGCCGCTGAAGAACTCGGGAAGCGTGATGAAATTACCCAGGCTTTTGCCCATCTTCGTGCCGTTAATGGTAATCATATTGTTGTGCATCCAATATTTCACCGAAGGATGCCCCAAGGCGGCCACGGACTGGGCTATCTCACACTCGTGGTGGGGGAAAAGCAAGTCCATCCCTCCCCCGTGGATGTCGAATTCCTCGCCCAAATACTTCGTGCCCATCGCCGAACATTCCATGTGCCAACCGGGGAATCCCTCACCCCAAGGGCTGGGCCAATGCATGATGTGTTCGGGCGAAGCCTTCTTCCAGAGGGCGAAATCCGCCGGGTTGCGTTTCTCCGATTGCCCGTCCAAGGCGCGCGTCGTGCTGAGCAGTTCCTCCACGTTGCGGCCCGAAAGGACTCCGTAGTGGTGTTCCTTGCCGTACTTTTCGACGTCGAAATAGACAGACCCCCCGCTCACATAAGCATAACCTGCATCCAAGATTTTCTGGACGAAGGCCTCTTGTTCGATGATGTGCCCCGAGGCATGCGGCTCTATGCTGGGGGGCAAGACACCCAACAGGTCCATCGCCTTATGGTAGCGCAGCGTATAATACTGCACCACCTCCATGGGTTCCAACTGCTCGAGGCGCGCTTTTTTGGCGACCTTGTCCTCACCCTCGTCGGCGTCATGCTCCAGATGGCCGACATCCGTAATGTTGCGCACATAGCGCACCTTATATCCCAAATGACGCAGGTAGCGGAACAACACATCGAAAGTAATGGCCGGACGAGCATGCCCCAAATGGGGGTCGCCATAGACAGTAGGGCCGCAGACATACAATCCCACGTGAGGCGCATGCAGGGGGACGAACTCCTCTTTCTTGCGGCTCAGGGTATTGTAGATAGTAAGTTTTTGAGGCATAGTTCTATATTTTCGGCAAAAGTACGGAAGCCGCCCGAATAATGCAAGGGCGCAAGGATGCTTTTTCTCCCTGCCCTTCCTGCCCAACCGGGCTGTCCTTGCCCACGGACTTCAAGGGGCATGCGCCGGAAAAGCACCCGGTCACCGCCCAAGTCCGGACGCCCGATACGGAAAGTGCCCCATATCACATGGAAAAGGCGGGGCACTTTTCCCAAAAAACCTTGGCGGAAAATCGAGAAAGTGCCCCGCCTTTTGCCTGTCCGCGCAGCAACAAGGCCTGCATAGGCCAAGCGCGCCCAATACGGACACCCGCGACAAGGGCCATGTGCGGCTTCGACCTAACCCTATCGCCTTGCAAGGCGGGCTATTTGGCGAACTTCAAGCTGCGCGTCCCACTCCCGTCGTTCCAAGACAGGATATACACGCCGGACGGCAAGTGGCTCACGGAATAGACCTCCGTGGAACGGAAAACCCCACAAAGCCGCCCATCGGCCGAACAGAGGCGCACCTCCATTTCCGGCACTTCCGGGATACCGCCTCCCGACTGCTCGGGAGCAAAACGGATTTGCTGCAGCGAGGGGTCGTAATAGATGGCGTACTGCGCTTCCACGGGCAAGCCAGCCACACCTGTGCTCACCGGGCGCGGATCGGTCTTCTCCACATACCACTGCCGGTTGAGGCTCACTTCGTTGCGCTCGTCATTGGTGTAACTGATAATAGGATTACCGTCCACGCTCAAGCCGCCCGAATTGTTGGCAACGAGGTTCGTAGCTTTGTTTATCAAGTTGTAGACATTGCCCGTGCTCACGGCCTCTATCTGCCATAATTGGCGTTCGTTGCCCTCCACAAAGGGCTGTTGCTCCAACTGGGAACCGATGATGTACTGCCCGCCGCTCTCCGTGGCCACGTCGGTCACGGCCATGCCACTGGCTGAATTTACGATACGCACATAACCGTCCACGCCCGACTCTTCAATTTCCCACTGCTGCGACTCTTGCCCGGAGATGGCATTTTCCAGCACCAAGCCGGCACCTTCCTCCAGCGACTGCCCTTCTACGCCCACGAGCATGCCGCTCCCCTTGTTGGAGATGCGGTAGTAAAACGCCTCATCCACGACGAACGAATCCGAGGGCAACTCCACGGGAGGCTGGTTGCTGGAAGCCATAGAGGCAAAAGTCTCCGTCAGATAGGCCGCATGGTCGCGGATAAATTGTTTCAGATAGTCGATTCCTTCCTGATAGGTAGAGAACAGGCAAATTTCGTTATAGACCCTCTGATTGATTGGCCAAATGGAAAAGTTCTCGGCTTGCGAACGGTCTAAAGCAAGAGCCATGCTGTCGACAAATGCGCACAAGTGTTCTTCGATTCCCGCTGCCACCAGTTCTTTCCAGCGCGCGTCCACCGCGTCGGCAAACCACGGGTCTTCCCACATGCGCTTGACCCACACCTTCGTCAGGTCGCTGCCGAAACCTACGTTGAGCATGAGGGCCTGCGAGACATCGCCCACCCGGTTGCAATTATTGAAGGCTATGTCATAGTCCCACAGCGGCCCGAAACGCAAGCGGTCGTCCCCCCGTTCCTTGGAAATGTAGGTACTCCAGAAACCATCTACGTTGCCCGTATATTCCGTAGCCACATACCAATTGATGAGCGAGACCGTATCCACGAACGCCCGGTATCCCAACTCCGGGTCTTCGAAGTCGTCGGAAAAGAGGGCGTCTTCGAACTTTTGGACATGTTCGGCTATATAGTTCTTCTGCTCATCCACTATCTCGTCGTCGTCAGGATACTTCACTGTGATGAGGAGATTCTTGGAAGTGCGGAAATAGACGGGTTCGGAAGTGGCGAAACCGTCCACCTCCAACAGGTATCCACCTGAGATATCCGCCCCTTCTTCCAAGGGGTAGTCCTGTTCTTCCACTTCGACGCGCTTCTTCCGCACTTCCACTTGGTCGGAAATCTGATAGTTCCCTTGGTAACTTCCATTCACGTATAAATCCACAAAACGGGCGGCGGGATTGAAATCCATTCCCATGAAACGCCCCATTTCGGAAGCCACGGCGTTGCGCAACAGCGTCTTGTCCGCATGGTTGGCAAGGAGGGTCCAGCTCTTGGCGTTGGCATGGTCCTCGCCCAAGAAGCGTTCTTTCTTGTCGAACTTGATGCGGTATGGCTTCTTGGCAAGCCCCCAAGTAGAATTTCCCCGTCCGCGGATTCCCACATCCTCGTAGCTGGCCAAGGAATCGCCGTCCACGTAAGTCAACGTGGAGCTCACGTAATCTTCCTTACTGGTTATGGCAACATTTCCCTCCGTCTCCACATAGAGCGTGGGCAAGTCCGTGAGTTGCGGCTTGTCTGCCTGCACCTCTTGGGCATGTACTGGTTGGAAGAGAGCCAAACAGGCTCCCAAGAACAATGGATAATGTAAACTTTTCTTCATTCCCTGCTTTCATTGAAGCCGCAACAGCCTCCCTGTTTGGCAAGAAGCCGGCGCGGCAGAGTAAAACATACGGTAGTAATTTCGCCAAAGGTAAGGCTCTGCGGCCAGAAATCCAAAGCGGGACAGGAAAAAGTGCCCCACGGAACGAAAAAAAGCCTTGGCGCTTTTCCCTTGAAGCGCCAAGGCTTATCCCGTCCCGACACGGAGGGAACGGGAAAATCAGAAGTCGAACAAGTCGCCGATCGTGAGCAGTCCCGTATGGTCGGCCAAGTATTCGGCGGCCAAGACAGCCCCCAATGCAAAACCGCGGCGGCTCTTCGCGTCGTGGGTAATGACGATACGGTCGGCCTCGCTCTCGTAGCACACGGTATGGATGCCGGGCACTTCGCCTTCCCGCACGCTACGAATGGGCAGTTCGTCGGCAGCCTTCGCCTCCTCCCTTACCCATTTCGCCTTACGGGAAAGCCTCGCCAAGATACCTTCGGCCAAGGTAATGGCCGTCCCGCTCGGGGCATCCAGCTTGTGGACGTGGTGCGTCTCCGTCATCGAGACGTCGTAATCCGGATAACGGTCCATGATTTTCGCCAGATAGCGGTTGACCGCCGAAAAGATAGCCACGCCCACGCTGAAGTTCGACGCCCACAAAAGCGTCTTCCCATGCTCTTGGCACAGACGGCGCATCTCCGCCTCGTGGGCCGCATACCAGCCCGTACTGCCGGAGACTACCTTGCAGCCCGCATCGAAACAGCGTAACACGTTGCCATACGCCGCGTCGGGCGTGGTAAACTCAATGGCCACTTCGGCCGAACGGAACGCCTCGGACTGGAAACCAGACTGGTTGTCGGCGTCGATAATTGCTACGATCTCATGCCCGCGGCTACGGGCAATCCCTTCAATCATATGGCCCATCTTGCCATATCCTACTAATGCGATTTTCATAAAATACGTGTAGATTTGCCCGCAAAGGTAGAGAAATAATCACGGAATTAGCTACTTTTGCACCCATGATTGGGATGAAACCACGCCTTGTCCTGCCCCCTCTCCCGATAGTTCTGGTCATCGGAATCGTCGCCGTGTGCGTATGCTTCAACTCGTGCGCCAACATCGGTTCGCCGCAAGGGGGGCCGACCGACAAGGAGCCGCCCATCCTCCTGAAAACCGACCCGCCAATCAACACGACGAACTACACGAACAATAAAATCGTCATCTATTTCGACGAATACGTGAAAGTGCAAAACTCCACGGAGAAAGTCATCGTCTCGCCACCCCAGCTGGAACCGCCCAGCATCAGCAGCCAAGCCACCAAAAGGCTTACCGTAACCTTGCAAGAGGAGTTGCTCCCGAACACGACCTACAGCATCGATTTCTCGGACGCCATAGTCGACAACAACGAAAGCAATCCTTTCGGGAGCTATGCCTTTACCTTTTCCACGGGGGAGAGCATCGACACGTTCCAAGTGGCAGGGCACGTGCTGGAGGCCGAGAGCCTCGACCCGGTGAAAGGCATCTACGTAGGGGCCTACCGCATAGACAGCACGGCGGAAGCCCATAGCGACTCTACTTTCTTCAAGAAGAAACTGGAACGAATCTCCCGTACCGATGCCTACGGCTACTTCTGCATACGCGGAATGGCGAAAGGGAGATACCAGATTGTGGCGCTCCTCGACGGCGACCAGAACTTTCTCTTCAACCAAAAGAGTGAGCAAATCGCCTATTTGGACGAAGCCGTCACGACCAATTCCTTCATTGACATGCGCTACGACACGCTGTGGCTCGACACCACCACCGTGGATACCGTCTTCGAAACGCCCTACATCCATTACACTCCCGACAAGCTTCTGCTCCGTGCCTTCAAGGAAGACGCCACTTTAATCTACCTCCGGAAGATAGAACGCCTGTATGCCGACCGTTTCCAAGTGTACTTCTCCGCGCCTACCCCCGAACTGCCCCGCATCAAAGGGCTTAACTTCAACTCGGAAGACGCGTTCCTGCTTGAAAAATCCATCAACAACGACTCGCTGACTTACTGGATCAAGGACACACTCGTCTGCCAGATGGACACGTTGCGCTTCGTCATGGAATACTACCAAACGGCAGACCCCGGCGACACCCCATGGCTTACCGACACGGTTACTGTACCCTTCAGGCGGCGGACGGCGGCCAATTTCCAGCCAGAGGAGAAGAAAGAAAAGAAAAAGAAGTGGTGGCAGAAGAAGGACGACGATGAGGAAGAGGACAAAGAACCCGAGATACAATACCTTTCCGTGCGCATTTCTCCAGGCTCCACGATGGAGATCCTGAGCAACATCACGCTTACTTTCCCCGAACCGGTACGGGGCGTCGACCCACGCTGCCTGCACCTCTTCGAGACCCCGCCCGACGATTCCATAGCCAAGCCCAAGCCCTTCATCCTGAAGCAAGACACCCTCAACATCCGGATATTCTCCGTCTTGGCCGAATGGAATCCCGGCTATTCCTACACCCTGAAAGTGGATTCAGCCAGCATATACGGCATCTACGGCCTCTTCAACAACAAGTTGGAACTGAACACCAAGATGAAGACCGAGGACGAATACGCCGCCCTCATGTTCCAAATCAGCAACATCCCGGACAGCGCAGCCTATGTCGAGCTGCTCAGCGAGCAAGGGAAAACCGTGCGCCGCTGCAACGTGGAGCGAAACCGGGCAGAGTTCTACTTCGTCAAGCCGGGGAAATACTATGCGCGCCTTGTCAGCGACCGCAACAACAACGGGGAATGGGACACCGGGCTTTATCCCACGCTCCAGCCCGAGCAAGTGTTCTACTACCCCAAGCTGTTGGACTTGCGCGCGCTGTGGGACACCGAAGAAGACTGGGACCTCAACGCGCTCCCGCTCGACTGGCAGAAGCCCGACGCGCTCAAGCCGCAAGAGTCGCGGAGGAACAAGAAAAACTAACGGCGTGAAGCCGCGCCCATGCACGCACGCCCCATCCGCCCTGCCTTCCTGCTCCACCGACATGAAAAAGTCCCTGCACCTTCCCCAAAAAAATGCCGCCGCTTTCCGCAACGCGGCCTACCGCTTTTTCCTACTTGCCCTGCTCCTTCTCCCCGCCCGCGCCGCATCCGCCCAATGCGAACAGGAGAACACCGCCTTCCAACCGGGTGAGGACATACACTACGACCTCTACTTCAACTGGAGATTCCTCTGGAAGAAAGTGGGCACTGCACGGTTCTTCACCCAACTCGCACGCAGCCAAGGCCAGGACTACTACCGCATCCAGCTCGTCACGGGCACCGCAGGATTCGTCGACCACCTCTTCCGCATGCGCGACACCATCAGCTCCCTCACGACCCTCAGCCTGCAACCGGTCGCCTACCGCAAGGCGGCCGCCGAGGGGAAGAACTACTACATCGACCAAGCGCACTTCAGCTACGAGGGCGAAAGGATAAGCATAAAGCTCCACCAGCGCAAGAACCTGCAACACGACTACTACGGGGAATACGACGGGACACAATGCGTCTTCGACATGCTCACCATCATGGCGCGCGCCCGCTCCTGGGATGCCTCCGGCATGAAGCCGGGCGACAAAATCCACTTCCTCATGGCCGACGGCGAGAACGTGGAGAAAGAGCTCCTCCTCTACCGAGGCAAGGAGACCATCGAGTCCAAGGACGGGCACAGCTACCGTTGCCTCGTGTTCTCCTTCTATGAGGACAACGACGAAGACCGCGACCGCGAACTCATCCGCTTCTTCATCACCGACGACCGAAACCACCTCCCTATCCGACTGGACATGAACCTCAATTTCGGGTCGGCCAAGGCATTCATGCGCACGGTACGGGGCAACCGGTACCCGCTCGAGGCGCAGGTACGCTGACCGCGCCACGCCCCCGTCATTTCCGCCCGAAGTCGGCAGGAATCTCCCCCCACTCCTCCGTATTCCACTTCAGCACGCGCCCTCGGCAGTCGTGCCCGCGCAACCACAGTTCCGCCCGCTCGATGAGCTGGAAAAGCGGCTCTGTGCGCGCCGTGCGGGGAAGGGTCGTCTTGCATTTCTTCTGCCGGACCCAGCTGAGCGCCGTGCGGCTGTCGGAATAGACCGGCATCTGCAAGCCCAAACGGTCCAGCAGCGAAAGGCCATGCACGATGGCCAGAAATTCGCCTATGTTGTTCGTCCCCCACACCGGCCCGTAGCGGAACTTCTCCTTCCCGTCGCCCAAGTAGACGCCCCGGTACTCCATCTTCCCGGGATTGCCGCTGCACGCCGCGTCCACCGCCAAGGCTTCCCGCCCGAGGTGGGGGCACTTCCCGGCAGGAACGCCAGCGCTTTTCCCCGTCCCCCCCGGCGCTCCCCTGCGCATGGGGGGAGGCCCCGCGGCATAAGCCTCCTCGGCCTCTGCGCGGGAAGGATAGGACTTGTAGAGAGCACCCTTGCACCCCTTCACCTGGAGCTGGCAGTCGGTCCACGATTCATACACGCCGGGCGCCACGCCCGACCATACCACATAAAATTTCGGCTTATCGTTTTTCGGCATAAGTGCCCGCAAAGGTAGTAAGAATCCCCTGCAAATCACAAAAAAACACTACCTTTGCCCCGGGAACACCGCCCCGGGACGGCGGGAAACACCCCCAAAAAGACCGAACCTCATGAGCATCGAACAGGCCATAACCGAAGGCATCGTATTCAAAAAGCAGCCCCCGGCCGCCAGCGCAGGGAAAAGGAAACTGAAGACCAAAGCCCGAAAGACATCCTACATCAAAGGCACGCACGGATCGGGCGCGGCAAAAATGAAAGCCCACTACCGCCGCGAGCGGGCCAACCGGCACAAGGGGAAACAGCCATGACACGCATCTTCCTCATCGGGTACATGGGCGCGGGCAAAACGACCCTCGGCCGCGCCTTGGCCGGAGACCTCGGGCTGGAGTTCATCGACATGGACTTCTACATCGAACAGCGGCACCACTCCTCCATCAGCGGCCTTTTCGCCCGCCACGGGGAAGAAGGATTCCGGCAAATTGAACGGCAGGTCCTCCACGAAGTGGGCGAGTTCGAGGACGTCATCATCTCCTGCGGCGGCGGGACACCCTGCTTTTTCGACAACATGGACTACATGAACCGGCAAGGGGACACCGTCCTGCTCGACGTGCCCATCGACGTGCTCGTCCGCAGGCTCGCCGCAAACCGCTCCAAGCGCCCCGTCCTGGCCGGGAAGAGCGACGAGGAACTCCGCGGCTTCATTGCCGGCAACCTCGAAACGCGCATGCCCTACTACTCCCGCGCACGCCATGTCTTCCCCGCCGCACGCCTCGAAAGCCGCGAGGAGATAGCCGAGAGCGTGGCACGCTTCCGCGCCCAATTAGGAATCCCCAATGGGAAAACAAAGACAAGGGAAGTCCCCTAATTGTGAACCTCCGGGGATGCGCCGTGCAGGATACCGCTTCGCCGTGCAACAGCAACGCCAGTTCCGGATGTGAATCCCCTGCCCCCGAAAAGAATCCTCCGGCCTTTTCCCACCCGGGCGGAAGGGGCTTCCAAGGAAGAAACGGGGAAATCTTATCCCCGTCAAATGAAATATTCGGGTTCCCTCCTGCCGGAATTATCTTTCGTAAACTTCCAGCCCGCCACTTTATAAAGCAATCCCCGGTAACGGCGGGAGTGGCTCGGACAAAGCACGATACAATGGCCACAAGAGATGCACTTCTTCCCATCGGTGGCATAGGGGGTGTCACGGGGGATAGCCTCCACCGGGCATTGTGCCACACAAGCCCCGCAACGGATACACGTAGCCCCGTCGCCCGCAGGATGGAGCGGCACGCGCCGGGATTCCTTGTAAGGCCGGTTTCCCCGCACCCGGAGTTCCGGGAGAGGCGTCCCTCCGGCAAGGCGGGCGAGCTTCTCTACGCAACGCCCGGAAAAGGTATCGATTCCCGAGAAGTCCCTTTCGTCGGGACGCCCGGAAGCCACTTGGGGAAAGATGGAATGCTGGGCGACGAACGCGGCGGCGGCAAGCGTCCTGAAACCGTTCGCCTCGACCACGTCCTTCAGCTCCAAGAGCGCATCGTCGTAATCACGGTTACCATATACGCATACGAGAATGGCCGGAGTCTGGCAGCCCTTGAACTTGCCGAGCGCCTCCACAGCCACTCCGGGCACACGTCCGGCATATACGGGGACACCCACTATGAGCAACGAACCGGCAGCCCCCAAGACGACTTCGCCAAGCGGCCTTTCGCAGAAGATGTCGTAGACAATGGTCTGCTGCCCCCGGATTTGCCCGGCAATCCTGTCTACGATTTTTTGCGTGGTGCGGGTAGCGCTAAAATAAACGGCATGGATATTTGTGATAAGCATAGGGAAACATTCTTTTTGTTAATGCCACAAAGGTAAGGCCTACCGTTGTTTTCCCCAACAGAAGGCAAGGGCTATTTTCCCTGCAACGGATAGGGGAACAGAAAAGACAGTCTGGAACAAGGCAAGAAAAAGGCTTCCCGCCAATGCGTACAAGTACGCCAACAGGAAGCCCCTATATGCCACAGCGGCTTTCCGCATCCGCCAACAAGCGAAAGGGGGAAGCCAAACGCCGGATGGCTATAATTCCCAAGCCAAAGCGCTGGCCCCAAGGATGGCCGCATCGGCGTCGGGCATGGCCGAGAACAGGAAACGGACTTTTCCGCGGTAGACAGGAAGCAGATTTTCCTCCATAGCCTTGTGGGCAGGGGCAAACAGGAAATCACCGGCCTTGGCAAGCCCACCGAAGAAGACAAAAGCCTCGGGCGAGGAAAAAGCCACGAAGTTGGCCAAAGCGCGTCCCAGGATCGTGCCAGTCTGCTCAAAGATTTGCAAGGCCAAGGCATCGCCTTTCAACGCGGCCTCGTACACTTCTTTGGAAGTGACAGCCTCGGGAGGCAACATCCGTAAAAAACTTTCCCCACCGCCTTGCGACAGCAGCTCACGTGCCGTGCGGGCCACGCCCGTGGCAGAACAATAGGTCTCCAAGCATCCCTTGCGCCCACAGCCGCAAAGACGGCCGCCGCGTTCGACAATCACGTGCCCCAACTCGCCAGCAAAGCCGTCGTGGCCGTACACCAGCTGCCCGTTTGCCACGATTCCGCTGCCGACTCCCGTGCCGAGCGTAATCATAATGAAGTCTTTCAACCCCTTCGCCACGCCATAGGCCATCTCCCCGATGGCAGCGGCGTTGGCGTCATTGGTCAAAACCACGGGGATTCCCAACCGTTCCTGAAAGAGTGAAGCCAAAGGAACCGTGCCTTTCCAAGGAAGGTTGGGAGCCAACTCTATATTACCGGTATAGAAATTGCCGTTCGGCGCATCGATCCCGAACCCTTTGATGCGGCTCATTCCGCCTACCGCCTCTATCATCGGCACAAGATTGCCGCAAACCGCCTGCACATACTCCTCCACTTCCGGATAAAGTGCTGTCTTTATTGAACCGCGGCTGAGCACCGTTCCACGTGCGTCCACGATGCCATAGACGGAATTCGTGCCGCCAATATCCATACCCAATACATAATTTGTTTCCATACTACATATTCCTATTCTTGAAAGTCCATTACTTTTGTCTTAAGATGCCCCGCGTCAATAATCGAATGCGCTGCCGCCCACAAATTCGCGCATAAGGGAAGTGCGCGGAAGCTCATGCTCTCCGATGGGAACGAAATAGTGGAGAAAATTCAAAAGCCGGGAGGCTTCGGCGTACTGGGGCAGGTTCTGCGGGACGGTCATCAGCATGGGTTCCGCATAGCGCCGCAAGACGGCAAACTCGAAAAGCAGGGCAGAATTAAACATGACATCCGCATTCTCCTGATAGGGGAAAATCCATTTCTCCTCGCCTGCTCTGACACCAGGCCAGCGGGCTATGGTCTCCAAAGCCGAACAGCCGCGGTAGTTGTAATCCCGGATGATACGGCGCAAAAGGCGCGTATCAGTGGTCGGAATCCAATTGTGGTCGTCGAGCGACATGGTAGTCAATGCGGAAACATATATTTTGAATTTCCGGTCTTCGGGGATGCAAGGAGTCAAATCCGGGTTTAAAGCGTGGATTCCTTCCAGAATCAACACCATTTTATCCGTGAGTTTCAGTTGTTCCCCCCGATACTCCCGCATTCCGTTCACGAAGTTGTACGTGGGCAAATCCACTGTTTCTCCGGAAAGCAAGGCGCGGAGGTGGCGATTGAACAAATCCAAATCCAAAGCGTACAAAGACTCATAATCGTATTCCCCGGCCTCGTTGCGTGGGGTACGCTCGCGTTCTACAAAGTAATTATCCAACGACACGGGATAAGGCTTCAGGCCGTTTGCCAAGAGTTGCACGGAAAGGCGCTTGCTGAAGGTAGTCTTTCCCGAAGAGGAGGGGCCGGAAATCAAAATGACCCGCAAGGGGCATTCACCCGTGACGCGGTCATAAATCATATCCGCTATCTGAACGATCCGTTTCTCCTGCAACGCCTCGGCAATATAGATGAGCTGTTTGGCATGGCCGCCTTGGCAAACCATATTAAGGTCGCCCACATTGCTCAGGTTCATTATCTTCTGCCAAGAAAGGTACTCGCGAAAGGCATACCACATCTTCTCCTGTTTTACAAGCTTGCCCAGCCTTTGCGGATTCTTGTATTCCGGAACGCGCAAAAGGAAGCCGTCGTAGAACTTCACAAGGTCGAACAAAAACAATTCGCCCGTATTTTGGAGCATGGGGCCATAGAAATAATCTACATAATCGTCGTTGCCCAACTTATAATAGGTAGTATAGATGGAGCCGAACGTCTCCAGCAACTGGATTTTGTCTTCCATCTTTTGCCGACGGAACAGCTCGACTGCTTCTTCCGTGCGGCACTCGACGCGGCGGATGGGATGCCTCTCCGCTATAAGCTGCGCCATCCTCTTCTTGATAGACTCGATATCGTCAAATCCCATTGGATGTCCTAACTCGAGCGTACCATAATAACCGTTCGAAACGGGATGCTCCAACAGGATTTTCCCATCCGGGAAGACATCATGCACAGCCTTACACAGGACAAAGCACAGCGAACGCACGTAAGTGCGCATGCCCGAATGGGTAGAGACATCCATGAATTCTACATCCTTATTGTTGAATACACGGAAACCAAGACCTTCCGAGCGATTATTCACCCGTGCATTGGCCACCGGGTAAGGCAATTGCACTCCTAACCCGTTATATATCTCGCGAAGAGTGACCCCGAAGGGGAAATCTTTCGTCTGCCCGTTGTTTTTGCAGTAGATGGTTACTGTCTGTTTCATGGCAATATCTTTTGGGTTACCAGCAATTCCCTCAATTCTTTCATACCCTCGGAGGCCCCTTTACGGATGAAATGAACCGCCCGGCGACCCGGGACAGCCACTTCTTCCGGGTCGATAAGGAAGATCGGCGACCCAGCCGGGACGTATTGCAACAGCCCCGCCGCGGGGTAGACAGCCAAGGAAGTGCCGACAACAATGAATACATCGGCTGAAGAGGCCAACGCGGCGGCCTCGTCGATGCGGGGGACCGGCTCGCCGAACCATACGATGAAAGGCCGGAGCTGCGAGCCGTCGGCAGCAAGGTCGCCGACCTTCACTTCGAAATCCTCCGGCCTCAACGTCCGGATGCAAGCCGGATTGTTCGGGTCCCGCGAAGAAGTCACCTTGAGCAGTTCCCCGTGGAGGTGGACGACATGCCTGCTTCCAGCCCGCTCATGCAGGTCATCCACATTTTGCGTGATAACCGCCACGTCGCCGTAGTCCCGTTCCATCTCGGCCAATATGCGGTGGGCTTCATTGGGCTGTACTTCCAGCAACTGGCGCCGCCGCTCGTTGTAGAAACGGATCACAAGCTCCGGGTTGCGCGCATAGCCTTCCGGCGTGGCCACCTGCTCCACCGGATAATCATTCCATAGCCCTCCGGCTCCGCGAAACGTGGAAATCCCGCTTTCGGCGCTGATGCCGGCACCTGTCAGTACGACTACCTTTTTCATTCCTTTGTCTTTTTACCCCCGGAAGAGGGTATCATACGGCAACAAAAATACGCTTTTTTCTCCTACGAACAAGCTGAATTAGAATAAAACAACTACTTTTGCGGACACATTTACCATCAGGTATCGAAATTACAGCCGCTACAAAAAGACAGTACACACGAATGGACAAACTCAGCTATGCCTTGGGGCTCGGAATCGGGCGACAGATGAAGTCGCTGGGAAAGGCAGACTTGCAAATAGAAGACTTCAGCCAAGCAATCAAAGACGTACTCGAAGGAAAAGGGACAGCCATGGGCGAGCAAGAAGCGCGCGTGCTGGTCAACCAATTCCTGAACGAAGCGGAAGAAAAACGCACCTCCGCCCAAAAGAAAGCCGGGGAGGAATTCTTGGAAAAGAACAGGAAACGCCCGGGAATACACACGACCGCCAGCGGTTTGCAGTACGAAATCATAAAAGAGGGCAACGGGAAAAAGCCCAAGGCCAGCGACCGCGTCAAATGCCACTACGAGGGGACCCTCATCGACGGGACCCTTTTCGACAGCAGCATCCGCCGGGGACAGCCGGCCGTATTCGGGGTCACGCAAGTCATTGCCGGATGGGTGGAAGCCCTGCAGATGATGACGGAAGGGGCAAAGTGGAAGCTCTACATACCCTCCGAACTCGCTTACGGGGCAAACGGCGCGGGCGAACAAATCCCGCCGCACGCCGCGCTCATCTTCGAGGTGGAACTCATCGAAGTACTGTAACAACGGAGAAAAAGCCTTGCCGCTTTTTCCTAAGACATCAGGCACAAATCATTAAAAAACATAGCACTTTTCAGATGAAAAAAATCAGCATCTTAGCCATTGCCGCAGCAGCAATGACGTTTTCCTCCTGCGAAAACCAAGGAGGTTCCGGCAACATGACGTCGGATATCGACTCCATCTCCTATGCCTTCGGCATCATCCAGTCACAAGGCTTAAAGGAATACCTCACCCGCATGGAGATAGACACTGCCGACATGAAAGGGTTCTACAACGGCATGAAGGAAGGAATGAAGGAAATGAGCAACTCCAAACGAGCATACGCCACCGGCCTCCAGATCGGACAGCAACTGAAGGAAAACATCGTGCATGGCGTAAACAACGAACTCTTCGGGGAAGACTCCACGGAAAGCATCAACGTCAAACTCTTCCAGAAAGCGTTCATCAGCGCTACGGACCGGAAGGAGACGGAAATGACCTTGGAACAAGCACGCAACTACGTGCAACAAAACATCGAGCCCATCCGCACGAAATATATGGAGAAGACCTATTCCGCCAACAAGATAGCCGGCGAAAAATTCCTCGAGGCCAACAAAGGAAAAGAGGGAGTCGTCACGACGGCCAGCGGGCTTCAATATAAAATCGTCAAGAACGGGGACGGGGACAAGCCTAAGGCTACCGACCGCGTGAAGGTCAACTACAAGGGGACACTCATCGACGGGACCGTCTTCGACCAGTCGCCCGAAGGAAGTCCCATACCTTTCACCGTGAACCAAGTCGTACCGGGGTGGAGCGAAGCGCTGCAACTCATGCCCGTAGGGTCTAAGTGGATTCTTTACGTACCCCAAGAACTGGGCTACGGTTCGCGCCAGGCTGGGCCACAAATCAAGCCGTTCTCCGCGCTGGTCTTTGAGGTAGAACTGGTGAGCATCGAAAACAATTCGCCCAGCATCCGCTAAACCGCACCCCAAAGGACTATTCCCATCCTAATCTTTTTCTGCCAAAACCTAACAGCCCCATTGCCCTTGTGGGGCACTCCAACGGGGTTGCACGGCAAAAAAGGGCAGTCCCGATACCAAAGGCCGCAGGCAATATGGAAGCCTGCGGCCTTTTTCCATAACAGGAAAGGGCAGCGTTCCAACTTGCGATTCCTGCGGTTTCCACCCTATACCATGCCTTACCATATAGGCCCAAAATCTTTCTTGTGGAAGAACAGCATTTTGAATAAGAATATTACTATATTTGCCGGGTATTTGCCACGACAAATTTATCAAGCATCCACAAGTTATGGGAAAAATAGACGAGTTAGACCAGAAAATCCTGGAAATAATTTCACAAAATGCACGAATTCCTTTCAAAGACGTGGCTGCCGAATGCGGCGTATCGCGGGCGGCCATACACCAACGCGTACAGCGGCTCATCGATTTAGGCGTCATTACCGGCTCAGGCTACCACATGAATCCCAAAAGCTTGGGCTTCCATACTTGTACCTACATAGGGATTACTTTGGAAAAAGGCTCTATGTACAAAAGTGTCGTGGAGGAATTCTTGAAAATCCCCGAGATTGTGGAATGCCACTACACTACCGGGCCCTACTCCATGCTCATCAAACTGTATGCCCGCGACAACGAACATCTCATGGAGCTGCTTAACCACAAGATGCAGAACATCCCCGGAGTCGTGGCCACCGAGACCTTGATTTCATTGGAGCAAAGCATCAAGAAAAACATACCCGTCAACTACGTCGTCGCCAACGAGAATCCCGAAACTTCCTCTACCGACGCATGACCGATTTCTTGCAAGAATACCACATCGCAGGCTTGGCCATCGGGATTTGCACATTCCTAATTATCGGGATGTTCCATCCCGTTGTCATCAAATGCGAATACCACTTCGGCACGCGTTGCTGGGGTGCATTCCTCGTGCTGGGCATCGCGGCCTTGGCGGGCAGCTACTTTGTGGACGACATCCTGCTCTCCTCGTTGCTGGGCGTATTCGCTTTTTCCGCGTTCTGGTCAATCAAAGAACTATTTGAGCAGGAAGAACGGGTACGAAAAGGCTGGTTTCCCAAGAATCCGAAACGTGCCGCCGCACATAAGCCATAACCACTTGCTGGCCACCAACACCCATAAATGTCCCCAAAGAAACGCCTCTCCGCCATGATAGCCCCTCCATTTCTACAGCCCGGCGACCGGGTATGCATCATATCCCCTTCAAGCAAAATATCCGAAAAGATAGTAATCGGGCAAAAAGCACGCCTTGAATCGTGGGGACTGCAAGTGGAAATCGCCCCCCACGCCTTAGGGAGCTACCATAAATTCGCCGGGACAACGGAACAACGCCTCGCCGACTTGCAACAAGCCTTCGACAATCCCGGCATACGGGCCGTTTTTTGCAGCCGGGGTGGCTACGGGGCTGTCCATTTGTTAGAAGGCTTAGATCTTTCCGCTTTCAGCCGCACGCCGAAATGGCTGGTAGGGTTCAGCGACATTACAGCCCTACATAACCTTTTGCAAAGTAAAGGATTCCAATCCCTGCATGCCCCCATGGGGCGGCACTTGGACGAAGAGCCGGCCGACCAGCCGCAGACGCTTGAATTGAGGGATTTCCTTTTCGGCAAACGACAGCACTCCACCCGTACGGAAGGGCACAAACTGAACCTTGGGGGTACGGCCGAAGGGATTTTGCGCGGTGGAAACCTGTCCGTGTTCCATGGGCTGCGAGGCACGCCCTTCGATATTCCCGCACCCGGCACACTCCTTTTGATAGAAGACGTAGGAGAACGTCCGTACCATATAGAACGGATGATGTATAACCTGAAGTTAGGGGGATTGTTGCCCCGGCTCGCCGGCCTCATCGTGGGGCAGTTTACAAAATATACCGAAGACTTTGACATCGGATGCAGTATCTACGAGATGATCCATGAGATGGTACGCCCCTATGGCTACCCTGTTTGTTTCAATTTCCCTGTCGGGCACATTCCTTGCAACACTCCTCTCGCCTTGGGAGCACGGTACTCCTTCACCGTAAAGAAAAGCCACGCGGAACTGCTTCCCTTGGAAGAATCATAACTTTCCTCCCCATATTCCAAACAGAAATACACACGCTCCATGAAATTCTATCCTCCCCTGTTTCTCGCTTTCCTGCTGTCCCTGTTCCTTGCCTGCCAAGGGAAAGGAAGCCAAAACACCGTAGAATCCCCCGGCACCGCCGCCGTGGATATACCCCTATTCAATGCCGATAGCGCCTACCGCCATATAGCAGAACAAGTAGCCTTCGGGCCACGCGTGCCCGATACCGAAGCACATAGCCGTTGCGCCGACTATCTTGAGCAAATGCTCTCGCGTTACGATGCACAAGTCACCCGCCAGCAAGCACAAGTCATCCGCTACGACGGGAAAAAACTACCCATCACCAACCTCATAGGCACCTATTATCCGGAGAAAAGCGCCCGCATCCTCCTAATGGCACACTGGGATTGCCGCCCATGGGCCGATGCCGACCCCGACCCGGCCAACCACCATACCCCCATACCCGGTGCCAACGACGGTGCCAGCGGCGTGGCCGTATTGCTCGAGATAGCACGCCTATTGGGCCAACAGCAGCCCAACGTAGGAGTAGACATCCTGTTTTTCGATGCTGAAGACGCCGGAACTCCCCGCTGGGCCAGCACCCCCAACGGCGACGACTCACACACTTGGTGCCTTGGCTCGCAATATTGGGCAGCCATGCCCCACAAAGAAAACTACATAGCCCGCTTCGGCATACTGCTCGACATGGTGGGCGGGCGAAACGCAACCTTCTACCAAGAAGGATACTCTAGGGGATACGCCGCCCACGTCATAGCAAAAGTATGGAGCCAAGCCGCCGCACTCGGGTATGCCGGCTACTTCATAGACCGTGCGGGAGGCTACGTGACCGACGACCATCTGCCGGTCAACGAAACCCTCGGCATCCCCAGCATCGACATAGTGCCCACCGACACCGAAAATGGAGGCTTCTGCCCCCAATGGCACACCATGGAAGACGACCTGCCCCTCATCGACCCTGCGACACTCAAAGCCGTAGGCCAGACCATAGCCGCCGTCGTCTACTCAGAGGCCGAATGAATACGCTTGGGCATGCCATGCCCCTTATATATCCAGAATCCTATTTTCACCCAATATGGCAACAATCAACGAACTGCAAGACGAAGTAATCGAAGAATTCAGCGCCCTCGACGATTGGATAGACCGCTACCAACTCCTCATCGACTTAGGCAACGAACTCGCCCCGCTCCCGGAAAACGACAAGATAGAGCAAAACCTGATAGACGGTTGCCAGAGCCGCGTATGGCTTCGTGCCACCCTCTCGCCAGACGGCCTCCTCCTCTTTGCCGCCGAAAGCGACGCACTCATAGTGAAGGGCATAGCCGCCCTGCTCATCCGCGTGCTCAGCGGGCATACACCCCAAGAGGTCGCAGGTGCCGACCTCTACTTCATAGACCGCATCGGCCTGCGCGAACACCTGTCCCCCACACGCAGCAACGGGCTTCTTGCCATGCTCCGGCAAATGAAAGCATACGCCCTCGCCTACCAGGCAAAAGGCCAACCATAGGTCCCGCCAATACAATACCCGACCGAAACAAGCGCCCCAAGCCGGGGAAGGATATGCGTGCGGGGAGGACTGCACCCGGTCCCATTACGGACCTTCCGGCATCACCCCTCCCCGCACGGGATTCCACCACTTCTTCAGTACGCCCTGCTTTGGGCATCGTCCTCGCCTTCGACAAACCGGTCGAGGACAAGCGTCTCCCCGTCGAACACCGCGTAGGAAAAATGGCTAATCCAATCACCAAGGATGGTGACGCGTGCCGTGGCGGAAAGCATAAGATCGAGCATGATATGGCGATGCCCGAAGATGAAATAGTTGATATTCGGATGCTCCTTCAAGTAGGCTTTCGAGAAAAGCACAAGCGGTTCGTGCTCCTCGCCCATGTAGTCCGGCTCCTTCCCGTCGATGCGTTTGAGGCGGCTGTGCTTGGCCCAGCGCATCCCGAAAGGGATGCTCCAACGGGGATGGATGCAGGAAAAGAGCCGCCGCAGCGGCATGCTGTGGAAAATGGCGCGCAAGAAGGTAAATTTCCAGTCACGGTCGCCCAAACCGTCGCCATGTGCAAGAAAGAATACACGCCCCATCAGTTCGGTCGTAAAGGGAGCCTGATGGAGTATAAGCCCGCATTCTTCCTGGAGGTAATCGTAGACCCAGATGTCATGATTGCCTGTGAAGAAATGGATTTCGATGCCTTGGTCGGCTAATTCCGAGAGCTTCCCCAAGAAGCGGGTATAACCTTTAGGCACAACGGTGCGGAACTCATACCAGAAGTCGAACATGTCGCCCATGAGGTAGACGGCCTCCGCCTCGTGGCGTATGCTCTCCAGGAAGTTCACCAAACGCCGTTCCTGCGTACGCCGATGGGGTATGGCCCACGAGCCGAGGTGGGCATCAGAAAGGAAATAAATCTTTTTCATTCGCGGGGATATTTTTGTTTCCGGCATCATGGCTTCCCGGCAGGGCAAGGACAGGCGTCCCGCCCTCAGAGGAAGCCTAACTCCAGCTTTGCCTCTTCGCTCATCATGTCCTTGTCCCACTCCGGCTCGAAAACAAGGTTGATGTTTACGGACGTAACCCCTTCGACCCCCTCGACCTTCATGCGTACGTCTTCCAAGATGAAGTCGGCAGCTGGGCAATTTGGGGCTGTCATGGTCATATCGATGGCCAACTCGCCCGTGTCGGACAGGTCGATTTTGTAAATCAAGCCCAAATTGTAGACATCAACCGGTATCTCCGGGTCATAAACGGTCTTCAACACGGCAACGATGCGCTCCTCTATCTGCAAACGTTCTTCGGCTGTCATAGGAAAAAGAGACTTTTCTGAGTGGGTACAAATATAATACTCCCCCTGCTTTCCCGCAAGCAATCGCCCCGAAAAGGCCTCAGCGCACACAGCGTAGTTCCACGGAAGCGGAACGCACGTCGGCGCCCATGGGGGGATTTTGCTTGGAGAGGCGCACGGTGAGGGCGGCGATGCCCGGCGAAAGGGCAAAGACGGCGCGGGCAATGCGGGCCGCAACGTGTTCGATAAGCCGCGAGGGACAGGCCATCGCCTCGCGCACCACGCCGTACACCTCGGCGTAATTGACCGTATCGGCCAGTTCGTCGGAACAAGCCGCCGCCGAGCAGTCGAACGTGAGGGTGAGATTGACAAGGTAATGGCAACCGATAACCCGCTCTTGCTCCGTGACCCCGTGGTGGGAGAAGAAGCGCATTTCGTCCAAAGCAATGGTAGAAGCTACAATCCGCATGGCTACACGGGTGTTTCCTCACGCGTCCCGTTCCGGGACATCGTCCTTGATTTCTTCAAAATCGACATACTCCCCCTCGTCCGCGGCAAACACCTTTTTCCCGTTCCGCCCGTGCCCCGTGCCCCGGGAAGCCTCCGCCTCGTCCGGCCCGGCTCCTGCCGCGCGCCCGCCGGGCTGCGGTCGGAAAAAAGAGAAGAGACCGCCGAGGAAGCGCGCCACACCGCCCAGCACGGCCAATGCCAGGAAAAGCAACAGGATGAAGAAAATGAAAAGGAGAAGGATGAAATACATAAGCGAAACGGAACTATCGGTTTTCTAAAAAGACCGGGGCTTCTTGCAAAAAGCAGCGGCACTTACGGGGAAAAGGAGCAAGGCACCCGTTCAACCCACCTGCAACTTTTTCCGCACGCGCCCGGCCGTCGCCACGGAAAGCAGCAGGTACCAGACGATAGAGAAGGCCACCCCGCCCGTCCCCATGAGGAGCAACAGCACAAGGCAGCCCAGTAGGAAACAATAGGGCACTTCATTGCCGTGCCAAGAGAAGTTCTTGAATTTCAAGGAGAACATAGGGATTTCCGAGACCATCAGGCAAGAGAACGCTACGACCAGCGCCAGCACCAGCCCAGCCTCCCAGAGCGGGGGGAAAACGGAAAAAAGCCCCTCCCGGTTCAGTGCCAGTGATGCCCAGAATAGCGCGTTGGCCGGCACGGGAAGGCCTATGAACGTGGACTTCTGCCGCGTGTCGATATTGAACTTGGCCAACCGCAGGGCAGCAAAAACCGCCAGCAGGAAAGCGGCATAGGGCACCACCCTCCCCAGCCATACCGGCAACGCCGCGAGGGAAACCCCTTGCAACCAAGTGAACACTACCGAGGCCGGGGCAAGGCCGAAGCTCACGTCGTCGGCCAGCGAGTCCAAGTCCTTGCCGATGGGCGAATGCACATCCAAGGCACGCGCCGCCATGCCGTCAAAGAAATCGAACACGGCACTCAGCACCACATACAGCATGGCCAAGCCGTAGCAGCCCGCAAAAGCCGCGACCACCGCCAGACAACCCGAGAAGAGGTTGCAGCACGTCAGGAAATTGGGAATATACTTCTTCATCGGAAAAAACGCCCCTTCTTATTTCAACCGGGCGACAACCGTCTGGTTCCCGGTAGTAGACTGCCCCATCTTCACGCAGACTTCCGTGCCGAGGGGCAAATAAAGGTCTACCCGCGAGCCGAACTTGATGAACCCCAAGTGCTCATCGATGTAGCAATCCTCGCCCTCCGCGGCGTAAGTCACGATGCGCCTTGCCATGGCTCCCGCCACCTGGCGCACCAATATCTCCCGGCCGTCGGGGGTTTCGATGACCACGGTCGAACGTTCATTCTCGGTACTGGCCTTGGGTAACCATGCCTTCTTGTAGTTGCCCCGCTGGTGGAAAACCATCTTGACGCGGCCATCCACCGGATACCAATTGGCATGGACGTTGGTAATACCCATGAATATGGAGACCATCAGCCTCCGGTCGTGGAAATACTCGCACTCGTCGGCTTCCTCCACCACCACGATTTTCCCGTCGGCCGGGGCCACCACCACGCCTTCCGTAGGGCCGGGGAAAAGGCGGATCGGGCAACGGAAGAAATTGAGCATGATGCCATACAGCCCAAGGCTGGCCACCAAGAAAAAAAAGAAGAAACAAGCATTACCCGGCACAAAATAAACCAACACATTCAACAGGAACAATAAAAGAAAAGAAACCATCAAGATGTTAGTACCCTCCCGATGGATCCTTATCTTCTTCAGCTTCTTTAGTTGAGTCATAGTAAGGAGTTCAATTTCCTCAAGGCATTATTTTAACGCACAAAAGTACGGCATTTTTCAATATCGGCCAAGGAATTGCCCGAAAAAGGGGATGTTTATAACTTTTTCCCCGGCACGCCCCCACAATGTCACGGAGTTTTCCATACCTTTGACACCCGGCTTTCCGCAAAAAGACGCGGCACTTTCCCCAAAAAGCGCCGGCACTTCTCCCCAGAAAGCCCAACACTTCCAACAATAAGGGATATGAGAAACTTCGTCCACCTGCACGTCCACTCGCAATATTCACTCTTAGACGGGCAAGCCTCCATAAAAGGGCTGGTCGACAAGGCCATGGCCGACGGAATGAAAGGTATGGCCCTCACCGACCACGGGAACATGTTCGGCGTCAAGGAATTCTGGAACTACGTAAAAAAGAAGAACGCGGGCATCAGCGATCCGGGGAAGCGCTTCAAGCCCATCATAGGCTGCGAGATGTACGTGGCCAACCGCAGCTTCCGGCAAAAGCAAAGCGGGATTGACATCGGGGGCTACCACTTGGTCGTGCTGGCCAAGAACGAAACCGGATACCACAACCTCATCAAACTCGTATCGCGCGCATGGACAGAAGGCTTCTACCGCCACCCGCGCACCGACCGCAAGGAACTCGCCCGATACCGCGAAGGGCTCATCGTGGCCTCCGCATGCCTGGGCGGCGAAGTGCCGCGCAAAATAACCGCAGGCAAGCTGGACGAAGCCGAAGAGGCCATCGGATGGTACCAAAAGACCTTCGGCGACGACTACTACCTCGAGCTGCAACGCCACAAAGCCACGGCCGCGCACGCCAACAGGGAAGCCTACCCGATGCAACAGGTAGTCAACAAGCAACTCATCGAGTACTCCAAGAAATACGGGATCAAGCTGGTTTGCACCAACGACGTGCATTTCCTTGACGAAGAGAACGCCGAAGCGCACGACCGCCTCATCTGCCTGAGCACAGGCAAAGACCTGAACGACGAGAAGCGCATGGTGTACACCAAACAGGAATGGATGAAAACCACCGAAGAGATGAACCTCCTGTTCGGAGACGTGCCCGAAGCCCTCGACGGCACGGTGGAAGTCTGCGACAAGGTAGAGCATTACAGCATAGACCACGCCCCCATCATGCCTACCTTTGCCATTCCCGAGAATTTCGGCACGGAAGAAGAATACCGGCAACGCTTCTCCCAAGAAGAACTCTACGACGAATTCACACAAGACGAGCACGGGAACACCGTCCTAAGCCACGAAGAGGGGGAAAAGAAAATACTCCGGCTCGGCGGATACGAGAAATTATACCGGATCAAGCTCGAAGCCGACTATTTGCGGGAGCTGACTTTCGAAGGGGCACGCAGCCGTTACGGAGACCCGCTCTCCAAAGAAGTAAAAGAACGCCTGGATTTCGAATTATACATCATGAAAACGATGGGATTCCCGGGCTATTTCCTCATCGTGCAGGACTTCATCAACGCCGCCCGCAACCAACTGGGCGTGTCAGTAGGCCCCGGCCGGGGCTCTGCCGCGGGCTCTGCCGTGGCATACTGCCTGGGCATCACGCAAATCGACCCGATACAATATGATTTGCTCTTCGAGCGTTTCCTCAACCCCGACCGCATCTCCCTGCCCGATATCGATGTCGATTTCGACGACGACGGGCGGGGCGAAGTCCTGCGGTGGGTCACGGAAAAATACGGCCAAGAAAAAGTGGCACACATCATCACCTATGGCACGATGGCCACGAAGATGTCCATAAAAGACGTGGCCCGCGTAGAAAAACTGCCGCTTCCCGAGTCCGACCGACTGGCCAAACTCATTCCCGACCGCCTCCCCGACGGGAAAAAGATAAACCTGAAAAACTGCATTGCCGCCGTCCCGGAACTGCAAGATGCCTGCAATTCGCCCGACGAGAAGGTACGCAACACGATGCTCTATGCGCAGATGCTCGAAGGGAACGTCCGGGGGACCGGCGTGCATGCCTGCGGGACCATCATTTGCCGCGACGACATTACCGACTGGGTGCCCGTCAGCACCGCCGAAGACAAGGAAAGCAAGGAAAAGATGCTGGTCACGCAATACGAAGGCAGCGTCATCGAAGAAACCGGCCTCATCAAAATGGACTTCCTCGGGCTGAAAACGCTTTCTATCATCAAGGAAACGCTTGCAAACATCAAAGAGCATACCGGGAAAGACATAGACATCGACCACATACCCTTGGACGATCCCGAGACATACCGCCTCTTCAGCGAAGGAAAGACGATAGGGACGTTCCAGTTCGAATCGGCCGGAATGCAAAAATACCTGCGGGAACTCAAACCGACCACCTTCGAAGACCTCATCGCCATGAACGCTCTTTACCGTCCGGGGCCTATGGATTATATCCCGAGCTTCATCAACCGGAAACACGGCCGCGAACCTATCCAATACGATATCCCCATTATGGGAAAATACCTGAAGGATACTTATGGGATCACGGTCTACCAAGAACAAGTCATGCTCCTTTCACGGCTTTTGGCCGGGTTTACGCGTGGTGAAAGCGACACGCTGCGGAAAGCGATGGGAAAGAAACTGCGCGACAAGCTGGAACATATGAAACCGAAGTTCATCGAAGGAGGGAAAAAGAACGGCTATGAGCCGAAAGTCTTGGAGAAAATATGGGGCGACTGGGAGAAATTCGCGTCATACGCCTTCAATAAAAGCCACGCCACCTGCTACTCTTGGATCGCATACCAGACGGCTTACCTGAAAGCGCACTACCCTTCGGAGTTCATGGCAGCCAACTTAAGCCGAAACCTCAACAGAATCGACGAGCTCACCAAGCTGATGGACGAATGCAAGGCAATGGGAATCAGGGTACTCGGCCCGGATATCAACGAAAGCAACCTGAAGTTTACCGTCAATGCCCAAGGCGACATCCGCTTTGGCTTGGGTGCCATCAAGAACGCAGGCGAGGCCGCCATGCAAGACATCATCGAGAAACGTAAAAAGGGCGGCCTGTATAAAGACATATACGACTTGGTGGAACGGGTCAACCTCACCGCCTGCAACCGGAAGATGATAGAAAGCATGGCCTTGGCCGGCGCTTTCGACAGTTTCAAGAGCGTTCGCCGCCACGAGTTCTTCAACACCAATGCCAAAGGCGACAGCTTTAGCGAATTACTGGTACGCTATGGGACAAAATTCCAAAGCGACCAGGCAGCAAACCGCAACTCCCTCTTCGGAGAAGACGAGGCCGTGGCCATCGCCCACCCCGCAATTCCCGAAGGGGAGGAGTGGAGCAGCCTGGAAGAGCTGAACAAGGAGAAAGAATACGTAGGCCTCTACTTGTCGGCGCACCCGCTCGACGAATATTCCGTCATACTCGAGCACGTTTGCAACGCGCGAATGATCGACATCCAGCCCTTCACGCGGCAAAGAAGCCTCACCATACTGCCCGAGGGCGAGAGCCGGCGTCCACTGGCCGCAGGCCAAGAGTTGAGCATGGGAGGGATTGTAACCAAAGTCACAGACCGGATTTCAAAGAACAATAACCCGTTCCTGATCGCCACGGTGGAAGATTACTCGGGAAGTGCGGAACTGGCCCTTTTCGGCGAGGATTATGTGAAATTCAAGGCGTATTTCATGGAGGGGCTCTTCCTTTATATCCGTGGCACGCTGCAAAGCCAGCGCTGGAACAAGGAAATGCTGGAATTGAAGATAACCTCCGTCGAGCTGCTCCCCTCCGTATGCGACAAACTTGTGGAGCGGATCACAATCGCCACGCCGCTGTCCCGCATAGAAGAAGCCGTGGCCTGCATTTCCGGAAGCCCGGAAGGCGAGACCACCCTTTCTTTCTTAGTGACCGACGACATTTCGGAGCACCCGATGCAGAAGATTACCATCACGGCGCGGCGCAAAAAGATAAAAGTGGACCGCAAACTCGCAAATATCCTCAAGGAAAACCTGTTTCCTTACAGCATCAATGAGAAAAAGATGGCCGCCTCATAAACCGGCCGTCCTGCCGCCCCAATCCTATTGACTCATTTTTTATACTAAAAACATTATACGATCATGGCACAAAAAGTAACCCCTGAGAATTTTGAAACCCTCGTAAACGCACCCGCCGCAGTCATCGATTTCTGGGCCACGTGGTGCGGGCCTTGCCGCCGCATCGCCCCGATTGTCGAAGAGCTGGCCGCGGAATACGAAGGCCGTGTGCACATTGCCAAGTGCGATATTGAAGAGTGCGACGAGTTGGCCGTTCGTTTCCAAATCATGAGCGTGCCCACGCTGCTTTTCTTCAAGGACGGGAAAGTGGTGGACAAGATGGTAGGCGCCGGGAGCAAGGAGATGATCAAAGAAAAGATTGACGCCTTGCTCTAAGCCACGCCATGCAATCCATACGAAAGGCGGGCAACCCGGGTACTCCGGTTGCCCGCCTTTCTTGCCTCTCCCCCGCAACGGGCGGGAGCAACGGCAAGCGCCGGAGCGGGGCTAACGCCGCGCAGGGATGGAAAAGGTGCAAAGCTCCACCTCCCGCTGCCCCTGCATGACACGTATGGAGCACGCCACCCGCCCGTCCTTCAGCCTGCGGTCGGCATAGACCACCGAAGAGTAGCGCACGCCTTTGCCCGGGCGCAGGCTGGCAATGGTGGCCGGGGTTGAAAAGCGGATGCGGCGGTTGTCGGAGACGATGACGGGCGTAAGGTCGTACAGTGTCCTGCTTCCGCGGTTATACAAGGTGAAGACCAACTCACAACGTTCGCCGCGCTCAATACAACCGTCGCGGTTGTGGTCAATGAAGCGCAGGCCTTCGATTTCGATTTCCCCCACTTGCCTCGAGGAGGCGGGGGTACGCCGGTTGTATTCGTCTACGTCCCGCTCCCGGAGGCTGTAGACCTCGTCGTCCCCGGCTTTGCTCCCCCCGGTGCTGCCCTGCCCGTCTTCCGAACGGGGCGCAGTGAGCGCGCTGCCCAACGCGCCCCCGGCCAGCATTCCGATGAGCGTACCCGCATCGGAACCCCGCGGGCCTCCCGTCAGCCCGCCGATGCTCGAACCGAGCATGCCGCCCATCGTACCGCCGAGGTACGTACCCATCATCTGCCTGTCGCTACACCCGCTGCTGGACAGCAGGGCGAGAAAGGATAAAACCAAAACTTTACGCATGCGAAGCCTCCTTCCTTTCCTGTAATTCAGACGCCGTAGCGCGGCACTCCATACTCGCGGGCAGAGAGGATGGTGGGAGTCACACGCCAGATTACCACGTTGCGCACGGCCGGGTCGCCATAGCCGACGGCCGCCCGGGTATAGTGCCTCATCAGTATATCGAGGCAACGCCGCTTCTCTTCTATCGCCTCGGGGAAGTCCACCTGCCCGCGCACGACGACGCTTTCGGCCTTCATCCGGTAGCTGCAGCCGACGCCTTCGTCCTGGTACATCAGCTCGTTGCGCACGCTCAGCGTGAGGCAAATGCGCGCATCCTTGCGCAAGTGTTCCAAGGCACTGTGCTCCGGCCCGGAGTGGAGGTAGAAGTATTGTCCGTCGTAGCCGAAGTTCATGGGAAAAGCATAAGGTGCTCCCGCCTCGTCCACCACCGCGGCAAAGCAAACGGGAGCTTGCTCAATCACGGAGCGTATGCGCTCCGTCTCATAAATAGGGAATGTCTTCATAATACCTCTCCATCTTTTTCCGGAAAACAGGCAAGGCTTTCCGCCCCAAGCGCTGCCGCTTTTCCGCCCAAGGGGCGGGGCTTATTTCGCCAAGGCGAAGTCCAATTGCTTCTTTTCCAAGTTGGCCCGGGCCACTTGTATGCGTATCGGGTCGCCCAGGCTGTACTTTTTATGTGTCCGCCGCCCGATAAGGCAATAATTCTTCTCGTCGTATTCGTAGAAATCGTCGTCCAAGTCCCGCATCGGCACCATGCCTTCGCACTTGTTCTCGTTGATTTCCACATAAAGCCCCCACTCGGTCACTCCCGAAATCACCCCGTCGTACACTTCCCCGAGGTGCCCTTTCATGAACTCCACCTGCTTGTACTTGATGGAAGCCCGCTCGGCCTGCGCCGCAAGCTGCTCCATGTCGGAACTATGCCTGCACAACTCCTCGTATTTGGCCTTCGAGACGTTGCGCCCGCCCTGCTGGTAGCGCGTCAGGAGACGGTGGACCATCGTGTCGGGATAGCGGCGGATGGGCGAAGTGAAATGGGTATAATAGTCGAAGGCCAAGCCATAGTGGCCCACGTTGTCCGTCGAATAACGGGCTTTCTGCATGGCACGTATCGAGACGGTCTCCACCAAGTTCTGCTCCGGCTTGCCCTTCACGGCATCCATCAGCTGGTTGATGGAGCGCGAGACTTCCCGGTTGCCGCCCGTGGCCTTTATCTTGTAGCCGAACCGCCCCACCAGTTGGGACAGGTTGGCCAGCTTCTCCGGGTCGGGCTGCTCATGGATACGGTAGGGGAACACCTTGGGTTTCCGTCCTTTGGGCACGATGCCCACGGACTCCGCCACAGTGCGGTTGGCCAAGAGCATGAACTCCTCGACCAGCTTGTTCGCGTCCTTCGACTCCTTGAAATAGACGCTCAAGGGCTTCCCCGCCTCGTCTATCTCGAAGCGCACTTCCACGCGGTCGAAGTTGAGGGAGCCATTGGCGAAGCGGCGGGCGCGCAGTTTCTTGGCCAGCGCGTCGAGCCGCACGATTTCCGCCGCATAATCGCCCTGTTTCGTCTCGATGCGTTCCTGGGCTTCCTCGTAGGTAAAGCGGCGGTTGCTCCGTATGACGGAATGGACGATGCGGGAAGAATGCACCTGCGCCTCTTCGTCCAGCTCGAAGACCGCCGAGTAAGCCAGCTTTTCCTCATCGGGACGGAGCGAGCAGATGAAGTTGCACAGCCGTTCGGGCAGCATCGGCACCGTGCGGTCCACGAGGTAAACCGACGTGGCGCGCTTCATTGCTTCCTTGTCGATGACGCTTCCTTCCTTCACGTAGTGGCTTACGTCGGCAATGTGCACGCCCACCTCCCACAGCCCGCCGGGCATCTTGCGCAGGGAGAGCGCATCGTCGAAGTCTTTGGCATCGCGCGGGTCAATGGTGAAGGTCGTGATTTCACGAAAGTCTTCCCGCCGCGCGATTTCCTCGGCAGTGATTCCGTCCGGGATGCGTTCCGCGGCTTCCACAACCTCCGCGGGATAGCTGTACGGGAGGCCGAATTCGGCCAAGATCGCGTGCATTTCCGCCGTGTTCTCCCCCGCCTTGCCCAGAATGTCCACCACCTCCCCGATGGGGTTCTTCGACTTGTCGGGCCAAGTGGTAACGCGCACGACGGCCTTGTCGCCGTTTTTCCCGCCCTTGAGCTTGTCCTTCGGGATAAATATATCGTTGGCCAGCGTGCGGCTCTCGGTGACCAGGAAGGCATAGCTGCGCGAAACTTCCAAAGTGCCCACGAACGTATCGTTCGCCCGCTCCAGTATTTCGATTACCTCGCCCTCCGGCTGCCTGTCCTTGCGGCGGGCGAAACAGGCCACCCGCACCTTGTCGTTGTTCATGGCGTGGGCCGAGTTGCGTTCGGCTATGAAGATCGGCTCTCCGCCGCCGTCCGGCAAAAAAGAGTTCTTCCCATTGCTCTTCCGCACGAAGACGCCCGTCATCTCCTGCCCGTACGGCTGGTAGCGGAACACGCTGTTCTGTTCCACCAGGTAGCCCGCGTCGGAGAGTTCCTCCAGCAGGTCACGGCACATCATGCGCTGCGGCTGCGTATGCAGCCCCAACGCGCGGAATACTTGCTTGGGGGAATAGGCTTCGCCACGGTTCCTTTGGAAAAAATCAAGCACCCGGCAGGCAACGTCGCTGCGCCTCATCGGGCGGGAAGCCTTTTCCTTTTTCCCAACCCCCTTCCTTTCTTTTTTCTTCTTCGACATATCGCGTAGAGGTTTTCATCAAGGCCGGCGGAATAAAGGGCCGGCGTTTCCCGGTTACGAAATTAGGGAAAACATCCGGTTTCGGCAAATAATGCCGCGCCAAACTGCGGGAGAACGGGAAAAATCGCCTCCCCGCCCGGGAAAAAAGAGGACACGGGCGGGGAAAAGCCTTGCGCTTTTTCCCGGGAAACGCAGGCGTCCCGGGAAAAAGCGCAAGCACTTCTTGGGCGGAAACCCGGCGCGTTCCATTTTTAATCCCTATATTTGCCCGGTATTTTGCACCCATGAATTCGAAAGGCTCCGTACTCATCACCGGCGCGAGTGGCTTCATCGGCCACCGCCTTGCCTCGCTTCTCAAAGAAGAAGGCTACTCCGTGTGGGCAGGGGTGCGGGCCACGAGCGCGACCGCCTCGCTGGAAGCCGGGGGCATACGCCTATGCTGCCTCGACATGGACAATGCCGGGCGGCTGAAGGCACAGCTGGCCCGCCACAAGGACAGGCACGGCGCATGGGACTACGTGGTACACGCCGCCGGACTCACCAAGACGACCCGGAAAAAGGACTTCGACCGCGTCAATTTCGGCAATACCGTCTCCCTCGTGACCGCCCTGTGGGAAGAGGCGATGGTGCCGCGCAAATTCGTATTCATCAGCTCCCTCAGCGTCTACGGCCCCCTGCACGAGCGCGACGGGCTGCCCTTCAACAGTGAACGCGACCACCCCGCCCCCAACACGGCCTACGGCCTCAGCAAGCTCCGTGCCGAGCAATACCTGAAAGGGCTGGGGGCAGCATTCCCCTCCGTCATACTCCGCCCCACGGGGGTCTATGGCCCGCGCGAGCGCGACTACTTCCTGATGGCCCAAAGCGTGTGCCGCCACATCGACATTGCCGCCGGGTTCAAGCCCCAGGTGCTTACCTTCGTCTATGCCGACGACGTGGCGCAGGCCGTTTCACGGGCACTTGCCCGCGACACCCCCCCCGCTTCGGCCTACGACCTGAGCGACGGGCAGGAATACGCTTCCTCCGACTTCTGCCGGCTCTTGCAGAAAGAACTGGGCGTACACCGCCTTGTCCGCGTCTGCCTCCCGCTGCCCCTGCTTTGGCTCGTTTCGCTCCTGGCAGAGGCCTGCGCCCGGCTGGCAGGGAAGCCCTCGACTTTGAACTTAGACAAATACCGGATTATGAAACAACGCTCCTGGCGATGCGACATCGGCCCGGCCGAGCGCGACTTGGGCTACCGCCCGCGCTACCTCCTGCCCGAGGGGGTGAGAAAAACCGTGGAGTGGTATAAAAAAGAAAAATGGCTTTAGACTTGTTCCGCAAGATAGAAGCGCCGAAAGGGCTGTTTGCCGTAGAGAAAGCGACCGTGGCCTATGCGCTTTTCACCACCCTGCTCATCCTTTTCTCCTGGGGAGAGATGGCCGACCCCGCCCGCTTGCTTTTGGGGCGGCTCCAGATTTTGCTCGCCACGCTGGCGCTCATGTACCTTTACCGCCTCTACCCGTGCAAAGCCACCACGTATTTGCGCGTCATCATACAGCTCGCTTTCCTCATCTACTGGTATCCCGACACGTTCGAGCTGAACCGGCACCTGCCCAACCAAGACCATATTTTCGCCAGCCTTGAGCAACGCCTCTTCGGATGCCAGCCCGCCGTGCTTTTCGCCGAGGCTTTCCCCGGGAAGTGGGTGAGCGAGCCCATCAACCTGGGTTATTTCTTCTACTACCCCATGATCATTATCGTAGGGACTTACATCCTCTTGAAGAAGTTCTGCTGGCTTGAGCGATGGTCCTTCGTCCTGGCCGCCTCTTTCTATACTTATTATACCATTTACCTCTTCCTCCCCGTCACCGGACCGCAGTTCTATTTCCCGGCCATAGGGTGGGAAAACGTAGAAGCCGGCCGCTTCTTCCCCATAGGGCGCTACTTCGATTACCACCCCACCCTGCTGCCCGACGCGGCAAGCAACGGCGGATGCGGCTTTTTCTGCACCTTGGTCGAACTGTCGCAGCAGCTGGGTGAGCGGCCCACGGCGGCGTTCCCTTCCTCCCACGTGGGGATTTCCACCCTGTTGATGCTCATGTCCGCCCGGTTGAGCCGCAAACTTTTCTGCTTCCTGCTCCCGTTCTACGTGCTTCTCTGCATGGCCACCGTCTACATACAGGCACACTACCTCATCGACTCCATAGCCGGATTCCTTTCCGCCTTCGTCATCTACTTCATCACCACATTTTTCTACAAATACTACTTCGCCACGCCCCTCTTCGGTGCGACCTCCTTGCCTAAAAGCCGCTGCGTCCTGCTGAAGAAACGCCGCCACTTCCCGGAAAAAAGCAAGGCACTCTCACTCGAAAGCGCCGCCACTCCCGGCAGGGAGGCCACGGGAAACGCGCGGCAACGAGACTAAACATCCTGAAAAACCGATAACAACATGAACTTTTCAAACCGTACCATCTTCGCCGCACTGCTCACCCTTTCCGTTACGGGCGGGGCGGCACAGGCACAAAAGTTGCGCCTGCACATCGACCCGGCCTTGGGCACACCGGGCGAAACCACCGTGCCCGAAGCTACGACCGACGGGGCGACATCGGCCGAACTGCTGAACGGAGCCACCATCGTGGAAGCCGGAGGGCTGAAAGTCATCGCCCTCGGCAGCCAGAACGGCTACGTGGACTTGGGCAGCGCGGCGGGGGAAACCGTAGGCTCCCTCACCGACTTCACCCTCCACATAAAAGCCTACATACCCGGCACGGCCGACATTTCGGCCAACGGCAACTTCCTTTGCACCTTCGCCATGGCGGAAAACGCGGGCGACGCCTCCTCGGGCTACCTTTTCCTCAGCGCGCGCGACAGCCGCTACGCCATTTCACGCACGAACTGGAGCGGGGAAACCAGTACCACCAACCTGGGAAACCTTGAAAAGGGAAGCTGGCAGGCGCTGACCGTGGTACAGGAAGGAACGGACCTAAGGCTCTATCTCAACGGGCAGCAAGTGAGTTCGACCACGTGCAACCTCGTCCCCAAGGACTTGGGCAGCGCCACGCCGTGCAACTGGCTGGGACGCTCGTGCTATGCGACGGACGTCTACCTGAAAGAGGCCATGATTGCCGACTTCCGCCTCTATGACGGGGCGCTGGACGCTGACTCTATCAGCGGGCTGGAGCAGGGCATGGACGAGCTGGACGCGGCGAGCACGCAGCTCGAGCTGGCCTACCTGATGGAAAACACCCTGCCCGAACGCGTCGAGCGCTATACCCAACTGCCCGCCACGGCAGGGAACGCCACGATAACCTATACCTCCGACCGCCCCGACCTCATCAGCCCGCAGGGAGTAGTGCGCTGCCCCGAGGCGGAAGAGGGCGTGGTGGAAGCGCACGTACAAGCCACCTTCACGCTGGATGGCGTCAGCCTGACAAAGGAATACACGCTGGAAATAGACCCGATCACCGGCGAGCGCAGCGACTACACGGCCTATCTTTTCGTCTACTTCACGGGCAACTCGTCCAGCCAGGAGCAGGTATTCTACGCGCTCAGCTACGATGGGTTCAACTACACGCCGCTCAACGACGGAAACCCTGTCATCGGTGCCGACACGATTGCTCTGAAACAGTCCGTGCGCGACCCGCACATCCTGCGGGGCGAAGACGGAATGTTCTACATGGTACTCACCGACATGCGCTCCGCGGAGGGGTGGTCGTCGAACGACGGGCTGGTCCTGCTGAAATCGCCTGACCTCATCAACTGGAGCCACACGGCCATCGACTTCCCCACGGAGTGGCCCGACCGGTTCGACCGCGACGCCCTGACGCAAGTGTGGGCGCCGCAAACCATCTACGACCCGTCATCCGGGCGCTACATGGTGTACTACTCCATAGGCGAGCAGGGAGAGTACTACAAAATCTACTATTCCTACGCCAACGAGGACTTTACCGGACTGACCGAACCGGAGGTGCTCTACGACCACGGCAGCAACACGATTGACGGCGACATCGTGACCGACGCGGAAGGCACCTACCACCTCTTCTTCAAGACCGAGGGCGAAGGCAACGGAATCCAGCAGGCAACGGCCCCGTCGCTCTTCGGCCCGTGGGAGGCGGAAGGGCGCTACCTGCAACAGACCAGCGTGGCCGTCGAGGGATCGGGCGTGTTCCCGATTATCGACGAGGCATCCGAGTGGGTGCTCATGTACGACTGCTACACCTCGGGCTACTACCAATTCTGCATTTCCTCCGACCTGCACGAATTTACCTGGGTATGCGACACGGAGACAAGCGGCACTTTCACCCCGAGGCACGGCACGGTCATCCCCATCACGGCAGCCGAGCAGCAAAGGCTGGCGGAACGCTGGCCGGGCACGCAGTTCGACGTCCTGCCGGACTTTACCACTGCCATCGAAACGCCGCATGCCGACGGCGTGCAGCGCACGGTGAAGAGCCGCAGGTACTACGACCTGAACGGCATGGCCCTGCCGCAAGAGCCGGCAACCGCCGCAGGGGGCTACTACATCGAGCAGACGGAATACACCGACGGCAGCCAGGAAAGCCACGTCCGCCTACGTACCACCGAATAACCCCGCAAGGGGAATCGGAAAAAAGCGCAAGCACTTTTTTACAGGAGTGCTTGCGCTTTTTCCATAAAGCCCCGGGGCTTTTGCCCGAGAGTCCCTAATATATCGCTATCTTCCCGCTATAAAGGATTGCCCCTTCTTTGCAACTTTCCACCCGTACCAAATAGATTCCGGCCGGAAGCCCGGAAAGATCGGCCGACCCGTCCGCGAACTCCAAGACCTTCGCGCCACCGTCCGTAAAGAGCGCCGTGCGGCATGCGCCGCTCCCGCCCTGCACCGACAGCCCCACAGTGAGGCGTTTCTCCTCCGAGGAATAAGAGACTTCCACACCGGATTCCCCCGTAACGGCTTCTATACCCCAAGGGTAATTCTCCGTACCCATAAGATAATCTTCTATATCCCAAGGGTACACATCCCATGGGAAATCCCAAATTTCACGTTCCTTATCCTCAAATTGCAACCTGCCCACGGCGGGATCGAAGTAAGACAGCAAGAAATGATTCCCCGCCGTAGGGAGTACGGACACGGGGAAGAACAGTTGCGAACTACCGGCATAATCATAAAACTGGCTATTGTAAAGGTCATATTTGGCTTCGTCGTAGAAACTACTGTAATGATAGGCCTTCACCGGCACGCCCTCCATATCTTTTATCGTAACGTCATCGATGCAAATATGGAAAGTATCGCCAGGTACGGCATATAAGACATTTGCATAATAAGGCACAACCAACTCCAGTGTGTCTCCGGGTTGTGCATTAAATATATAAAGCAAGTCCAAGCCTTCTGTCTCCGGGTTGTAGATGTAGACAGAATCTCCCTTGCAGTGGACGTAGAAACAGTCTATAAAAGTGAAGGCAGGATCGACCCCGTCCCGATATATATCGACGCGATTCCTCGTAATCTTCCGCATAGGCAAGTCGCTGAGCAACGTGTCTTTCACGCATTCCATGAAGATAAATCCATCACCGACTATACTCCTTATTTCCCGGTCGAAGTAGCACCACTTCGCGCCTATCGGGGCAAATTCCCATCCGGCGGAGGTATTCCACCCGGATTGCTGCCCGGCATCCGCATCCTGCGCCCGCGCATCCACACAAAATACAGCACAAACGGCTGATAATAACAGGATTTTCCTAAACAAATCCATACGAACCAACTGTAAAAAGTTGTACATTACTGCGGCTATCGCAGCAGTAATAGAAAAAAGCCCACAATTTTCCATTTTTTTTGTTAAAGGGTTGCGACCGCAAAGATATAAAGAAAAGTACGACAACTACAAAAAAAGCACACAAAAGAATACCGGTTCATCCAAGAAACTTTGCATCTCCTTTGCCAAAATTACAAATCAAACACAACGACAATCTGCACGTTTCTTATCCGCGACAAGGACAAAAAGCGCTTTTCCCGGCCTACAAAAAAAGCAGGCATTCCTGCTGTGGAATGCCTGCTGCATTACTTTTTAGAAGGGCCTTTCAGCTCGTGACAAAAGGAGCATGTCGAGCACCGTCATGGCCGCCATGGCCTCCACGACAGGCACGGCGCGGGGCAGGACACACGGGTCGTGGCGCCCGCGCATGGCGAGCACCGCCGGGTTTCCCGCCGTATCAATCGTGGGTTGTTCCTTCAGGACGGTGGCCACGGGCTTAAAGGAAACGGTAAAATAGATGTCCTCGCCGTTGGTGATGCCCCCCTGTATGCCGCCGCTGTGGTTGGTGAGCGTACGGATACGACCGTCGCGGTTGACGAAAAGGTCGTTCACTTCCGAGCCGCGCTTGTCAAGATGCTGGCAGATGTCGCCGTACTCAAACCCCTTGGCGGCATTGATGGAGAGCATGGCCGCCGCCAGCCGGGCGTGGAACTTGTCGGCCACCGGCTCGCCCAGCCCCACCGGACAACCGGAAATGACGCACGTGATGCGCCCGCCCACCGTATCGCCATCGGCCTTCACCTGGCGGATAAGCTCCTCCATGCGGGCGGCCATCGCCTCGTCCGGGCAGCGGACAGGGTTGTCCTCCCGCCGGTCAAGGTCGTAGTCGCGGTAACTTCCTTCCAGCGCCAGCGGGCCTACCTGCGAGGTGTAGGCCTTGACTTGAATGCCAGATGCCTGCAAAGCCAGCTTGGCCAGCGCCCCGCCCACGACGCGGCTTATCGTTTCCCGCGCCGACGAGCGGCCACCGCCGCGGTAGTCGCGCAGGCCATACTTCATGGTATACGTATAATCGGCATGCGAAGGGCGGAACTTGTCACGCACGTTGGCGTAATCGGCCGAGCGGTGGTCGGCATTGCGCACCAAGAAGCCTATGGGGCATCCCGTGCTCCTGCCCTCGAACACGCCGGAGAGCAGCTCCACGCGGTCGGCTTCCTTGCGACTTGTGGTAAGGGCACTCTGCCCCGGGCGGCGGCGGTCAAGCTCTTTCTGTATGAAGGCTTCGTCTACCTGAATCCCGGCAGGCAACCCGTCGACAACCCCGCCTACGGCAGGGCCGTGTGACTCGCCGAAGGTGGTCAGCCGGTACAACGTCCCAAACGTATTGCCCATGTCCTTCAGTCCCCTCAACCTTCTTCCTTGCTGCCGTACTCCAAGGCACCCTCAACCACGAAGAGCAAGTCTTCCGGGTCGAACTCGCCGATTCCCTCGCGGGCAGCCGTCTCCGCCAAATGCCGGGCGATGGCTTCCTGGTCTATCTCGATGCAGCCGTCTTCGTCAGGCTCTTGGTCGAGCACGCCGGAAGTGGCATAATACTCCACCAGCACGTCGAGGAAATAATAAAGGTCGTCGTCGGTGAACTTATTCTTCAGCTCTTGCGGAAGGTAGCCGCGCATGAAGGCGACAGTGCGCGCATCCTCCTCCTCGTTTTTTAGGTAGTCTTCGTTGAAATCCATAAAGCTCTGTTTTACAAGTTTGGCGGCAGGCCAGGAAAAGGAGGCCGCAGCCTGCGGGAACAAAGATAAGCAATCCCCCCGAAACGGAGCAAGGCTTTCCGGGAAAAGTGCCACGGCTTTTCCCGGAAATGCCCGGGGCTTTCCGCCGGGAACTGCAAGGCTTGCCGTGCGGGCGGACGCCGCCGCTCCCGGGAAAGGGCGCCCCCCTCCCCCGGGGCACGCACGAAAAAACTCCTCCCCGCGGCTTTCTGCCGCGGGGAGGAGTCCTATTCCCATCCCGGGGACGGGCGTCGCCCGGGAAACGATGGGGCTTCCTTACTTCAACTTGCCCAACGCCTCTCCGATGCGGCGGAAGGCTTCGCGCAAATTCTCGTCGCTCGTGGCATACGACATACGTACATAATCGTCATCGCCGAAAGCGATTCCGGCCACGCATGCCACGTGCGCCTCGTTCAGCAGGTAGAGGGCCAAGTCCAAAGAGCCTGCGATTTTCGTCCCGTCGGGAGCGGTTTTCCCGAAATACGAGGAGCAACGGGGGAAGATATAGAACGCGCCTTCCGGCTCGTTGCACTCCAGCCCGGGAATCTCCTTGACCAATCGGATAACCAACTCGCGGCGGCGGGCAAAAGCCTTGCCCATCTCCACTACCGGGGTCTGGTCGCCGTTGAAAGCCTCTTCGGCGGCTTTCTGGGCGATGCTGCACGGCCCGGAAGTGTACTGCCCCTGCAGTTTGTTGCAGGCCTTGACCAGCCATTCCGGCCCGGCCAAGAAGCCAAGGCGGTAGCCCGTCATGGCGTAAGCCTTGGAAACCCCGTTGATAATCGCCACGCGGTCCTTGATTTCAGGGAACTGGGCGATGCTCTCGTGGCTGCCTACATAGTTGATATGCTCATAGATTTCATCGCTAAGCACCATCACCTGCGGATATTTCACCAACACGTCAACCAAAGCGCGCAGTTCTTCTTTGCTGTACACGCCGCCCGTCGGATTGGAAGGGGAGCAGAGAATCAAGGCCTTCGTCCGGGGCGTGATGGCTTGTTCCAGCTGTTCGGGCGTCATCTTGAAGTTCTGTTCCAGCCCGGCCTTGACAATCACGCATTTCCCTTCGGCCAAAACCACCATTTGCTCGTAGCTCACCCAATAAGGGGCAGGGATAATGACCTCGTCGCCCGGGTTTACCATACAAAGGATGGCATTACAAACGCTTTGCTTGGCGCCGTTGGAGCAAATGATTTGCTCCGGTTTGTAATCCAAGCCGTTCTCCCGCTTCAACTTATCGGCAATCGCCTTCCGCAGGCTCATGTAACCCGGGACAGGGGAATAGAAAGAATAGTTTTCATCAATGGCTTTTTTCCCCGCGGCCCTGATTTTGTCGGGAGTGAAGAAGTCGGTTTCCCCCACGCTGAGGTTGATTACGTCGATTCCTTGAGCCTTCAGCTCATTGCTCTTCTGCGACATGGCCAAAGTGGCGCTTGGCGCAAGATTGTTCAAACGGTCTGATACTTGGTTCATCTTCTATTTATTAAAAAACAATTTATATCCTCTTGGTTTTCTCGCTACTTTTTAAAATGGAGCGTGTGCCCCATCCGTTCTTTCTTGGTGTGCAGGTAACGCTCGTTGTAGGGGTTAGGAGTAATTTCGATGGATACATTTTCCACAATCTCCAGCCCGTAGGCCTCAAGCCCTATGCGTTTCACTGGGTTGTTCGTGAGCAAGCGCATTTTGCGCACGCCTATCTCGCGTAAGATTTCCGCCCCTACGCCATAGTCCCGCTCGTCTGGGTCAAAGCCCAAGTGGATGTTGGCATCCACCGTGTCGAAACCTTCCTCTTGCAGCTTGTAAGCCTTGATTTTATTCATGAGTCCTATGCCGCGCCCCTCTTGGTTCATATAAACAAGCACGCCTTTTCCCGCCTTCTCGATTTCTTCGAGCGCCTTGTGCAGCTGCTCCCCGCACTCGCAGCGCATGGATCCGAAAATATCGCCGGTCACACAGGAAGAATGCACGCGGACGAGGATCGGTTCGTCTGCGTCCCAATGGCCTTTGATGAGGGCCACGTGTTCCAAACCGTTCGACAACTGCCGGAAAGGTATGAGGCGGAAATGCCCGTAATGAGTGGGCATATCGACTTCTACGCCGCGTTCTACCAAGCTCTCCTGCCGCAAACGGTAGGAAATCAAGTCCCGTATCGGGACAATGCGCATCCCGTAACGCTCAGCCAGTTCCTCCAACTGGGGAAGGCGGGCCATCGTGCCGTCTTCGTTCATGATTTCTATCAACGCCGCCGCCGGGTAAAGCCCGGCCATGCGCGCCAGGTCAACGGCGGCCTCGGTGTGCCCGGCGCGCTTGAGCACGCCCTTGTCCTGGGCATACAAAGGATTGACATGCCCGGGGCGGCCGAAAGTGGAAGGCGTGCTGCGCGGGTCGGCCAAGGCACGGATGGTGGCGGCACGGTCATGCGCAGAAACGCCCGTGGTACACCCCTCCAGTTTGTCAACGGTCACGGTGAAAGGCGTGCCCAATATGGAGGTATTTTGCACGACCTGCCGCGGGAGGTCCAACTCCTTGCAGCGTTCCATCGTAATAGGCGCGCACAAAACGCCCCGCCCATGCTGGAGCATAAAATTCACCTGTTCGGGGGTTATCTTCTCTGCGGCAATGATGAAATCGCCTTCATTCTCACGGTCTTCGTCATCCACTACGATGACAAACCGTCCGAGCCGTATGTCTTCGATGGCTTCCTCAATATTCCGAATCTGTTCCGGGTTCATATCTTATGGGTTGAATGTTTTTTTCCGTGCCAAAGCCTTCGCCGAGCACCGCAATGCGCTGCTCCAACGACCGGCTCACGCTGATGATTTGCTGCAAATCCTTATAGAGACGCCTCCGGTAGAAGGAGATACGGACGTAAAGGAACAGCCCTACGGGGAGAATAATGCCCGCCGCGGCGTTCACCCAAGGCCTCCGGAAAGGGGACTGGTGGGCGTCGGCGGCCAAGACCGGGTAGCGGTTGAGCAATTCCAGCAGCACCTTGTCGCGGCTGTTCCCCAAGTTTTCCACAATGCGCTCCAAGTCTTCTGACAATTCCCGTATCTTTTCGTCGTGCGCCTGCCCCCTCCAAAGCCTTACGTAGCCCGGGAGGCGGTTCAGCCCGTGTTTTTCCAAATAAGCCTTGGCGCTTTCCCGCAAGAGGGGAAGTCCTTTTTCCAAAAGCCCCGCGTAATCCGGGTCTTCTATTATCACTTCCTTACGCATCACGTGCCGCTCTTCGCGCAAGCCCAGCAACCGCCGGAAAGCGGACTTGTACAGATCGGCGTTGAATACCGTAGAATCCCGGTTGGCCATGTAGGTCAGGAAGCAAGCCACGGGCATCAGCACGAAAGTGCTGAGCCAAACGCCCAGCCACACCGGCCAGATTCCTTCCTTCGCCATCTTTTGCCCCGTCGTGTCGATGATGAAATAAATCACGAAGAAGAGGACGGAAACCACCATCGGGGTACCGATTCCGCCTTTCCTTATGATGCTCCCCAACGGGGCGCCGATGAAAAAGAAAATGATGCAAGCCAGCGAGAGGGCAAACTTCTTGTGCCACTCGATTTCGTGCCGCCAAAGGAAACGTTGCGTGTCGATGAGGTTCGTCCCCCGCAGCTCCCAGTTCAAGCCCTGCGTGCTCGTCAACGCCCCGGCCACGTAGTTGCGCTGTCCCGTGGCAGTGGAAACGCGGAACACGCTGTCCGGGTCAAGCCATTCCACCTTCACCGAGCGCAACATGGCCGAGTCGCTCCGTCCCAGGCGCGGGAAGGAATAAGTCGTGGTACGACTCAGGTTGTACAAGGCATAGCCCATGGAATCGACGCACTGGTTGAGGGAGTCGATGCTTTCATCCAGCTGCTTCAGGTTTTTGCTCATGTACTGCCGCGACATGAACCCCTCGTCCATCTTCTCGAAGCCCGAGTTGAAGTCGATAAGCGATACCTTGTGGCGGAAAATCTCGCGGCGGTAAGGCACGTCACGCAACATCGCGTTGGTTTGCGACTGCAGGTTCTCGAACATCTCCCCGTGGAACAAGTCCAAAACGAGGAACTTCTTGTCGGCCGTGACGGTTAGCTGGGCCGAATCGGAACGGATTACACGCGCATCGGCAAAGCCGTTGGCAAAACTGTATATCATCACGTCATAGAGCATGCCCGTCTTGGGGTTCTTGTGCTTGACATAGAGATTGTAACCCGGTATCTGGTCGTAAAAAGCGCCTTCGGGGATGTCCACTTCCGGGGAGGTCTGCTTGATGGAGAGCAACAGGGTCCACATTTTGATTTGCCCTTTCGGCGCAGTGTCATTCTGAAAATAAAAGGAGACTGCCGCCATCAGCAAACTGGTAACGGCCAAAGGAGCCATGATGCGCATCAATGAGATCCCGGCCGCCTTCATTGCCGTCAATTCGAAGCGTTCCCCGAGATTTCCGAAGCAGATAAGCGCGGCAAGCAATATGGCCAAAGGGAAAGCCATGGGCACCATCACGACGGAAGCCCAGAAGAAGAATTCGAACAGCACCTCCATGCTCAAACCTTTGCCTGCCAAATCCTCGACATAGCGCCACAGGAATTGCATCACGCAAATAAACAAGCAAATAAAGAAGGTGGCACAAAAAAGCCAAAGGTAGTTGTTCAGGACGAACTTATCGAGTTTTTTTAATCCCGCCATATAACCTTTCGTTAACGTCGCGTGCCCGCTTTTAACTTGCAAAAGTAAGACAAAAAAACAAGCCTGCCGCCTAAAAACACATTTTTTAAGCCGCAGGCCGTGGAAAGGGCAACCCCACGGAAACAAAAGTGCCGGGGCTACCCTTCTCGGGCGTGTCCCGGCACTCCTTATTCCAAGTAAGGAACAGCCTTCCCGCTTAGAAGCGGTAAGCGATACCAACGTAGGAATCTTCCAGCAAGCTCAAGCTGAAACTATTGGTCTTGTTGTCTTCAATCTTCTCATAATCATATCCGAACTTACCGAAGCTGGCAGAAAGAACCCACTTATCGCTGACAGCATATTCAAAACGTGCAAAATGAATACCAATATTCATATTAAAGATGCTCTCATCTATACTTTCATTATCATTAAGCTCTCTATTATAGTTTCCGAAACCAAAGCCAATATAGAATTCCGGAGTCCAAGAGAAATTAGCACCCAATTCTTTCTTATAACGAATGGTAGGCATAATATTGAATACCGTCTCCTTAATGTCGTATACTTTATCCTTTTCATAGTCAAAACCAATCTTACCACCGATTGCTATATTATCAGTCATATAGTACATAAGAGACGGCATGATAGAAAAGCCAAAAGTCTCACTATTCGTAGTCGTCTTCGTTCCATCGTCGGTTTTGTCTTTCGTCGTGTTCTTACTCGTCGTAATACCGAAACTTCCGCCGATTTCCATCACGCCCTGCTGGGCAAAAGTAAACATGCTGGCTGCACAAAGGGCAACCGTGAGTACAATTTTCTTCATAACCTTTGGTGTGTTTGAATTAAAGTTAGCAAATAATAAACCAGTTTGTTTTGGCCGGGGCAGGGATTCCGCCCCAAGGCGGCTTCCCTGTCCCAAGGGCAAAGATACTGCCTATCCTGCCCATAAGCAGAAGACAGCTGCTTAAAATTTACAAAAAAAAGAAATATCAACCAAAGGACGGGGACTTTTGCCCAAAAAACGGAGGCTGTCGCGGGCAATTCCTCCACTTAGCCCAACGGACGCCCGTGCCTTTGCCCCGTCCACGCAGCCGCAACCTTTATTTCACTTTTATATTGCGCCGGTCGAGTGCCTGCTGGTAGAGGCGCGCGTTGCGCCGATGCTCGCTCCAAGTGACGGCAAAGCGGTGGGAGCCGCTGAAGTCCTCGCGGGCGCACATGTAGAGATACCCGTGCTGCTCGGCGTGGAGTACGGCGTCGATGCCCGCAATGCTGGCTATGCGTATGGGACCGGGGGGAAGCCCCTTATATAAATAGGTATTATAAGGCGAGTCTACCGCCAAATGCTTGTTCCCCACGCGCCGGATGGTAAAGTCGCCCACGGCAAAGATGACCGTCGGGTCGCTCTGGAACTTCATCCCCCGCCGCAAGCGGTTGAGGTACAGCCCGGCCACACGGGGCTTTTCGGGCGCATAGTTCGTCTCCGCATCCACGATGGAGGCGAGCGTGGCCACTTGCCCCGTGGTCAGCCCGAGGCGCGCCGCCGCTTCGCGCCGCCCGCCTGCTTCCCAGAAAGCGTCATGCTCCCGCTTCAGGCGGGCGAGCAAGGCGCGGGGGCGTATGTCCCAATAGACTTCGTAGGAATTGGGGATGAACAATGAGGGCAAGGTCTGGGGCGTGTACCCGCCCAAGGAGTCGATGTATGCCGAGTCGGCCAGCAATGCGGCTATCTCCGCCGAGTCCGCCTCCAACTGCGCCCCGAGGCTGCGGGCGAGGCCGAAGGGCGTGCGCGGGTTGCCCACGGAGAGCATCACCGGGCTTTGCCGCCCGGAGGCTATCTTCCGGTAGAACTGCAGGTTGCTTTCCCCCTCGCTTATGGAGTAGCACCCCGTCCGGGGCCGGTAGCCCCGCACCTCCATGAGGAAAGAAAGCGCGTAGAAGCGGGGGGCGCTACCGGTCTGCGCCAACTTATGCAACACCGAGTCGCGCGTGTCGTCGCGGTCCACGTAGAGGTATGCCTCCCCATCGGGATGGAAGTGCGGCCCCACAAGGACCCATGCGGCCAAGGCGGCCGACAGCAACACGGCCAATACGGCGGCGGCGCAGGCAACGACCCGCTTGCGGCGGAAGAAAGGGGTGGAAGTAGTGTCCATGGCAAAGGGATGCGGAGGGCAAAGTTAGGAATTAAGCGGCGTGGAAACGCGGCAACCCGGCGTTTTTCCGTAAAATTAACCAACTGGGGCGTGCGCTCCTCCCGCCCCGCCCGTCCGCCCGGGCAGCGGGAAACGACGGAAAGCCCCGGCACTTCCCCGCAAGGAGTGCCGGGGTTTTCCCGGAAAACGCCAAGGCTTTTGCCGCCCGGCACGGGCCTCAACGCCGCAGCTTTGGCAGCAAGTAACGCGCCGTGTAGCTCTCCGGGCAGGAAACCAACTGCTCCGGCGTGCCGCAGAAGAGGAGGTTTCCACCCTTGTCGCCCCCCTCCGGGCCAAGATCGACCACATAATCGGCGCATTTGATTACGTCCAAGTTGTGCTCGATGACTACCACCGTATGCCCGCGCCCGATGAGCGCGTCGAAAGCGGCGAGCAGGCGGCGGATATCGTGGGTGTGGAGGCCGGTCGTCGGCTCGTCGAACACGAAAATCGTAGGCTCCGCCGCCTTCTCCTGCGAGAGGAAATAGGCCAGCTTGACGCGCTGGCTCTCGCCCCCCGAGAGGGTGCTGCTGCTTTGCCCGAGCTTTACGTAGCCCAGCCCCACGCTGGCCAACGGCCTGAGCCGGGCGACGACGCGTTCCTCCCCGTGGAGCGTGAAAAAGCCGATGGCCTCGTCTACGGTCATCTCCAATATTTCGTAAATGTTATGCCCCTGGTAGGCCACTTCCAGTATCTCGGGACGGAAACGCTTGCCGTGGCACGCCTCGCACGGCAACACCAAGTCGGCCATGAACTGCATGGGAATCGTAATCGTGCCCTCCCCCTTGCAATCGGGGCAGCGCCCCCCGCCCTCGGCGTTGAAGGAAAAATGGGCGGGCGTGTATCCCATCTGCTTGGCCAGCGGCTGTTCCGCCATCAGGCGGCGGATTTCGTCGTAAACCTTCAAGTAAGTGGCCGGATTGCTGCGGGAGGATTTGCCGATAGGGTTTTGGTCTACCAGCTCGATGCCCTTGGCCGCGCCGACATCGCCGCCCAATCCGGCAAATTCGCCGGGGCGGTCGGCCAGTTCGCTGTACTCGCGCTTGAGGGCGCGGTAGAAAATGTCGCGCACGAGGGTGGACTTTCCGGAACCGCTCACGCCGGTCACGACCGTGAGCACGTTAAGCGGGAAGCGCACCGTTATGCCCTTCAGGTTGTTCTCCCGCGCGCCCCGCACTTCGATGCTGCGGTTCCAGGCGCGGCGGGCGGCGGGAAGGGGTATCTCCTCCTTGCCCATGAGGAAACGCACGGTGTGCGAACGCTCCACCTCCCCGGGAGAAAGGCGCGCAAGAGCCTCTTCCGAGGGCACGGGGCCTTGGTAGACGATTTCGCCTCCGTCCCGCCCGGCCTCGGAACCCACGTCCACCAAGTAGTCGGCGGCCCGCATGATTTCTTCGTCGTGCTCCACGACGACCACCGTGTTGCCTATGCTTTGCAGTTGGCGGAGCACGCCAATGAGCCGTTGCGTATCGCGCGGATGGAGGCCGATGCTGGGCTCGTCGAGAATATAGAGCGAGCCGACCAAGCTACTGCCCAGCGAGGTGGCCAGGTTGATGCGCTGGCTCTCGCCGCCGGAGAGGGTATTGCTCCGGCGGTTGAGCGTGAGGTATCCCAGCCCGACATCGCACAAATAGCGGATGCGGCGGCCTATTTCGAGCAGGATACGGCGCGCCACGGCCTGGTCGTGCCCGTCCAAAGACAAACCGGCGAAGAACTCCTGGAGCGCATAGACGGGCATGTCTACCAGTTCCGGGAGGCTTTTCCCGCCCACCTTCACGTAAGAAGCCTCGGGGCGGAGGCGCGTCCCGTGGCAGTCGGGGCAGACCGTCTTGCCCCGGTAGCGGGCCAGCATGACGCGGTACTGTATCTTGTATTGGTTCTCACGCACCATCTGGAAAAAGCGGTCGATGCCCTCGACCTCCTCGTTGCCGTGCCAGAGGAGATCCTTTTCCGCCCGCGACAACTCATAGTAGGGCTTGAAGATGGGAAAGCCGTACTTGGCCGAACGTTCCATGAAGAACTTGCGCCACTCGCCCATCTTCTCGCCGCGCCAGCATACGACGCAACCGTCGTAGACCGAGAGGCTCTTGTCGGGGATTACCAGGTTTTCGTCGATGCCCACCACGCTCCCGAAGCCTTCGCACCGGGGGCATGCGCCGACCGGGGAGTTGAAGCTGAACATCTGGTCGGAGGGTTCTTCGAAACGGATGCCGTCGGCCTCGAAACGGACGCTGAAAGAGTGGACATGGGAGTTGCCCCCCTCGCCGTAGAAGCGCAGCAGGCATGTCCCGTCGCCCTCGTAGAATGCCGCCTCCGCCGAGTCCGCCAGCCGGGAGAGCGCCTCTTTCGTGTCGCCCACCTGCAAACGGTCGAGCACGATGTAGCAGCTGCTGTCGGTGTGGAGCATGGGCACTCCATCCCCGCCGCCTTGCACCTTTTCCCCGGGGGCGGCAGGACTTCCGTCCGGGAGCGCCGGGGCTTCCCCGGAAGAGCGCCCGCCCTTTCCGGAAGCGGCCAAGGCGAGCAGTTCGTCGATGCGGGCGATCGTCCCATCGACCTCCAGCCGCGAGAAACCCATCTTGAGGAGCTGTTCCAGATAGGACACGGAAGGCTTCTCCTTGAGCGGGCAGAGGACGGTGAAACGCGTCCCCCGGGGATAGGAAAGGGAGCAGCGGACCACGTCGTCCACCGTGTCCTTCTTCACCCTCTTCCCGCTGACGGGCGAGAACGTCTGCCCCACACGCGCGAAGAGGAGGCGCAGGTATTCGTAGATTTCCGTGCTGGTGCCCACCGTCGAGCGCGGGTTGCGGCTGATGACCTTCTGCTCGATGGCCACGGCCGGGGGGATGCCCAAGATGAAATCACACTCCGGTTTCCTCATCCGCCCCAAGAACTGGCGGGCGTAGCTGCTGAGGCTTTCCACGTAACGCCGTTGCCCTTCGGCATACAACGTGTCGAAAGCGAGGGACGACTTGCCGCTACCGCTCAGCCCGGTCACGACGATTAGCTTGTTGCGCGGCAGGTCGACACTGACGTTCTTCAGGTTGTTCACCCGCGCACCGCGGATGGAAATGTATTTCTGTGCGCTCATGTAAGGAATTAAGGGGGCATTCTTCCCCTGGTTGCTCTATCAGTGGAAAGCGGGCGGCACCCGCCAATGGCGCCGCCCGCTGGGGATTGGTACAGGAAACGGCCGGGGGCTTCCTCCGCCCGCCCTCCTCCTATTGTTTAGCCTCTACCCACTTGCGGGCATTGACGAAGGCTTCAATCCAAGGCGTCACCTCGTCTGTTTCCCGGCGGGCGGCAGGGTAATCGGCACACTGCCAAGGGAAGAAAGCACGCTCCAAGTGGGGCATCATCGCAATGTGCCGCCCGTCTTTGCTGCAAATGGCCGCCGCCGCATAATCGGAGCCGTTCGGATTGCCGGGGTATGCGTCGTAACTGTACTTGGCCACAATGTCGTATTGGTCTTCCCCATAGGGGAGCGAGAATTTCCCCTCACCGTGGGCTACCCAGACACCCAGTTTCGAGCCGCCCAGCGAACCGAACAAGACACTACGGTTGGCAGGGATGGTCAAACCGAGGAAAGCGCTCTCGAACTTGCGGCTGTCGTTGTGCAGCATGCGCGGCCTCTTTTCTTCGCCGGGACTGCTGAGGAGGCCCAATTCGAGCATCAACTGGCAACCGTTGCAGATGCCCAGCGACAACGTGTCCTCGCGGGCGTAAAAACGGTCAAGGGATTCTTTGGCTTTCGGGTTGAACAAGAACGCTCCCGCCCAGCCTTTTGCCGAGCCCAACACGTCACTGTTGGAGAAACCGCCGCAGAAGACAATCATATTCACCTCCTCCAGCGTCTCCCGCCCCGTGACTAAGTCCGTCATCGTAACGTCTTTCACGTCAAAGCCCGCCAAATACAGCATATAGGCCATCTCCCGTTCGCCATTGGTACCCTTCTCCCGGATAATGGCGGCCTTGATTCCGCTCGCAGTGCGGCGGTCCGGGTCGATTCCGTAGTCTTTCATTTTACCGGTGAAGCCGGGCAAGAAACATTGCTCTACGGGTTGTTCCTTATAGTTGAGGAAGCGTTCGCGGGCACAGCCGTTGAAACTCTGCTTGCGGTCGAGCAAATAGGACGATTCATACCACACGTCACGCAAATGGTCAATGCCAAACTGGTAAGTGGCACCATCCTTATGCACCAAAATATGGCGTTCTTCGACCGGACTGCCCAGCTTGACAAAAGCTACCCCTGCGTCCGTAAGGATTTGTTCCACCGTTTTCTGGTCTTCTACTTGGATAATGACGCCGGGATTCTCGGCAAAAAGGATTTTCACGATATCCTCTTCCTTGATTCCGTCGAGGCTCAATTCCATGCCGCCGCTTTCCGCATGGGAAAAACACATCTCCAAAAGCGTCGTAATCATGCCGCCCGCGCTGATATCATGCCCGGCAAGCACCAAACCGCGCCGTATCAATTCCTGGATAGCCAAGAAAGCCGCGCGGAAATACCTGGCGTCCCGTACCGTGGGCACGTCGCTTCCCACTTTGTTACGGCTCTGGGCAAACGCACTGCCCCCGAGTTTCAAATGGTCGAAGCTGAAGTCTACATGATAGAGGAAAGTCTTTCCGTCATTGACCAGCACCGGGCTGACCACGCGCTTCACGTCGCTCACCTGCCCGCCCGCACTTACGATGACCGTACCCGGGGCTATGATTTTCGTCCCGTCGGGATACTGCTGCGTCATGGAAAGGGAATCCTTGCCCGTGGGAACGTTTATGCCCAAAGCGCAGCAAAAGCCACTCAAGGCCTCCACCGCTTGGTACAGCCGGGCATCCTCCCCTTCCTGGCTGCGGCAAGGCCACATCCAGTTGGCCGAAAGCGAAATGCTATCCATGCCGTCCACCAGCGGTGCCCACACGAGGTTTGTCAACGATTCCGCCACTGCAAGCACGCTGCCCGCCGCCGGGTCGGCCAACCCCGCCTGCGGGGCATGACCCAAGGCGGTAGCGATTCCCCGCGTGCCACGGAAATCCAGCGACACGACGCCGCAGTCCGAAAGCGGAAGTTGCAGTTCTCCCATACATTGCTGCCGCGCCACGCGCCCGGTGACCGAACGGTCTACCTTATTGGTCAGCCAGTCCTTGCAAGCCACGGCTTCCAATTGGAGCACACGCGTGACGTATTCCTGCAATTCCGCGGCATCGTAAGAGACATTCCCATAGCGCCGTTCCACGGTTTTATCTACCATGTAAGTCTTAGGCGAAGAGCCAAACATCTGGCTCACGGCCAGATCGAAGGGACGGACACCATCTTCCTGCACGAAAGCGAAGCGCGCGTCACCCGTCGTCTCGCCCACGACGTACATCGGGGCGCGCTCCCGCTCGGCAATCCTTTGGACGCGCCCGATGGCTTGCTCTTGGATGAGCAGCCCCATGCGCTCCTGCGATTCGTTGGCTATGATTTCTTTGGCCGAAAGCGTCTTGTCGCCGACTGGCAGTTTGCCCATTTCTATGAGCCCGCCGCAGTCCTCCACCAGTTCGGAGAGGCAATTCACATGGCCGGCCGAGCCGTGGTCGTGTATGGAGACTACCGGATTTTCCTCTTCCTCGCAGAGGGCGCGCACCACATTATATACGCGCTTCTGCATTTCCGCATTGGCACGCTGTACGGCGTTCAGCTCAATGCCACTGCTGTAGCGGCCGGTATCGACGCTCGAGACGGAGCCTCCGCCCAAGCCGATACGGTAGTTGTCGCCACCCATCACGACTATTTTGTTCCCCTTCTGCGGCGTACCCTTCAGGCAGTCGCGCCGCGTGCCGGTACCTACGCCCCCGGCCAGCATGATAACCTTGTCGTATCCATATTTCTCGTCTCCCTCCTGGTGCTCGAAAGTCAGCAGCGAGCCGCAAATGAGCGGCTGCCCAAATTTGTTTCCGAAATCACTGGCCCCGTTGGACGCCTTCACCAAGATTTGCTCGGGCGTCTGGTAGAGCCATTTGCGCACGGGCAAGATTTGTTCCCATTCGCGCCCGGCCTCGGTACGGGGATAAGAAGTCATATAAACGGCAGTACCCGCTATGGGCATGGAGCCAATGCCCCCGCCCATGCGGTCGCGTATTTCGCCGCCCGTGCCGGTAGAGGCACCGTTGAAAGGCTCCACCGTGGTGGGAAAGTTGTGCGTCTCGGCTTTCAGGGAGATTACGCTTTCCACGTCCTTTATGCGGAAGAAGTCGGGGTTCGCGTGGTCTGCCGGCGCAAACTGCTCCACGACAGGGCCTTCGGCAAAGGCCACGTTATCCTTGTAGGCGGATATTATCTTCCCCGGGTGCTCGCGGGTGGTCTTCTTGATGAGTTGGAAAAGGCTGCTTTCCTTCTCCTCCCCGTCAATTATGAACGTGCCCCCGAAAATCTTGTGCCGGCAATGCTCGGAATTGATTTGCGCGAAACCGAAAACTTCGCTGTCGGTAAGCAACCGGCCCATTTCCTTTTCGATTCCTTTCAGGTACTCTATCTCCTCTTTGGAGAGGGCCAGCCCTTCCTGCTCGTTGTATGCCTCCAGGTCTTCAATATGGCGTATGGGGTCCGCCTTGAGGCCGGAGGTGAAAATGTCTTGCGTGAGCCCTTTATACATGCGCTGCAGCATCTCGTCGTATTCCGCCGTTTCGTTTTCCACGGGGAAGTACTCTTCGATGCGGCTTATGCCCGAAAGACCCATATTTTGGGTGATTTCCACGGCATTCGTGCTCCACGGGGTAATCATTTCCCTGCGCGGGCCTACGAAAAAGCCCGACAGGTTCTCTTCTTGTGCAAGCGAAGCCCCGCCAAAAAGCCAGCAGAGGCGTTCGGTCTCGTCGTCCGAAAGGGAGTGGTCGGCCTCCACGGCGATGACATTCCGGAGAGGGGTGCTGAAAAATAGAATCATGGTTCGGTGTTTTTGTTTCTACTTTGATGCAGGCGCAAAGGTAGCCTTTTTCAGCAAGGTGGGCAAGATTTCGCACAAAAGCGCTGCACGAAGCCGGGAAAAGGCATGGCACTCCCGGCAAAGAGGCACTGCGCTTTCCCCAAAAAGCCCCAAGGCTTTTCCCTAAAAGGCTTCGTTGATGTTGAAGACCAAGCCGGACGTATCCTTCCCGAAGCCATAGTCGATACGGATATTCACCCGGCTCTTAAACTCCCAACGGAAGCCCAACCCGTAGGAGGGCAGCACGTGGTCCAGGCGCAAGGCTTCAAACTCGGGGAAGACCGTACCGCCACCGACCCAAGCCACCGCCCCGATGCGCCCGTGGATGCGCTGCCGCAACTCAACTTGCGCCTCCATCAGGTTCTTGTCGCGGTAGCGTCCCCCGTAGTAGCCCCGCATGCGGCTGCCGTCGCCCATGGAGGAAAGCATCGTCCAAGGCACATCGCCCGCATGGAAGAGCCCATGCACGTCGAAAGCCAGCACGGAGTTCTTCCACAACGGGGCATAGAAGTCGGCCGTAACCTCGGTGCTGGTGAAAAAGCCGTCGCGGTTGCCCAGCCAACCGGGGTAGAAGGTATGGTCGAACTGCAAGTACCATCCCTTGTAGGGGCTGGTGATTACGTCGCGCGAGTCATGCTGGAAGAAAAGACCCAAGCCGGTATTGATGTACTTCATGTGCTGCCCGTCCGGTATGTAGCTGGGCTTATCGAGCGACTTGGCTCGGGTAAAGTTGTAATCCATGTTGATTCCCACATACCAGGCCGGGGAAAAGCAATACATAAAGTCGGTCTCCACCCGTACCTGCTGGCGTTCCATGTGCGTCTTCGTCGAGTCGCGCCCATTGTAGAAGCCCACGCCCCAAAAGTCCCCGGGCATGGAATAGAAATAGCCTGTATAATCGATGCGGAAACGGCCTCCACGGAAAAAAGTGTTGCCGCGCAAACCCAAAACGTAGAAGCCGGACGTCGAAACATTGGCGAAAAGCGTCACATTCGAGGGCGGCAAGGAGAGGTCATTGCGGTCCAAACGGAACAAGCCTGCGGCCAAAATGCCCACCCCCAACTCGGTCGTGGAAGAATAATGCGGCCCCCCGACAATCGAATAGTCAAACTTCTGGGTCAAAGTGCGATCCTTGTTCGAGTTTTGGAAATAGCGATAGAGCTTGCCGAGCCATCCTTTCCTCCAGCCGGCCAGCGAGTCGGGAGCCACGGCCTGCCTCTCCGCCGCAAAAGGCGGAAGGCTGTCGGGCTGTACGACGGCGGGAAGCGGGAATTCTTCTTGGGAAGGGGACTGGCTGAACGCGGGGAAAATGAAAAAGAGCAGGAAGGATAAAGGGATTAAGAAGCGTATCATGCGGCAAAAGTATCACTTTTCCCCGCAAGCCTTGCCCCTTTGCGCAAAATTCTATTACAAAAACAACATTTTTACGCTTCTTTCCACCCAATCTTCCTCATCCAAATCCCAAAACCCGCGAAGCGCTACGGGATTTCATGCCCTCCAAGACGAAAAAAACGGGGACACTCTCCTGAGCGTCCCCGCCATATATCGGTTTCCTCCCCTCCCGTGGGGAAAGGGGGAATGCGAACTTTCCGGGAATTTAGTCGTGGCGGCGGAAGCGAAGCCCGTCGCCGCGCGCACCGCGAGGCCGCTGGGGACGGTCTTCGTAACCCTCCGGTTTTTCTTCCAGCACCTTGTGCGAAAGACGGAACTTGCCGGTCTTCGGGTCGATGTCAAGGAGTTTCACGCTGATGGTATCCCCTTCCTGCAAACCGGTCTCTTCTATCGTGGCAAAGTGCTTCCACCCTATTTCCGAAATGTGGAGCAATCCGTCGCGCCCGGGGAGGAATTCCACAAATACGCCATAGGGCATGACCGAACGGATCGTGCCTTCGTAGACTTCGCCCACTTCGGGTATGGCAACGATATTCTTGATCTTGGAAAGGGCGGCCTCGATGCTCTTGCGGTTGGTGGCGGCAATTTCGATCTTCCCTACCCCGTCCACTTCGTCTATATTGATAATAGCGCCGGTTTCCTCCTGCAACCCTTGGATAATCTTTCCGCCCGGGCCGATGATGGCACCGATGAATTCCTTGGGTACGGTCATGGTTTCGATGCGCGGAGCGTTGTCTTTCAAGTTAGGACGAGGCGCGGGCAAGCATTCGAGCATCTTTCCCAAGATATGCTCACGCCCGGCCTTTGCCTGGGCAAGGGCTTTCTCCAATATATCGAAGGAAAGGCCATCGACCTTGATGTCCATTTGCGTGGCGGTAATACCGTCTTTTGTCCCCGTCACCTTGAAGTCCATGTCGCCGAGGTGGTCTTCATCGCCAAGGATGTCGCTCAAGATGGCGTATTTGTCCTCGCCCGCATTCTTAATCAAGCCCATCGCAATGCCGCTCACGGGCTTCTTTATGGGCACACCGGCATCCATCAAGGCCAAAGTCCCGGCACACACGGTAGCCATCGAAGAGGAGCCGTTCGATTCCAATATGTCGGACACGACACGCACGCAGTAGGGATAAGCATCGGGCAACATGCCTTTCAGCGCGCGCCATGCCAAATGCCCGTGCCCTATCTCGCGACGTCCCACGCCCCGCTGCGCCTTTGCCTCGCCGGTCGAATAAGGCGGGAAATTATAGTGCAGCAAGAAACGTTGCCTGCCTTGGTTGAGCACGTCGTCTATAATCTTTTCGTCCGACTTCGTGCCGAGCGTCACGGTCGAGAGCGACTGCGTCTCGCCCCGGGTGAAGATGGACGAGCCGTGGGGGACGGGCAACGGCCCGGCTTCGCACCATATCGGGCGGATTTCGGTAGTGGAACGGCCGTCAAGGCGCTTGCCTTCGTCCAAAATGCAGCGGCGCATGGCGTCTTTCTCCACGTCGTGGTAATAACGGTCTATGAGCGGGGCCTTGGTTTCAAGTTCTTCTTCCGTATACCGGGCTTTGAATTCTTCGCGGATGGCGTCGAAAGCTTCCTGGCGTTCATGCTTGTTGCGGTTTCCCGAAGCGGCTATGGCGTAGGCCTTCTCGTAACAAGCCTCGCGCACGGCCGCACGCAGTTCCTCGTCGTTCTCCTCGTGGCAATAGGCACGCTTCTCCGCCTTGCCCGCTTCCACGGCCATCTCCATCTGCGCCTTGCATTGCGGCTTAATGGCTTCGTGGGCGGCCTTCATGGCCTCTATCAGGTCGGCTTCGCTCACTTCGTCCATTTCACCTTCGACCATCATGATGTTGTCGTACGTGGCGGCAACCATGATGTCCATATCGGCTTTCTCCAATTGTTCGAACGTGGGATTGATGACATACCGCCCGTCGATGCGCGCCACGCGCACCTCCGAAATCGGGCCGCCCCAAGGTATATCGCTCACCGACAGGGCCGCGCTGGCCGCCAAGCCCGCCAAGGCGTCAGGCATGTCCACGCCGTCGGCAGAAAAGAGCACAATGTTCACGTAGACTTCAGCATGGAAATCATCGGGGAAGAGAGGCCGCAAGGCGCGGTCTACCAAGCGGCAAGTGAGGATTTCATAGTCGGAAGCGCGCCCTTCCCGTTTGGTGAAACCGCCGGGGAAGCGGCCGAATGCAGAATATTTCTCTTTATACTCTACCTGCAAAGGCATGAAGTCCGTACCGGGAACGGCGTCTTTTGCTGCACAAACAGTGGCCAGGAGCACCGTATTGCCCATGCGGAGCACCACGGATCCATCGGCTTGTTTGGCTAATTTCCCAGTCTCGAGCGTGATTACCCGTCCGTCGGGCAACTCGATCGTCTTAACAATTGGATTAACCATAAAAATAAAAATTGGATTCTAATTTACTGATCTCGTATAAGTTCGGCGCAAAGATAGGAAATCTTTCGCAACCCCGGAATAACAGGTACTGAAAAGATGGCGAGGAAAAACTTATATTGGATGGAAACGCCCCCGGCGTCCCGCCCATGGGCCAGCATGCCCCTCCGGCGTCCTCCGCACCACGGGAATCACGCAAGGGCGGAAGAGTCCCCCCGCCTGCACGCCTTTCCCTTGGCTTTTACGCGCAAACAGGTTATCTTTGCCGCGCGAAACGGGAAAAACCGCCTGCGCTTTCCGTGGAAAGCGGCAGCGGTTGCCGGGCAAAGCGCCCGCGCTTCCCCTCTTTCCCCCAAGGAGAAGAACAAACCCACCAAGCCACACATCATGAGAAAAGCCCTCCTCGTCCTCTGCGCCCTCGTGGCGCTTTCCTCTTGCCGCGAGCGCGACCGGTTTACCGTGCAAGGCACTATCGAAGGCCTCGACGGCGGCCAGAAAATATACCTCGAACACGAAAGCCTCGAGGGCATAGTGCCCGTAGACTCGGCCGAGGCGGATGACGGCGGGCACTACCGCCTCGGCGGCCAGCACCCCGGCGCGCCCGAATTTTACCGCCTGCGCGTGGGGACGGAAGTCGTACATTTCTGCGTGGACAGTTGCGAAGAAATCACCATCAGCGGCAAGTTCCCCGGCCTCGGCACGGGCTATTCCGTGGAAGGCAGCGAGAACTCGCTGAAAATACGCGAAATCGCGCTCAAGCAAGGGGCGGTGCAATCCCTCGTCAGCACCCTTTCCACTGCCGTGAGGGAAGGGCGGATGGACGTGCGCCTTGCCGCCGACAGCATGCGCAACGCCATACTCCGCCACAAGGCCGACATGCGCCTCAACTACATCTTCGCCGACCCGCAAAAGCCCTATGCCTACTACGCGCTCTTCCAGCAGATCGACGGGATACTGCTGTTCAACGTGGAAAGCGAAGAGGACATCACCCTCTTCCAGGCAGTGGGAACTTGCTGGGATACCTTCTGGCCCCAGTCGGTGCGCACCCAGAACCTGCATAACTACACGATGAAAGGCTTGCAAAACATACGCATCCTGCAAGCACGCCAGCAACAACGCATCCCGGCCGAAAAGATTCAGGAAGCAGGCCTCATAGAAATCAACCTGCCCGACAAGCACGGCATCCAACAGTCCCTGAGCGCGCTAGGAGGAAAAGTAGTCTTGCTCGACTTCACCCTGCAGGAAGCCAGCTACTCGCCCGCGCACAACCTCTTCCTGCGCGGGCTTTACAACCGCTACCACGGGCAAGGGCTGGAAATCTACCAAGTGAGCGAAGACAAAGACCAGCACTACTGGCGCACCGTGACGGATGCCCTGCCGTGGATATGCGTACTGGAAAACGTTTCCGACCCCGGGGCTGTAGCCTCGAACTACAACGTGAGGGAACTCCCCACCGTGTTCCTCATCTCCCGCGAGAGTGAATTGCAGGCCAGGTACACCGATCACGAATCGTTGAAGCAGGCCGTAGACGAAATTTTCCGCTAATAAGCCTTTCACAAACCTTGGCCAAGCAAAAGGAAGGCTCTGGTTTTACTAAATCAAGTTAAAATATTTCCAGACCTTCCTTCCTTTCACTTACCTTTGTCCACACAACAAAGTCAAACAAAGGCAAAACGAGTTCCGGCACAACCCTGTCGGAATTCGTTTTTTTGCCGATTGAAAACAATAACAAACCAACCCGTATTTTACCAAATACACTAAATGCAAAAGGAGACAAGATATGGCCTATATGTCTGAAGACGGTTACAAAAAGCTAACCGAAGAATTGCGCTACCTCGAAACGGTAAAGCGTCCCGAAATCTCCCGCCAGATAGCGGAAGCCCGCGACAAGGGCGACCTCTCGGAAAACGCCGAATACGACGCCGCAAAAGAGGCGCAGGGATTGCTCGAGATGAAAATCAACGCGCTGAAAAAGACCATCGGCGAAGCAAAAATCATAGACGAATCCAAGCTGAAGACCGACAGCGTGCAGATTTTAACCAAGGTTACGCTACGCAACACGAAGACGAACGCGAAAATGACTTACTCCATCGTGCCTGAGAGCGAAGCCAATCTCAAAGAGTTGAAGATTTCAGTACAAACCCCCATAGCCCAAGGGCTGCTGGGCAAGAAGGTCGGCGAGACGGCCGAGATATCCGTGCCGCAGGGGAAGGTATCCTTTGAAATCATCGACATCAGCATCTGACCCCCCACACAACCGTTTTCCACTAAAAAGATACAAGCCATGACTCTATTCAGCAAGATCGTAGCCGGAGAAATCCCGAGCTACAAGGTGGCCGAGGACGAGCGCTTTTACGCGTTCCTCGACATAAACCCCTTGAAGAAAGGGCACACGTTGGTCATCCCCAAGCGTGAAACCGACTACATCCTCGACCTTCCCGACGAGGAGTATGCCGCGCTCCACCTTTTTGCCAAACGCGTGGCCCGCGCCATTGAACAGGCTTTCCCCTGCCGCAAAGTAGGAATGGCCGTGATGGGGCTGGAAGTCCCGCACGCCCACATACACCTCATCCCGCTCGACACGGAAGGCGACATGCTATTCTCCCGCCCCAAGCTACAACTTAGCCCGGAAGAATTCCAGGCCACGGCGGAGGCCATTGCCAAGCACTTCTGCTGAAAAAGTTGGAATTCCCCCGTTAAGAGTAGCTGCCCTGCCCGCGCAATGCCGGACAGGGCAGCTACTTTTTAACGATAGGGCACAAAGAAGTCCCGCGGCTTCCTTGCCAAGTGCAAGGCAAGCCGCGGGACTTTCTGCTATTCGGCGAAGCGCTTTTTCCGGAATGCACCGCCGCTTTCCCCTACCCGCCCAAAGGCCAAGGGCAAGCGGGCACAACGCGGAATCAATCGCGTGGCTCCGTCTTTTCCGGATTGTTATAGATGTTATCGGGGCATATCTCGAAATAATCGGCCATCAGCTCCACGTCATCATCATCCACCATACCACGGGCGCGCAGATAAATCGCGCCGTCTTCCTGCAAAGTCACATTACCCAAGATTACGCGCTGCGGCGAGTGGCCGTCGCCGATGTCACGCAACGAGCGTGAATCATTGCCGTTTGCCCCCAGCCAGGAGTTTGGTCCTTTCATGCGGCCTTGGTTTCGCATGTTCTTGTCTATCTCCTGGTTCTCGGCTTCCGAATCCGTATCCGCAACCCAACCGTAGTTCGTCACCACTTGGGTCAAGTCGATCGGTATCCCGCATGCCGTAAGCCCGGAGAAGTTCTCGTTCTCCCAATCGCAATCCGAATCGCTACCCATATAGAACTGGGCGCAACCGCGGTGGTCGGAGCTGGAGAATCCCATGCGCACCTCATAAGTCCCTGCCGGAACCGGCGGTAGACGGAACACGATGTCATAAGTCCGCACGACGAACATTTCGTCTCCCTGATGCGCATTATTACCGCCCGCTCCGGCATTCGTATTAGGACATACCATAATCAAGACCATTTGTTCGGTGAGGAACTTGACATTCGAGCAATAGCCTTCGGGAAGTACGATTCGCCCTTGCGCCGTGTACTTATAGCGCAAGTCGTTATTCATAATCTCCGGGCTGATGCAAGAAAGGTCGATGCGGAAACGGTGTTTCTTGAACTCGCTCCGGGTATAAGTAAGGATGCCTCCGATTTCGTGGAAATAGCCGTTTTCAGATTCATAGGAGCGCGAGAGCACTTCAGGCCCGTCTTCTTTCGGCCGCGACCAGTCTTTTCCCGAACGCCATATAGCATCTTTGTCATACTCCCCGGTCGGGTTCAAAACGATGCGGTCCGGATCGGGATCCACGCCATCGGGCCAAGCATGCCCATTGGCACCGGCAGAAACGTAGAGTATCGTATTGGGGGCCAACATCTCGTGGTATTCGCGGATATGCTCGTAGCTATTCTCCATGGCGATATCGTAGCGGGTGAAATCCGCCCGGGCTACTTTCTTGTTCATTATGTGGTATGCCACGAAGCGATTCAGGTAATTGTCCTCGGAAGCCCAATTCTCGTTCACACCTGCCTGCAAAGTGGAAGGTTCGTCCGAGTAAGCATCTTGGAACCATTCAAGGGCGTAATCTTTTATTGCCTTCAACGTGTCTTCCCACGAGGTAGCTTCGCTCACTCCGGGGACACATGCGCCGTAAACCGAATCGGACTCAACGAATACCGTGTACCAATAATACTGGGCACTCGGCGTTTCGATATGCAAGTCCCATGATACCCATGTCGAATAGTCGCCATTGTCTTGCACAAAGTCGTAATCTTGCGGGACTGTATTGACGCGGTCTGCTACTTCCGTAAGCTCACAAAGCCGCCCGAAGATGGAGAATTGGGGATAAAGGGTAAAGAAGTCGTTGAACTTCAAGTCGGAAGGCGTCAAAACCCCGTCGAGCCCGTGCACGACCCCATTGTGCAGTTCCACGTCGCGCAATACAATCGTCGCCTGGTCATTGACCCGGTATGTATCACCGTAAGAGGTTATATAAAGAATCTTGTCGTACAGGTTGGCATCGGCCAGCTTTTGGTCGAAATACTGGGTTTCATAAATCGTTGCATTATAGCTCGAACTGATGATGTGCATCTTGGCCACCAAATCAATGATGGAGTCCGCTTCTTCAGTCGTGGACATGACTTCGTAAAGCCCGTCTATGGTTTCTGTCCCGAATTGGCTCAGGTATTCAATCATCGCGCTATCCGTCGGCGCGAAACAGGAGTAGTAGCCATAAGAACTCAGCAACGAGAGAAGTGTAGAGCCCCCGTTCAAGGTAGCACGCTTTATCGTCTCGTAGTACAAGCTAAAATCCGACTCGGAAGAAAGGTAGTCGGAGATGGTCTGCCCCGTAAAAGTATAATAACTCTCACTGGGGATGTCGTCATTTGTGCAGGAGGAGTTCAAAAACACACACAGCACACAAAACAGGGAAAGGAAACATTTCTTCCCCTTCAGGAAGCGATAAGATTTCATCTTTAACACGATATTTTTTCACTCCCCTAACCGCGGGATTAGAGGACTAATTGATAATAAATGGTAAACTACCCGCAAATATCCACGATTATTCCCAATAAAACAAACGAAATCAGCAAAAATCTACAAAATCGTACAAGAGGAATGGATTATTTTCCCTTAAACGGTTCTTTCCCCGAACCGTGCCCATCGCAAGAAAGGCGCTTGCCAAGGCCTCCGGGCAGGGAAACGGCGCTACGCAGAAGGGGGGCTTCGGGAGGGATATTCCTTCCACATTCCCGGCAGGACGCATGCACGTCCAAGCCGCGGACAGCACCATCCCGTTCCATTACTTCCCGGATTTTCGGGGAAAAGGCCACCCGGGAGGCAGGCGGTGGATACCCCCTTCCCGTTACCGCCTTTAGAAACCGCCAAGAGGGGCAAGGGAAATTCTGATTTCCCTTGCCCCTCTTGGCGGTTTTCCTTGCCACTCCCCGCGCAAAGCGGCAGGGCTTTTCCTCACCGGCTTTCCTGAAGGTCGGAAAAGAGCGCGGCAATATCGGGCTTCAGCCAAGGCCGTATGCGCTCCATGGGGAGCGTGACGCGCGGCGCGCCGCCCGCATAGCAGGCTATCTCGTAGGGTTGGTAGATGAACGTGACGCCGCGCGGGTCGATGCTGACATTGGAAGTGAGGAATACTTCGTCGAGGTCGATACACGTCTTATGCGCCAATTCTTCGGCGGTCGCGCATCCGTTGTCGGCCATGAGCGCCTCTTTCACCCATCCGAGCACGGCCACACTGTCCAAGTCCGGGGTAAAGATGTCCTTCGGCTGGAGCACCTGGGTATGGACGCCGCCCAAGCGGATGCTCATCCGGCGGATTTCGTAGTTCCCGTGGGCACCGCCCGTATACTCGTCGCGGCGCATCTCCATGACCAAGGCGCGGGGCGAGCTATAATCAAGGCGTGTCGTAATGTAACGGGCGTAATTCATGTAAAGCGGCTTATCGTTTTCGTTCTGGCGCATGGCGTATGCGGCGTTCTCATACTGGCGGACGTAGCGCTGGAAGTGGCTTTGGGCCATTTGGGCGAAGTTCGCGGGCGTAACCCGTGCCGTGAAGCCGACGACTTCGCGCGCAAGCAACGTCTGGAGCGCCGCCAGCGTGAAAGGATCGGAGCCGGTGGCCGGGCATACATATACGAGCGAATCGGTCAGTTGCACGCCGTTCTCCGCTTCCTCGGGCACATATACCTGGCCGAAGGTCAGGGTGCGGAACTCGATCCCGGAGGTCAGGACCTGCATGCCCTTCGGCGCTTTGTGGCAAAGGACCGGCAGCATACACACGAGATAGGCAAGGACAGGAAGGATTATGCGTTTCATTTTCCAAGTCCCGGCATCAAGGGTTCACACTATTGTACTGGGCCATGGCCTCTTCCACGGCACGCTTCATCTCGTCGCCGCGCAGGTTGCGCTTCAGGATCGTGCCGTCGGGAGCGAAAAGGATAATATGCGGGATACCGTTGATGCCATAGGCGTCCGAACCGGCGTACTCCGCATTCATGATCTGGGGCCAAGTGACGCCCAGCTCCGCCATGGCTTTTTCCGTGTCCTCAGGCTTGTCCCAGGTAGCCACGCCCAGCACGACCAAACCCTTGTCCTTATATTTGTCGTACAACTCGGCAATGTGGGGAATCTCCCTGCGGCACGGCCCGCACCAGCTGGCCCAGAAGTCGGCCAACACGTACTGCCCTTTCCCTACATAGTCGGAAAGTTTTTGCGTCTTGCCCTCGTAGTCGGCCGAGAAGTCGGTGAACATCTTGCCCTCGGCGGTGGCGGCACGGGCCACAAGCCTCTTCTTCAGGCTTGCGACCGGGGGGTATTCCTGTACAAAGGAACCCGCTTTTTCGATGGTGGCCACCAGTTCTTCGGCAGATACGCCCCCCTCCACGGACAGGATGGCGAAGACCGCGAGGATATCGTTGCCGTGTTTGGACATAACCCCGTCGAGTAATTGTTTCGAGCTGGCATTTGTTTCCTCACGGCTCTTCGTGCCTTGGTGATAGGCCTCCATGAGTTCGTCCATAGAGGTTGTGAATTGGTCCAAATCCTCATTCATAGGCGTGCCAGTGCCGTATTTCAGTTGATCGCCCTGCAAGGAAATCGTACCAGGCTCCAGCACGAAGAAAGCCTGATAGCCGTTTTCACGAGATATGATGGCGGCCATACGGGGCTGATCGACCTGTCCTTCGAAAGAAAAGACACCCTTCTCTACGGAAATCGTACCGATCGTGTCGGAAACATAGGGGTCGACCATGTAGATAGTGCCCGAGAAATCGGCATTATCCATCTTGCCTTCCACGCGGTAAGTACCTTGCCCATGGGCCGGGACGGCCAATAGGGGGATAGAAAGAAGCGGCAACAAACGGCTCCAGAGACTGTTGAATGTAATCATATCGTTAATGGTTTTAGTTGGTTTCCATATCGGACGTTCCGCCCAGCACTTCCTCCAGCCGGGCATCCAGCGCCCCGCCGCGCAAATTACGCGCCAAGATAGTCCCGTCAGGGGCAAACAAAATGAGATGGGGAATGGCAGAAATACCATAGACCTCCAGCGGAAGTTGTTGGGCGTTCAGGATTTGAGGCCACGTGACGCCCAGCTCCTCCATGGCTCGGCGCGTGTCGGCTGGTTTGTCGTTGGTGGCAATGCCAAGCACTACCAGCCCTTTTCCCTTATACCTATTATATATAGATGCCATGTGGGGCATCTCCCGCCGGCAAGGCCCGCACCAGCTGGCCCAAAAGTCGGCCAAGACGTAATCCCCCTTGCCTACATAGTCGGAAAGCGATACCGTATCACCCTCGCACACGGCAGAAAAGTCGGTAAACATTTTGCCCTCAGCCGTATTCAACTGCCTCTCTATGCTTCCGCGCATGGCGGCAACAGCCGGATTCCCTTGCACGACCGAACCCGTGGAACGGATGAGTTCCAGAATCCGCCCCGGGGGTATGTAGGCAGGGGCAAGCTGCAGAAGACACACCGCGCCGAGCAAGTCGTTGGAATGCCCTTCCAACACTTGGCACACCACACTGTCCACCTTCAGGGTGAATATCTCGCTTTTCAATCCTTGTTCCGGACTTTCGGAGAGCAGTTTGGCAAAATGCCCCAATTCGCCCAGCATCTTCAGGAAGGCATCGTTGAGCGAGGTGCCCGTGGCCAAGAAGGATTCCCCCTGCCCGCGCAGGCGGATATGCCCCGGCTCGAGGAAGAAAGAGCCTTGCACGGCCAGATCCGGGGAAGACAGCATGGCCAAGACCGGCTCAGGCACCGTGCCTTCCATGCGGAAACGCCCGCATGCCACGACCGCCGAGTCAATCGGGAGGCCGGTATTGGCATCCAACAAATAGACCTTGCCCGCAGCGGTGGAGTCGCCAAGGGAGGCTTCCACTGTGTACGACGCATCCTCCTGCGCATGGAGCGGCAAGGAGAGCGCAAGGAGCAGGACGGGGAGGAAGGGAAAGATTCGTTTCATCGGCATGGAATAATAGAAAAGGGAAACTGGAAAAAGGGGCGGCACTTCCGAGAAAAAGCGGCGGGGCTTTTCTCCCATACCCTCGGCGCAAAGCACGGCCTACGCCCCATGGCGCCTCAAGTCGCGCCCCTCATAGCGGCAAAACGCCTGCACCCACGATTCGGGGACGGGTACTGCCTGGCGGGAAGCCGTGTCGAAAGCCACCACGACCGAGGTACAAAAACATTTCACCTGCCGCGTGTCACTGTTGATGACCTGCTGGACGATCGTAAAACTCTTATGCCCGATTTCGCTGACAGCCGTCTGTACTGCTACATGCTCCTCCGGTTGGATGGAGGCTAGGAAGTCCACTTCGGCATGGGCGAGCACCACCCCGGTCTTTCCCATGACAGCCTCATCGGGTTGCACGGCTTGGAAATAACCGGTCTTGCCCAAGTCGTAGAAAGAGAAATAGACCGTATTGTTCACATGCCCTAACGTGTCCACGTCGTTGAAGCGGATCTGAAGGGGAAGGGTATGACGGAATCGAGCAAAATTCTCCATAAGCCCAAGTCGCAAAACTGCGTCAAAGCAGTTGTTTACCTACATATTTATTTGTAACGTTGTAAATATATCCGCGCAAAGATATGTAATCTGTTTCCATCACACAATAAAAAAGTTATTTTGAAATGCCGTTTCCCCTTTTTTACCGGGATTTTTTTTATCTTTGCGGCAAACACTTAGGACAATCAAACTTATGGCGAAAATCACAAGAGAGGCGGCCTTGCTCTACCATTCCCAAGGCAAGCCGGGGAAAATAGAAGTAGTCCCCACCAAACCGTACAGCACACAAACCGACTTATCATTGGCTTACTCGCCCGGAGTGGCGGAGCCATGCTTAGAAATACAAAAAGATCCGCAAACGGCTTACGACTATACGGCCAAGGGCAACCTCGTGGCTGTCATATCGAACGGTACGGCCGTGCTCGGGCTGGGCGACATAGGCGCCATGAGCGGCAAGCCCGTGATGGAAGGGAAAGGACTGCTCTTCAAGATTTATGCGGGCATCGACGTGTTCGATATCGAGATTGACGAGAAAGACCCGGACAAGTTCGTGGAGGCAGTGAAGCAAATCGCCCCGACCTTCGGCGGCATCAACTTGGAGGACATCAAGGCGCCCGAATGCTTCAAGATAGAACAACGTCTGAAAGAAGAGCTAGACATTCCTGTCATGCACGACGACCAGCACGGCACGGCCATCATCTCGAGCGCCGGCCTGCTCAATGCCCTCGAGGTGGCTGGCAAGAAGATAGAAGACGTGCGCATCGTGGTGAACGGCGCCGGGGCATCGGCCACCTCGTGCACCAAGCTCTACATTTCCTTGGGCGCGCGCTTGGAAAATATCGTCATGCTCGACAGCAAAGGGGTAATCCGCAAAGACCGCCCCAACCTAGCGGAAAGCAAGGCTTACTTCGCCACAGGACGAGACCTCCACACGTTGGAAGAGGCCATCAAGGGGGCAGACGTGTTCCTCGGGCTTTCGAAAGGGAACATACTCACCAAAGAGATGGTGCGCAGCATGGCGCCGAACCCCATTGTCTTCGCCTTGGCCAATCCCATTCCGGAGATTACTTATGAAGACGCCATGGACTCCCGTCCCGACGTCCTCATGGCGACCGGGCGCTCCGACTACCCGAACCAGATAAACAACGTAATCGGGTTTCCCTACATTTTCCGTGGCGCCCTTGACGTGCGTGCAAGCGCAATCAACGAAGAAATGAAGCTGGCCGCCGTACGCGCCATCGCGGCTTTGGCCAAGGAACCGGTGCCCGACGTGGTAAACAAGGCCTATGGAGTGAACGACCTTACATTCGGCCCGAAATACTTCATACCCAAACCTGTCGACCCGCGCCTTATTACCTCTGTTTCCACTGCCGTGGCCAAGGCCGCCATCAGCAGCGGAGTGGCGCGCAAGCCGATTACCGATTGGGAAGCCTACCAACACCACCTGCGCGAGCTGATGGGCTACGAATCGAGGCTGACCAGCCAACTGCACGACATGGCACGCAAGAACCCCAAGAAGGTTGTTTTCGCAGAAGGCATGCACCCCACCGTGTTGAAAGCTGCCGCAAGGGCCAAATCGGAAGGGATATGCTACCCCATTCTCCTCGGCAACGACGAGCGGATCGAGAAGCTGGCAAAAGAACTGGAGATCAGCTTGGAGGGAATAGAAGTCATCAACCTCCGCCACGACCGCGAAGCCGAACGGCGCGACCATTATGCACATATCCTTGCCGAGAAACGGGCACGTGAAGGATATACCTACGACGAGGCGCTCGATAAGATGTTCGAACGTAATTACTTCGGCATGATGATGGTGGAAACCGGGGAGGCGGACGCCTTCATCACCGGCTTATATACGAAGTATTCCAATACCATCAAGGTGGCAAAAGAAGTAATCGGAATCCGCCCGGAATACAAGCATTTCGGCACAATGCACATACTTAACTCCAAGAAGGGCATCCTCTTCCTGTGCGACACGCTCATCAACCGGCATCCCAACACGGAGACTTTGATAGACATTGCCAAAATGGCCGACAATACCGTCCGGTTCTTCAACCATACCCCCGTCATGGCCATGCTTTCCTATTCCAACTTTGGGAGCGACACGGAAGGAAGTCCCCGCGAAGTGCATGAGGCGGTAGAATACATGCAAAAGAATTTCCCCGATTTGGCCATCGACGGAGAGATGCAGGTAGCCTTTGCATTGGACAAGAACCTGCGCGACCGGAAATTCCCCTTCACCCGTTTGGAAGGGAAAGACGTGAACACGCTCATCTTCCCCAACCTTTCTTCGGCCAACACCGGCTACAAGCTCATCCAGTCTTTCACTCCCGACTGCGAACTGATTGGCCCCATCCAAATGGGACTGAACAAGCCCATCCATTTCATCGACTCGGAGAGTTCCGTACGGGACATCCTGAATATTACGGCAGTAGCGGTAATCGACGCGATTGTCATGGAGGCCAAGAAGAAACAAGCCTGAAGCGGGGAAACGGCTTTGCCTTGACTCGGGTATGGAGCATATATGCTACCGAGGCAATATGCATGTACCACAAAAGAGAAGGGGGTGTGCTTCGGCACACCCCCTTCTCTTTTCCACACGGGTTCATTGATTGTCCTCGTCTGCTCCGGCACGCCCTTCCTCCATCTCCTGCAAGAATTCTTCGGAGAAGAAAAGCTCCTTTTCCCTCCTGCTGGAACGGGCAGGCTGTTGCGTAATCAAGCGCCGCAGTTTACGTGCAGGCAACAACTCCTCGTCCACCTCATTCTCAATACAGGCAGCTTCCTTGAAGTCCACGACCGGAAGGCTGTCAATCGCAGCAAAAGGCACCTTGATTCCCGGATCACGGTAGATGGAAACTTCTACCGCAACCACACCATGCCCAATCATGCCCAACTGCGCGGCAGCCGACTGCGAAAGGTCGATAATGCGCCCCCGTACGTAAGGTCCACGGTCTTGCACGGAAACGACAACCTCCTTTCCGTTTGCAAGGTTCTTGACCCGCAATTTGGTCCCGAAAGGCAGAAAGGGATGGGCGCACGTCAAGCTATCGCGGTGGTAAGTCATACCGCTTGCCATTCTCCGCCCGTGCAGTTCCTTTGCATAATAACTTGCCTTACCTTTTTCCTGAGCCTGCAGGATACACAAAAGGAAAGGAAGAAAAAACGGAAGCAAAAAGAGGTTCTTTCTGACCATTAGCCGCAAATATAAAAAGTCCAAGGCATTAAGCAAAACTTATCTGCATTTTTTCAGTAATCCAAGCGTTTCCTTGGCTGTTTATCGGGAAACCTCTACTTTTGTTTGCATAAAACAACAGAGACCACATGCTTAGCAAACTCAGCCAAAGCTCCTTGTTTTTGCGCGACACTTCTTTTGCGGATTTGATGACCCGGCGCATTTACCAAGTACTCCTTTTGGCCAATCCTTATGATGCCTTCATGCTGGAGGAGGACGGGCGGATAGAAGAAAAAATATTCACCGAATATGCCCTGCTCAACTTGCGCTACCCCCCCCGTTTCACCCAAGTGACCACGGAGGAAGAGGCTTGGAAAGAACTGTCGGCCTATCCGTATGATTTGGTAATTTGCATGCCCAGTACGGACAAAAGCGACTTCTTTGCCAGCGGGAAGGCCATCAAACAGGCCTATCCCAACATACCTCTTGTCTTGCTCACCCCTTTCTCCCACGGAGTGCGGAAACGGTTGGAAAAAGAGGACGTCAGCGCCTTCGACCATATCTTTTGCTGGCTGGGGAATACCGACCTGCTGCTTTCCATCATCAAACTGTTGGAAGACAAAATGAACTTGGAACACGACATCGAGGCGGCAGGCGTGCAAATGATTCTCTTTGTGGAAGACTCCGTACGCTTCTACTCTTCCATCCTGCCACACCTGTACAAATTCGTACTCCAACAGTCCTACAACTTCGCCACCGAGGCACTCAACGAGCACCAACGGACGTTACGCATGCGCGGACGCCCAAAAATCGTGTTGGCGCGGACATACGAAGAGGCACACACGCTATATGAACAGTTCAGCGACAACGTGTTAGGAGTCATCACAGACGTGCAATACCCTGAAAACGGTGTCCCCAACACGGAATCCGGGCTCAAGCTTTGCGACGAAATACGGAAAAAAGACCCTTATGTCCCGATAATCATAGAAAGCACCGAAGAGAGCCACCAATGGGATGCCGACCGTTACCATGCCTCATTCATCAACAAGAATTCCAAAAAGATAGATATCGACCTACAACATACCCTTAAGGAACACTTCGGATTCGGCGATTTCGTGTTCCGAGACCCCAACACCGGAGAGGAAATCACCCGGGTACACAACCTGAAAGAGTTGCAAAATGTGATTTTCACCATCCCCCAAGAGTCGATGATGTACCACGTCTCACGCAACCATATCTCCCGCTGGTTGTACTCGCGTGCCCTTTTCCCGCCGGCAGAGTTCCTCAAGCATGTCACTTGGGACATAGTGGACGACGTGGACATGCACCGTAAACTCATCTTCGAAGCCATCGTCCGCTACCGGAAAATGAAGAACCAAGGGGTCGTAGCCGAGTTCCTCAGCGACCGGTACGACCGCTATTCCAACTTCGCGCGCATCGGCGAAGGCTCGCTTGGCGGTAAAGGGCGCGGCTTGGCATTCATGGACAATCTGGTAAAGAAGCATCCCGAGTTTGGGAACTTCGAGAAGGCGCGCGTCGAAATACCCAAGACAGTCGTCCTCTGCACTGACATTTTCGACGAATTCATGGAGTCGAACAACCTATACCCCTTGGCCTTGAGCGACACCCCTGACGAAGTTATCCTACAACACTTCCTCGAGGCCAAACTCCCGAAGCACTTGAAAAAAGACTTCATGGCACTTTTCAATGTCATGCAGTCGCCTATCGCCGTGCGCTCCTCGTCCTTGCTCGAAGACTCACACTACCAGCCGTTCGCCGGCATCTATTCCACCTACATGATCCCGGAACTCGACGACAAAGAGTTACAGCTGAAAATGCTCTGCAACGCTATCAAGGGCGTCTATGCCTCCGTGTATTACAAGGACAGCAAAGCCTACATGAAAGCCACACAGAACGTGATAGACCAAGAAAAGATGGCCGTCATCCTCCAGCAAGTCGTAGGAAACCGATACGGCGACCGCTATTACCCGTCGTTTTCCGGCGTAGCGCGCTCGCTGAATTACTACCCCATCGGAGAGGAAAAGCCTGAAGAAGGCGTGGTAAACATAGCCTTGGGGTTGGGAAAATACATCGTAGACGGCGGTGTCACGCTACGCTTTTCCCCCTACCACCCGCACCAAGTCTTGCAAACGAGCGAGATGGAAATCGCATTGCGGGAAACCCAGACCCGGTTTTATGCACTTGAGATGACAGGGACAACAAAGCAACTCTCCGTAAACGACGCGTTCAACCTATTACGCCTATCCGTGAAGGAAGCCGATAAAGACGGTGCCCTGCAATACATAGCTTCTACATTCGACCCGCAAGACCAAGTGATTTACGACGGGCTCTACCCGGGAGGGCGCAAAGTCATTACCTTCGCCAATATCCTCCAGCACGACGCATTCCCCCTTTGCGATATCCTCAAACTTGCCATGCAATGCGGCCAAGAAGGCATGCGTAGACCCGTGGAAATCGAATTTGCATGCACACTCAACGACGGGAAAGGGAAGACCGGGACATTCTACCTGCTCCAAATCCGCCCCATAGTGGACAACTACGCCGCACTCAACGAGGACTTGTCCAAAATACCCATGGAGAAGCTGCTGTTGGGCTCCCGTAATTCATTGGGACATGGGATTGTCGACAACGTACAGGACATCGTGTACGTAAAAACCGAGCACTATTCTGCAGCAAACAATTACACGATTGCCGACGAGATAGAATGCCTCAACCGGCAATTCCTCAACACCGAACGGGGATACATATTGGTCGGGCCCGGAAGATGGGGCAGTTCAGATTACTGGCTGGGCATCCCAGTCAAATGGCCGCATATCTCTGCCGCAAAGCTCATTGTAGAAGCCGGCCTGAGCCACTACCGGGTAGACCCGAGCCAAGGAACCCATTTCTTCCAAAACCTCACCTCCTTCGGGGTCGGATACTTCACCATCAACACGTACCGCGAAGACGGATTCTTTGACGAGGCCTGGCTCAACAGCCTCCCCGCCGAAAAAGAGACGGAATACATACGCCACGTCCATTTCGAGAAACCGCTCATCATCAAGATGGACGGGGAGAAAAATATAGGAATCGTAGAGAAACCCCAATAAAACCGATCAGCCTACTATGGAAACGAAGCCGGGCAAACCACGCTACGAATACGTAGACTTGATGAAAGGTGTCTGCATTATCTTGGTTGTCATACAGCACCTGGTAGGGCAATGCGCCGTCAATCCACCGTGGCTCACCACCTTCCGCATGCCGCTCTACTTCATGCTCTCCGGATTGTTCTTCTCCACGTATGGCTCATTGCGAACGTTTCTCATAAAGAAGTTCAACAGTCTGCTTGTCCCCTTCTTCTTTACGTGGATTCTCTGCTGGGTTCACATCCATTTGCACTACGACCACCCGGAAAGGTTTGACATCTTAAAATACAACGTCGCCATTTGGTTCCTGATCGCCCTTTTCGAAGTTGGGCTGCTCTTCTTCTTCATCTACCAACTGCCGAAAGAATGGATGAAAGCCCTTGCCTCGTTGCTCATCTCCATCGCGGGTTATTTGCTACACCTATGGGACATCCATCCCCCACTCTACATCGACGCCGCCATGAGCGCCACGGTTTTCTACTATATCGGCCCGCTCATCCGCCGTTTCCACCTGCTTGAGCCACACGGCAGGCTGGCCAATCTGGCAGGGGCGGCCATCTCCATATTGGTTTTCGGCACGTTGGCCTACGCCTATCCCACCTCCCTGCTTGACCTGCGCCTCAACCGGATTTTCACTCCCTACCCCGTTTTCCTGCTTTCCGCCGTGTCGGGTACGGCCGCCGTCTTCTTCATTTGCAAGACAATCCGCCACATCCCGCTCGTCTCTTATTGGGGGCGTTACAGCATCATCACGCTGTGCAGCCACATCTTCGTCTACCGGATGCTCAACGAATACGGCGTGATGGAACACCTACGCCTCCTCCTCGGCATCGACCCGCAGCTATGGACAGACTGGAAGTTAGGGCCTTGGATAGGGGTTGTCAGCGTCTTTTTCCTCACACTGCCCCTCACTTGGTTGCTCGTCCGGCACATCCCGTTCCTCTGTTCGCAGATGCCCTTGCTCGACCCCAAGAGCGGCAAACTCTACAAAACACCGCGCGACTTCCTGCGCATCCTAATCAAAGGGAAAAGAGCCGACGACTGAACAGTTAAGCAAATTGCCGAATGCGCACTTTTTAATATGGTTAGCAGGTTGGAGAGCTTGCAAAAGATAAGGAAAAGCATCGAATGAAAAACGGGAAGAAAGCAGGAATGACACGGCATCCCCCAACAAACCAAAAGTATAACAGCGGTGGATTTGTTACATCTATTTATACCCAATAAAATAAGGACGGCTGAAAACCACTTAGTTATCAGCCATCCTTGTACCCAGACCCGCATTTGAAATATTAAATCCGAAACAATTAGTTTAAATAGCAAAACGATGAAGTTTAAACTAAACTAAACTGATTATTAAATACTTATATAAGAATATAAAAGTGATTCAATTTAATTAGATTGAAACAAATTTGGGATAAACGGGAACAATTTGGGAACAATTCACTATCTTTGCAGTGTTCAATCCAGAAATAGAATCGAAGCTTATGAAAGTGACTGCATTCATACGAAAAACGGCAAAGAAGAACGATTTGGATTCCAAAGCCACCATCTATTTCCGCC
>CAYTPX010000005.1:70650-82284 GCA_964439955.1 uncultured Bacteroidaceae bacterium | reverse complement strand
GAAAATGAATACTCGTTTCCGGAAAAAAGAACACTTTTTTGCCCGCCATAATTGGAGGTATCGAGAATAAAGCCTACCTTTGTGATGCTAAAACTAAAGAATAGTTTCATAATTGTTTTGATTTGGTTAGATAAATTGGCGGCCTGTCCGGGAGGATCGGCCGCTTTTTTGTTTCCCTCCCCCAAGACGCCCGACGCAACCTGCCGCACCAACGAAACAGGGCCGCCTTGCCTCGGCAAAGCAGCCCTGTGTGTCATTTCCGTATGCCCGGGGCGGGACGCCACCCCGGCCAAGGGAGTTTTACCTCTTACGCCCTTATTTCTCGCCCAAGAAAGGGTAGCCGTAGGTCGTAGGCGGCACGAGTGTTTCTTTCACGCAGCGGGGATTGGTCCAACGGATGAGGTTGAGCGGGCCGCCGGCCTTGTCGTTCGTACCGCTGGCACGGCTTCCTCCGAAAGGTTGTTGCGCAATGACGGCACCCGTCGGCTTGTCGTTGATGTAGAAGTTTCCGGCGGCATAACGCAACTTGTTCTGCGCCAATTCTATCGCATAGCGGTCGGTGGCGAAAATCGAACCGGTCAAACCATACGGAGAGGTCTGGTCGCACAGCTCAAGCGTCTCCTCATATTTCGCGTCATCGTAGACAAATACGGTAATCACCGGGCCGAATATCTCTTCCACCATGGTCTTGAACTTGGGATCGGTTGTCTTGATCACGGTAGGCTCTACGAAATAGCCCACGCTCTTGTCGCAATTCCCGCCAAACACGATTTCCGCGTCGGAAGAAGCCTTCGCATAATCGATATAGCCCTTGATGTTATCGAAAGAGGCTTCGTCGATTACCGCATTGATGAAGTTGGAGAAGTCCTGGACGTCGCCCATCTTGATTTCTTTCAGCATGTCGCCCACCAACTCCTTGAGAGCCGGCCAGATGGAAGCGGGGATGTAAGCGCGCGAACCTGCCGAACACTTCTGCCCTTGGTACTCAAAAGCGCCGCGGACAATGGCAGTGGCCACTTCAGGAAGCGGGGCGGAAGGATGCACGAAGATGAAGTTCTTTCCGCCCGTCTCGCCCACGATCTTGGGATAGGAGCGGTACTTCTCCAGATTCTCTCCCATCTGGCGCCAAATGGAGTTGAACGTCGCGGTAGAACCGGTAAAGTGGAATCCAGCCAAGTCGGGGCTTTCGGTTACAACCTTGCCGATTACGCTGCCTTTCCCGGGGATGAAGTTCACAACGCCATCAGGCAATCCGGCTTCCTTGAATATCTTCATCAAAAGATAGTTGGAGAGGATGGCCGTCGTGGAGGGCTTCCAGACCGCCACGTTACCCATCATTGCCGGAGCCATGTTGAGGTTGCAGGCAATGGAGGTAAAGTTAAACGGGGTCAGCGAGAAGACAAATCCCTCAAGTGCCCGGTAATCCATCCGGTTGATCGTGCCGGTTTCCGAATAGGGCTGGTCGGAATAGACTTGGCTCGCATAAAACGTACTGTAACGCAAGAAGTCGATCAATTCGCAGGGGGCGTCGATTTCAGCCTGGAAGGGGTTTTTGCTCTGCCCCAGCATGCAACTTGCGTTCATCAGGTAGCGGTATTTCGTAGAAATCAGTTCCGCAACGCGCAACATTACGCTGGCGCGCTCCGTAAAGGGCAGGTCGCTCCACTCTTGCCTTGCCTTGAGCGCGGCGTCAATCGCCATTTGCACCTCTTTCGGCCCCGCTTTGTGGTACGTGGCCAGCACGTGCTGGTGGTCGTGCGGCATGACTACGTTGCCCGTGTCGCCGGTACGCACCTCCTGGCCGCCGATTACAAGGGGAATGTCTTGCACTTCCGAAGCGATTTGCTTCAAGGCTGCTTTTAATTCTGCTTTTTCTTTGCTTCCCGGAGCATAGGCTTTCACCGGCTCATTGATGGGTTTCGGGAACGAATAAATTGCGTTATTCATAATAAAGAATAGATGTATTTGGATAAAGCTATGTACTTCCCTGTCGTTTATTTTCCGTCGTTGCGGGAAAAGCCGCGCCGGGGATAGACCCCGCTTGCTGCATTTTTCCGGCTTTCAGTGCCCCAAATATACGCTGTTTTCCCGTTCCGCACAAAAAAACAATCCGTTTTATAACGAAAAGTAAGAGAAAGCCCCGCCGGGCGGCACACGGGAATGGGGAAATCCCATATCGGCAAGCCTTTTGTCGCGCCGCCTCGCGCCAAAAGGGGCAAGGGAAAGGGGGAAAAGGCTTGGCGGTTTCCGGAAAAAGCCTTGCAGGAAACCGGGAAAAGCCCCGCATGGGACGACGGCACGCCCAGCAGCCGCCCCACGCCTCCGCCTGCGCGGCCTACGCCGCCCATGGCGGAAAAAAGAATTTACGCAGGAAAACAAGCTGGTATGCCGGCATTTTTATTACTTTTGCCACATGAATCGGGGCTTTCCCCGCCACAGGCCACGCCATCCCCCGGGATACGGCGTGGCAGAAACATGCACGAGAATGAAAAAAAGCACCCTGCCCCTCCGCCTGCCCCTGCTCTTGGCCACCTCGTTTTTCCTCTACGCCTGCGGGGAAGACCGTACCATCGAGTACCGCGACCGGACGGAGATGAACAGTTGGCTCTACCGCACTTTCTCCGAAGACTACCTCTTCAACACGTCCCTTCCCGCGGAATCGTCCACGTCCATATACGCCACGCCGGAGAATTACATCAACTCACTCATCTCCAGTTCCGAGAACCGGAACGGGGAAGCCGTGAGCTGCATCTTCTACGGCGAAGAGCCGCTCCCGGCCACCTATGGCATCAACTATGACTTCCACAGCGGGGACTCCGTAAGCTACCTGCGGGTGCTACACGTCAATCCCGGCTCCCCCGCCGAGGAGGCCGGGCTAAAACGCGGGGACTGGATTGTGCGCATCGACGGAGTGCTCGTCACTTCCTCCAACTCCGACATATTGGAAGATACAGATGAAGGCAACACCCATACCCTGACACTCGCCCAACTGAACGACACGCTGAACGGAGAACCAATCCTCACGGAGACTTCCACCCTGCAATTAGGCGTCCCCGGCTCGCTCACTTCCCCGCCCGTCGAAAAGGACACGGCATTCGAAGTGCAAGGCAAGCGCATCGGCTACCTGCTGCTCACCAATTTCGAAACCGACGCCAACCGTTCGGAAGACTTCTACGGGGAATACGCCAACCAGTTGCGCGCGGCCGTCGGACGTCTGGCAACCCAAGGCATCGAGGACTTGGTGCTCGACTTGCGCTTCGCCTACGGGCATTCGCTCAACCTTCCTTATTTATTAGGTTCCATGCTCGCCCCTTACGAAACCTTCGGGCAACCGTTCTATTTCCTCATCCAGAATGAGCAACGCGGCGCAGACATCGCCCTGCTAAGCCCCTCGCTCGTGGGCGACGGCGCCCAGCTGCTCCTCCCCAGGCTTTACGCCCTCGTCTCCCGGCGCACCACCGGCGGGGGAGAAATGCTCATCCACTGCCTGAAACCCTACATGGACATCACCGTAATCGGGGAAGAAAGCGTAGGGCATGACCTGCATTCCGAAATCTTCCGCAACGACACGTACGGATACGGCCTCAAGCTTGTCACGGGCGAGATATACAACGCCGACACAACCAACTACTCCTCCGGCATCAGCCCCAACATCACATTGGAAGAACAAGACACGCTCCTGCTCGACATGTACCCCCTCGGGCATCCCGAGGAGCTGCTGCTGAAACGAGCCATACGCTCCATCCTCTACGACTTCGGCAACAAAGACGGAATCGAACTTACAAAAGCCACACGGCGCAGGGAAGACTGAGCGCCTACATCCACGGATTTGGGCACAAAGCATACGCCAAATTAGAGATTTTCCGTACCTTTGCCCCGGAAAAGCCTTGCCGCTCCCAGTAAAAAGTCCTGCCGCTTTTTCCCAAAAGCGCGCGCACTTGGCACCGGAAGCCATGGCACTCCCGACAAAGCGAACATACCTTTTTTAATACATATCCATTATGAACAAGAAAGCCCTTTTAATGATCCTCGACGGTTGGGGAATAGGCGACCGGAAAAAAGACGACGTTATTTTCAACACGCCCACCCCTTATTGGGATTACCTGCTGGCAAACTACCCGAACTCCCAGCTCTTGGCCTGCGGGGAGAATGTCGGACTGCCAGAGGGGCAGATGGGTAATTCAGAAGTCGGGCACTTAAACATCGGGGCGGGGCGCATCGTCTACCAAGACTTGGTGAAAATCAACCGCGCCTGCAAGGACGGGAGCATCCTGCAAAACCCGGAAATAATTTCCGCCTACACGTATGCCAAGGAAAAGGGGAAGAGCATCCACTTGATGGGGCTTACTTCCAACGGGGGCGTGCACAGTTCGCTCGAACACCTCTATAAGCTCATCGAAATCGCCAAGGAATACGGCATCAGCAACACGTTTATCCATTGCTTCATGGACGGCCGCGACACAGACCCCAAGAGCGGGCTGGGATTCATCGAAGACCTGCAAGCGCACTGCCAGCAACTCGGCACCGGGCACATTGCCTCCATCGTGGGCCGCTACTACGCCATGGACCGCGACAAGCGGTGGGAACGCATAAAGGAAGCCTACGACCTGCTCGTCCACGGCATCGGCAAAAAAGCGGACTGCATGAAATCGGCAATGGAGGAAAGCTACGCCGAAGGAGTCACGGATGAATTCATAAAACCCATTGCCAACTCGGCAATCGACGGGCGCATCCAGGAAGGCGACGTGGTGATTTTCTTCAATTACCGCAACGACCGCGCCAAGGAGCTTACCATCGTCCTTACACAACAAGACATGCCCGAGGCCGGCATGCAGACGATTCCCGGATTGCAGTACTACTGCATGACGCCTTACGACGCCTCGTTCAAGGGCGTGCACATACTCTTCGACAAGGAAAACGTGCAAAACACGCTGGGCGAATACGTCTCTTCCAAGGGATTGAAGCAACTCCACATCGCAGAGACCGAGAAGTATGCCCACGTAACTTTCTTCTTCAACGGCGGACGCGAAGCACCCTTCGAAGGTGAAGACCGCATCCTCGTGCCTTCGCCCAAGGTGGCCACCTACGACCTGAAGCCCGAGATGAGCGCCTACGAGGTGAAAGGCAAATTAGTGGAAGCCATCAAGGAAAACAAATACGACTTCATTGTCGTAAACTTCGCCAATGGCGACATGGTGGGGCATACCGGCGTGTATGAAGCCATCGAGAAAGCGGTGAAAGCAGTGGACGAATGCGTGAAAGACGTAATCGAAGCCGCAAAAGCCACAGGCTACGAAGCCATCATCATAGCCGACCACGGGAATGCCGACCACGCCCTGAACGAAGACGGCACGCCCAACACGGCACACAGCCTCAACCCCGTACCGTTCGTGTATGTGACAGAGGAAAAAGGGCAGTCCGTCAAAGACGGCCGCCTGGCCGACGTGGCACCTTCCATCCTGAAGATCATGGGACTTCCGCAACCGGAAGAAATGACCGGCGAGTGCCTCATCGGGTAAAGCGCAAGTACTTTCGCACAAAAGCGCAGGCACTTTCCGGGAAAAGAGCCGCACTTTTCAAGAAAAGGGGGTGTGCCTATTCGGGTACACCCCCCCTTTTTTCCGCAACGACATGCTTAAGGAAAGGGACTTGGGGACACGCCGGAACCGTTTCCCGCCCCAATATGCCTCCGGCCCGCGCCTTGCCCCTTGCGGGAAGGCTCTCCAAAGGAATAAAGGAAACACGTGGCGCGGAGAAGAAAACGTGACACATGAGGGGAAACAAAACGGAGGGCATGCCTTCCGGCACACCCTCCGTTTTCCGCCTTCCATAAGGGGAAAGTATCAAGAATCACAGCACGCCTTTCGAAGACGGCAACTCGTAGTGGTAAATATCGCGGCGCACGGCCATCCGTACTGCCCGCGCAAAAGCCTTGAAAATACCCTCTATCTTGTGATGCTCATTCGTCCCTTCCGCCTTCACATTGAGGTTCATGCGCGCCGCGTCGCTCAAACTTTTGAAGAAATGCAGGAACATCTCCGTGGGCATCTCCCCTATCCGCTCACGGCGGAAGTCGGCATCCCAAACCAACCACGGGCGTCCGCCAAAGTCCAAGGCCACTTGGCAAAGGCAGTCGTCCATCGGCAAAGAGTAGCCGTAGCGTTCGATTCCCCGCTTGTCCCCCAAAGCGCGATGCAAGCATTCGCCCAAGGCAAGTGCCGTATCCTCTATCGTATGGTGCTCATCGACATGCAAATCCCCTTGGCAAACAATCTCCAAGTCCAGCCCCCCATGACGGCCGATTTGCTCCAACATGTGATCGAAGAAGCCCAAACCTGTGGAAATACGGCAAGAACCTGTCCCGTCCAAGTCCATCTTCACCCGGATATCCGTCTCTTTCGTCACCCGGTGCACCTCCGCCTTCCGCTCACCGGCAAACAAAAATTCTGCAATGCGCCCCCATGAGGGCGTAACCAAGGCGCAAACTTCCGCAAGCCCGGGACAGGCAGACCAATCCGCCGCCCCGCTCCCGCATAACCGGATAGCCTTGCATCCCAAGTTCTTGGCCAGTTCCACATCAGTCAGGCGGTCGCCAATGACATAGCAAGCGGCAAGGTCGTATTCCCCACCCATGTACTTCCCCAACATGCCTGTACGCGGCTTCCGGGTCGGGGCGTTATCCTCCGGGAAGCTACGGTCAATCAGCACTTCATCGAAGTGGATTCCCTCGCCTTCCAAGGTCTTTAGGATGAAGTCATGCACCGGCCAGAAGGTATCTTCGGGGAATGAATCCGTCCCCAAGCCGTCTTGGTTTGTAACCATCACCAATTCATAGTCGAGCTTATCCGCTATGAACGAAAGGTTACGTATTACGCCCGGGACAAAGGCCAACTTCTCAAAACTATCTAACTGGTAATCGACCGGCGGCTCCACCACTATCGTGCCGTCGCGGTCTATGAAAAGCGCTTTCTTCTTCATCGTTTCGCGTATTTATGCAAGGCTTCCAACAAAAGGTCGTCTTCTTCCGGCGTCCCGACCGTCACCCTCAGGCAATCCATGCACAGCGCGACAGTAGATCGGTTGCGCACGATAATGCCTTCGCCTACGAGATAATGGTAAACCGCAGTCGCATCCTTCATTTTCGCCAAGAAAAAGTTGGCATCCGACGGGTAAACCTCCAAGACGTCCGGCAGTCCTGCGAAAAGCGCCATCACCCGCTCCCGCTCCCGCAGCAGCATCTCCACCCAGCGCTTCACCTCGCCGTCGTCCCGGCGCAACATCCGAAGGGCATAGCCCTGCGTCAAGCAGTTGATGTTATAGGGGTACTTTATTTTGTTGAAGACTTCTATGATTTTTTCCGAGGCAAAAGCCATGCCCAAACGGATGCCTGCCGACGCCCACGCCTTGGAAAATGTCTGCAAGATTACCAAATTGGAATATTTGGGCAGTTCTTTTGTGAAACTCGCCCGCGCGCTGAAGTCAATGTAAGCCTCGTCCAGCACAACCAAGCCGGGAAATTCCTCGATCACCCGCATGATTTCCCCCAAGTCCAAGGAGTCTCCGTTAGGATTATTGGGCGAACAGAGGAAAACGAGTTTCGTATCCCCATCCGTCGCGGCCAACAATTTGGAAGCGTTAAGGCGGAAAGGAGAATCCAGCAGCACGGTGCGGTATTCTACATCATTGACTGAAGCGGCAACGCGGTACATCCCGTAAGTCGGCTCTATGGCTACCACATTGTCTTGCCGCGGCTCGCAGAAGGCGCGGAACAGGAGGTCAATAGCCTCATCGCTCCCGTTGCCAAGGAACACGTTTTCCGGCGCCACGCCCTCCCGGCTTCGTGCGACCGCCTCTTTCAATTCCCATTGCAACGGGTCGGGATAGCGGTTATAAGGGGCATTGTAGGGACTTTCGTTGGCGTCCAAGAAAACCGAGGCAGCCTTTCCCTTGTATTCATCCCGCGCGCACGAATAAGGCACCAAGGCACGCACATTGGCGCGGGTCAGTTCTTCTATGCTTCTCTTCATTTCTCAACAAAAGGTTTAAAGGGTTCTCCTGAAAAGCGCCCGGGGAAGCGGGCAAAAGCGCTGGGACTTTTGCCCGCCTCCCCCAAGGCTTTCCCGGATCAGATGTGCCGCCCCAGTTCTTGGAGGCGCAGGGTTATCGCGTTTTTATGCGCATCGAGTTGCTCGAACGCGGCCATTACTTCAATGGCAGGGCCTATCTGCTTCAAACCTTCGGGGGTGATTTCCTGGAAAGTTATCTTCTTTTCAAAAGTTTCCACGCTCAACCCGCTATACGCCTTGGCATATCCGTTGGTCGGAAGCGTGTGGTTCGTCCCCGAAGCATAATCGCCTGCACTCTCCGGCGTAAGCGAACCTAAGAAAACGGAACCGGCGTTTGTAACCCCTTCGGCAAGAGTACGGTAATCTTCCGCATGTATGATCAGGTGTTCAGGCGCATACTCGTTGCACATCTCCAAGGCTTCCTCCATGGAGCGCAGCAAAATTATCTTGCTATGTACCAACGATTTTTCCGCGATATCGCGGCGAGGCAGCCGGCTAAGCTGCCTTTCCACCTCGTCCACCACCGGTTCTATCAGTTCTTCCGCATCCGTCAGCAGAAGCGCTTGGCTATCCGGCCCATGCTCGGCTTGGGACAACAAATCAGCCGCCACAAAACGCGGATTCGCAGCCCCGTCTGCCAAAACCGCCACTTCCGACGGGCCGGCGGGCATGTCAATTGCCACGTCGCGCAAGGCCACGATCTGTTTGGCCGCCGTAACGAAACGGTTTCCCGGGCCCACTATCTTATAGACCTTGGGGATGCTTTCCGTCCCATAGGCCATGGCGGCAACAGCCTGTACCCCCCCGACCTTAAAGACCCTGTGGACACCCGAAATCGCCGCCGCGTAAAGGATCGCAGGATGCACTTTCCCTTTTTTGTCAGACGGCGTACACAAAACGATTTCGCGGCATCCGGCAATCCGGGCTGGAACTGCCAGCATAAGCACAGTGGAAAACAAAGGAGCCGAGCCGCCGGGAACGTAAAGCCCGACCTTCTCGACAGGAACTGCCTTTCTTTTGCAAATAACGCCATCCATCGTGCGCACAGAATAGGGCTTGTAGCGTTGTTGCTCATGGAAGGCCGTAATATTCTTCTGCGCCAACATCAACGCAGCCTTCAGTTCTATGGGGACTTCCTTCACGGCTTGCTCCATTTCCTCCTTGCTTACCTCCAAAGAAGGCAACAACCCGGGAGCGACATGATCGTACTCTTCCGCAAAGCGCCGCACCGCCTCGTCGCCATGGAGGCGCACGTTGTCCAAAATCCGTTGGACGGTGCCGAACAGCTCCGTCACGTCATTGGCCGGACGCACCAGCAAATCGGGCCAATTTTCTTTCTTTGGGTATTTCAATATATCCATGCCTGTTCCATTTTTATATTGTAGTCTCTCAAAGAATCATCTTCTCAATGGGCGAAACCAAGATGCCCTCCGCACCCAAAGCCTTGAGTTTCCCGATGATTTCCCAAAACCGTTGCTCGTCAATCACCGTATGCACCGAACACCACCCTTCGTCGGCCAACGGCATTACCGTAGGGCTTTTCATTCCGGGAAGCACCTGGATGATTTCCTCGAGCCGGTCTTTCGGCACATTCATCAAGACATATTTCTTGTCTTGTGCGGCGCGGACCGCATCCATGCGAAAGAGAAGTTCCGAAAGGAGCTTGCGGTTTTCGCCCGACATGCCTTTATACCCTATCAGCAGAGCCTCGCTTTGCATCACGACTTCCACTTCTTGCAAACGGTTGCTGACCAAAGTCGATCCGGAGCTCACGATATCGAAAATAGCGTCGGCCAAGCCGATGCCCGGCGATACCTCGACCGAGCCAGTAATCACATGGATTTCTGCCTGGATTCCGTTCTTTTGCAAGAAACGCCTCAAGATTTCCGGATAAGAAGTCGCTATCTTGCGCCCCTGGAACCACTTTAGGCCAATATACTCCATGTCTTTCGGGACAGCGAGCGACAACCGGCACCGGCTGAAGCCTAAACGCTGGATGATTTCCGCGTCTTCGCCGCGCTCGGCGAACTCGTTTTCGCCCACGACGCCCAAGTCGGCCACCCCGGTGGCCACGGTCTGCGGGATGTCGTCGTCGCGCAAAAACAAAACTTCTACCGGGAAGTTCGGCGACTGCACGAGCAAGGTGCGTTTCGAGGCGGGTATCTTGATATCCGACTCCGCCAACAACGACATGGTCTCTTCGTAAAGGCGGCCTTTGGCCTGTACTGCAATTCTAAGCATGATGTATCTTCTATTTTATTTCACTGTATTTCCGCCAGCCTTCCCCCGCCGTTCCTCAAAGGCCGCGGGAAGCAAAACAAAAAGGCTCGCCGGAGGACGCCCCGGCAAGCCTTTCGTATTTAAGGCCATACAAGCCATACGCTTCCGACGCTCACCGAAACCTTTTCCCGTGAGGATGATGATGCGCATGGAAATGTATGGAGCGGATATTCATATTACTTGTTTGCTTTCAACGCCGACAAAGGTATGCCCTTTTTCGTGAAGGACAAAACTTTTCCCCGTTTTTTTAGCCCGGCGCATGTTTTCCCTCAGAACTGATAATCGACACAGGCGCGTGACTGCTTCAGCGGGGCCAGCAAACGGGCGGCTTCCTGGTGCAGCGGGTGTGCGGAATAGCGGCGCACGTCGTCCAAAGTGTCGAAGTCCCCCACGAGTACCAGGTCGTATTCCTCGTCGGGGTTCGCATTGAAGTCCACCGAGACGCGGCGTATCCACCCTATCGCCTTCGGCAAGGCCTCGATTGCTTCCTTGAAACGTTGCATCACCGTGGCCTTCTCCGGCGCGTCGGCCAAGCTGAACATTACTACATGGCGTACCATAGCTTTCTTTTCCCTCCTCTCTTTATCCGGCTTCCACCGGGGTTTGCATTTCTTTTCCCAGATAGCCTTGGCGTCCCAGCTCCGCGGCCACCTCCAGGAGTTCCGCGTACCACGCCTTCCCGAAGCGCGCCTCGAGAGGCTCGCGCAAGAAGCGGTAGAGCAAGACCCCCTCGCGCCGCCCTTTCTCGCGGGCTGCGGCACAAACCTCCCAGCGGTGGTAGTTCAACGCGCAGAAGTCCTTATATTGCGTCACCCGCAGCGGGTAGAGGAAACACGAGATGGGCTTGCGGAAGCCCCCGTGCAGCCTGCCCTCGCGTGCCGCCTTTTCCACGGCGCAGCGGCAACAGCCTTGGGCATCGTAGCAGGTGAAGACGCAATCCCTGCCGCGCACGATGGAAGTCACCAAGTCCCCCTCCTCGTCCACGTAGCCTACCCCCTGCTCCCGGATAAGCGCTTTTGCCTCACTGCCCAAGTCGCCCTCGACCGCGGGCAAGGCCGCTTCCAATTCCGCCGCCTCCTCCATGGTGATGGGCGCCCCGGCATCGCCTTCCACGCAACACGCCCCGCCGCACGCCTCGAGGTCGCAGCAAAACGGCTCGCGGAAGATATCCAAAGGGACTATCACGTCGTCTATCTGAACCATAATTTTTCTTTCTTGAACCGGGTGCAAAAGTAATGAAATAAACCGTTATCCCCCATACAAAAACGCCCGTTTCCCGCCGCCCGCC
>CAYTPX010000005.1:0-70550 GCA_964439955.1 uncultured Bacteroidaceae bacterium | reverse complement strand
TAATGAAATAAACCGTTATCCCCCATACAAAAACGCCCGTTTCCCGCCGCCCGCCCCGTCGGCCTCCCGGGGAAGCCCCGCCGCAAACGGGAGAAAGCCCTGCCGCCCGCCGCGGAAAGTGGCGGCACTTTTGCCGGGAAACGCGGGCGTTTGCAGGAAAATGCGTACATTTGTCCCCCAATACCAGCATACAAAAGACGACCCATGGACAAGCAACGATACATGATGCGCGGCGTGAGCGCGGCCAAAGAAGACGTGCACAACGCCATCAAGGACATCGACAAAGGATTATTCCCCCAAGCTTTCTGCAAAATCATCCCCGACATCTTGGGCGGCGACGAAGCGTACTGCAACATCATGCACGCCGACGGCGCCGGGACCAAGTCGAGCCTTGCCTACCTCTACTGGCGGGAAACGGGCGACTTGGACGTATGGAAAGGCATCGCGCAGGACGCTTTGATCATGAACATCGACGACTTGCTGTGCGTAGGCGCGGTAGACAACATACTGGTGTCCTCCACCATCGGGCGCAACAAGCACCTCATCCCGGGCGAAGTCATAAGCGCCATCATCAACGGCACCGACGAGCTGCTCGCCGAGTTGCGCGCCATGGGCGTGGGGGTCTACGCCACGGGCGGGGAAACGGCCGACGTGGGCGACCTGGTGCGCACCATCATCGTCGACAGTACCGTCACCTGCCGCATGAAGCGCAGCGACGTCATCGACAATGCCCATATCCGCCCGGGCGACGCCATCGTGGGACTCGCCTCCTTCGGCCAAGCCACCTACGAGAAATCCTACAACGGCGGCATGGGAAGCAACGGGCTCACCTCGGCACGCCACGACATGTTTGCCAAATACCTGGCCGCCAAATACCCGGAAAGCTACGACCCCGCCGTGCCCGACGAACTGGTCTATTGCGGGAAACTGGCGCTGACCGACCCCGTCGGGGGCGTCCCGGCCAATGCCGGACAGCTCGTGCTTTCACCCACACGCACGTATGCCCCGGTCGTAAAGCGCATGCTCGACGAGATGCGCCCTGCCATACACGGCATGGTGCACTGCACCGGCGGGGCGCAGACCAAGGTGCTCCACTTCGTCCGCGGCATGCACGTCGTCAAAGACAACCTGTTCCCCCTGCCGCCCCTCTTCCGCCTTATCCACGACCAGAGCGGCACAAGCTGGGAAGAGATGTACAAGGTATTCAACATGGGGCACCGCCTAGAGGTATATGTAGCGCCGGAAGATGCGCAAAAGGTCATCGACTTGGCCAACGAGTTCCATATCGACGCACAAATCGTAGGGCACATCGAACCTTCCGACCATACCCGCTTGACCATCCGGAGCGAGTTCGGCGAATTCAAATACTAAAGAGGGGAGGGGAAGCCATGACAGTAAAGGAAGCGATACTCAAAAGCCTAGAAGAACTCCCCCAAGGGGGAAAAGCTAGAGACGTGTACGACATCATACTTAAGCGTGGCTATTACTCCTTCGATAAAGGACTTACCCCCGTCGACACAATAAATTCCCGAATGTGGAATTTCATTAAAAAAGGAGACAGCCGTGTGCTTCGTACTAAAGATGAAAAGGGAGTCTATCGCTACTACCTGTCTAAATTCAAGGACAGCATATCCTTTTTACCCGACCCTGCCACGCCTGCTAAAAAAAAGAGCGAAACCTCTAAATCATTCCACGAGCGAGATTTGCATCCCCTGCTGGTAACTTTCTTGGATGCGCAAGGAATTCTTGCCAAAACCATATATCATGAACAGTCGAATAAAAACGAAGAACACCAAAAGTGGCTGCATCCAGACATCATTGGTGTGCATTTTGTAGAGCATAGCAATAAAGTTTGCCAAAACTTCTTTAGGGCAACGAACAAGGAGATGAGTGTTGAAATCTACTCCTATGAGTTGAAAAAAGGAATTTCATCCGATTCCGATTTAAAAAGATGCTACTTTCAAGCTGTTTCCAACTCCAGTTGGGCAAATTACGGCTTCCTCGTTTTCTTGGAATTTGACCTCAATTTACAAGAAGAACTTGAGCGTCTCAACGAATCTTTTGGTATTGGCGCAATTTTAATCAAACCCAATCCCTACGAAAGCAAAATCCTTTTCCCTGCAAGGCGCAAGAATTTGGATTTCAAGACCATCAATAAATTGTGCAACATCAATGAGTATTTTAAACTTTTCTTCGAACAAATAGAAAAACTCATTACCGCCGACCCAAAATATACCAAAGATGTCAAAAAAGGGCTCAGCGACCTATGCGACAAAGCCTTGAAGAATGAAACTGAAATCACGGCATATTGCCAAGAAAAACACATACTGACAGACGAAGAAGAGCAATAATAACAAATCCAAGACTCTATGGCAGAGAACAACACGATACTCGACAAATTGGACGGACTGGTGGCGCGTTACGAAGAAGTAGCCACGCTCATCACCGACCCGTCCGTGATAGCCGACCAGAAACGCTACGTCAAGCTGACGAAAGAATATAAGGAATTAGGCGGCTTGATGGAAGCACGCAAGCGATACCTCACGGCCTTGGGCGGAGTGAAGGAAGCGAAAGAACTGCTCCAAAGCGAGCAAGACCCGGAAATGCGCGAGATGGCCCGCGCCGAACTCGACGAACAGTCGCAGAAACTCCCCGCACTGGAAGAAGAAATCAAGCTGCTCCTCATCCCCGCCGACCCGGAAGACGAGAAGAACGCCATCGTGGAAATCCGCGGCGGCACGGGCGGCGACGAGGCAGCCCTCTTCGCCGGCGACCTGTTCCGCATGTACTCCAAATACTGCGAAGGCAAGGGCTGGGCGGTAAACGTATCCAGCTTCAGCGAAGGCCCGGCAGGGGGCTACAAGGAAATCATCTTCTCCGTCACGGGAGAGAAGGTGTACGGCACGCTCAAATACGAGAGCGGAGTCCACAGGGTGCAGCGCGTCCCGGCCACCGAGACGCAGGGGCGCGTGCATACCTCCGCCGCTTCGGTGGCCGTGCTGCCCGAGGCCGAGGAATTCGACGTGGAGATCAACGAAGGAGAGATAAAGTGGGACACGTTCCGCAGCGGCGGGGCCGGCGGGCAGAACGTGAACAAGGTGGAATCCGGCGTGCGCCTGCGCTACATGTGGCGCAACCCAAATACCGGCGAGACCGAGGAAATCCTCATCGAGTGTACCGAGACGCGCGACCAACCCAAGAACAAAGAGCGCGCGCTCACCCGGCTCCGTTCCTTCATCTACGACAAGGAACACCAGAAATACATCGACGACATAGCCAGCCGCCGCAAGACCATGGTGAGCACGGGCGACCGCTCGGCAAAAATACGCACGTACAACTACCCGCAAGGGCGCATCACCGACCACCGGATCAACTACACTATTTACAATCTCCAGTCCTTCATGGACGGGAACATACAAGACTGCATCGACCACCTCATCGTGGCCGAAAACGCAGAACGCCTGAAGGAAACCGAGCTTTGAAGCATGCCCCGGGAAAAAGTGCCGCACCCGCCGGGCGGAAGCACAGGCGCTTTTCCCCGAAAACGCCTCCGCTTCCGGAGGAAAGACTCGCAACCCGGCTACCTTCCCCCAGCGTTAAACCCTAAAAAACACCCCATAAGAGACGATGAACAGACAAGAACTTTTCGACAACATCCGCAAGAAACAATCATTCCTCTGCGTAGGACTGGATACCGACATACAGAAGATTCCCCAACACCTGCTGCGGGAAATGGGCGAAGAAGAGGCCGTTTTCGCCTTCAACCGTGCGATAATCGACGCCACCGCCGATTATTGCGTCGCCTACAAACCCAACTTGGCGTTCTACGAAGCCATGGGCATGAAAGGTTGGGCCGCGTTTGAAAAGACGGTGGCCTACATCCGCAGGCAATACCCCGACCAGTTCATCATAGCCGACGCCAAGCGCGGCGACATCGGCAACACCTCGGCGCTCTACGCCTGCACCTTCTTCGGGGAGACAGACGTGGACGCCTTGACCGTAGCCCCGTACATGGGGAGTGACAGCGTCACTCCCTTCCTCTCCTACCCCGGCAAGTGGGTGATACTGCTGGCCCTGACTTCCAACAAAGGCTCGCAGGATTTCCAGTTCACCGCCGACGCCCAGGGCGAACGCCTCTTCGAGAAGGTGCTCCGCACTTCGCAGCAATGGGCTGGCGCGGAGCAGGTGATGTACGTCGTGGGCGCAACGCAAGGACGGATGTTTGAAGACATACGGCACATCGTGCCCAACCATTTCCTCCTCGTGCCCGGCATCGGCGCACAGGGTGGCTCGCTCGAAGAGGTCTGCCGCTACGGGATGAACGAGCAATGCGGCCTGCTGGTCAACTCCTCGCGCGCCATCATCTACGCCGCGCAAGACGAGCAATTTGCCGACGCGGCCCGCCAGGCAGCCCGCCAAGTACAGGAACAAATGGCGGGGCAGCTCAAGCAAATCCTTTAGCCTGCGGCCTCGTCAGGAAGGCCTTGCCCTTTCCCCGGGAAGCCGCCGCGCCCCCGAGGAAAAACGGCAAGGCTTTCCCGGAAAGGCGCAGGCACAATCCCCCACCGTAGCCACCGCTTCACACCGATGAACACCAAACGAAAAATCATAAACGACCCGGTTTTCGGATTCATCAACATACCCGAAGGCATCTTGCTCGACCTCATCGGCCATCCCTACCTGCAACGGCTGACGCGAATCCGCCAACTCGGCTTCTCGCCCATGGTGTATCCCGGAGCCTTGCACACGCGCTTCCAACACTCGCTCGGAGCCTACTTCCTGACCAGCGAGGCGGTCACCCACCTCTCCGCCAAGGGCAACGAAATCAGCCCCGGCGAGGCCGAAGCCGTGGAAGCCGCCATCCTGATGCACGACATGGGGCACGGGCCGTTTTCCCACGTGCTGGAAGACACTTTGGCCGACGGGATCAGCCACGAAGAAATATCCCTCCTGCTCATGGAGCGCATCAATGCGGAATGGGGCGGCGTCCTCGACGAAGCCATCCGCATCTTTTGCGACAAGCACCCGAAACGTTTCCTCCACCAGCTCGTAAGCAGCCAGCTGGACATGGACCGCATGGACTACCTGCGCCGCGACAGTTTCTACACCGGGGTGATAGAAGGGAACATCGGATCGGCACGCCTCATTAAAATGCTGGACGTGCGCGACGACCGGCTGGTAGTGGAAGCCAAAGGCATCTACTCGGTAGAAAACTACCTGACGGCACGCCGCCTGATGTACTGGCAAGTCTACCTGCACAAGACCTCGGTTGCCTGCGAACGGATGCTGGTAAAAGTGCTGGAACGCGCCAAGCAACTATCCCGCGACGGGAAAGAACTGTTCGCTTCCCCCGCATTGGGCTTTTTCTTGAGAGAACGGATTGACCGGGAAAAGTTCCAGGAAGACCCCGAATGCCTGGCCCATTTCGTCCGCCTGGACGACTCCGACATCTGGACTTCGCTGAAGGTCTGGTGCGACCACCCCGACTTTATCCTCTCCACGCTGAGCCGTGGCCTCGTGGAGCGGCGCATTTTCAAAGTAGAGGTATCCGCACCCGTCACCCTCACCGAGCAACGCCTCGAGGAGGTAAGGCGGCATATCATGGAGCACTTCCAAATCTCCGCCGAAGAAGCCGCTTTCTTCTACGACCTGCCGAGCATCGAGAAAAACATGTACAATTTGCAAGACGACCACATAGAGATCCTCTACAAGGACGGCACGATCCACGACATATCCGAGGCATCCGACATGTTCAACTGGGACATATTGAGCAAAAAGACGAAGAAATACTATCTTTGCTACTTGCGCACGGAATAAAAAGATACTGGGAAATAGCAGATATATGAAAAAAAAACGCGTAATTTGCAAGTGCCGCAAAGGAACAACTAAGAAATAAATCATGGAATTCACTGCAAAAAAAATAGCCGAATACCTGCACGGTGAAGTAATAGGCGACGAGAATGCCACCGTCCACACGTTCGCAAAAATAGAAGAAGGCGTGCCCGGGGCTATTTCGTTCCTATCCAACCCAAAATATACCCATTACCTATATACTACGGAATCCAGCATCGTGCTCATAAACAAAGACCTCGAGCTGGAAAGCCCGGTGCAGGCGACCCTCGTCCGGGTGGACAACGCATACGAAAGCCTTGCGCAGCTGCTGAACCTCTACGAGTCGAGCCGCCCGAAGAGAAACGGCATCAGCACCATGTCCTACATAGCCCCCACGGCCAAGATAGGGGAAAACGTGTACATCGCCCCATTCACCTATATCGGGGAGCACGTGACCATCGGAAGCCATACGAGCATTTACCCGCACACCACCGTGGAAGACAACGTGAAAATAGGCGACCACTGCACGATATATGCGAATGTCAGCATCTACCAAGGCTGCTGCATCGGGAACAACTGCATCATCCACTCGGGCGCCTGCATAGGGGCCGACGGATTCGGCTTCGCGCCCACACCGAACGGGTATGACAAGATTCCCCAAATTGGCATCGTCCAAATTGAAGACAACGTGGAAATAGGAGCCAACACGTGCATCGACCGTGCCACAATGGGACGCACCATCATCCACAACGGAGCCAAGCTCGACAACTTGATACAAATAGCCCACAACGACAAAATAGGCTCCCACACCGTGATGGCCGCACAATGCGGCGTGGCCGGCTCCACCGAAATCGGGGAATGGTGCAGTTTCGGAGGCCAAGTAGGCATAGCAGGACACAGCAAAATCGGCGACAAAGTATCCTTAGGGGCACAATCCGGCGTACCGGGAAGCCTGCGGGCCGGCAGCACCCTCATAGGCTCCCCCCCCATAGACCCGAAGTTGTTTGCCAGATGTACGGTAATCTACAAGAAACTTCCGGAAATGTACGCCCAAATCGCCGCATTGGAAAAAGAACTGGCCGCATTGAAACAACAACTTGCAGAATAACAAGAAAACAATAGGACATAAGGATATGACCAGACAGCAGACTTTAAACGAGAGCTTTTCCGTAAGCGGGAAAGGCTTGCATACGGGATTGCAACTAACAGCCACATTCCTGCCCGCGCCCGAAAACCACGGTTATAAGATACAACGCACAGACTTGGAAGGCCAACCGATAATCGACGCCGTGGCCGACCATGTAACCGAGACCACACGCGGTACGGTGCTCAACCAAAACGGCGTAAAGGTAAGCACGGTAGAACATGCGCTTGCCGCACTTTACGCTTTAGGGGTGGACAACTGCCTAATCCAAGTGGACGGGCCGGAGCTCCCCATCCTCGACGGAAGCGCAGCCGAGTATGTCGGACACATCGGCCAGGTGGGCTTGAAAGAACAAGCCGCGCCGAAAGAGACCTACATAATCCGCAAGAAAATAGAGTTCAAGGACGAAGAAACAGGCTCCAGCATCATTATATTGCCCGACGACCGTTTCAGCGTAGACGTCCATATCTCTTATGATTCACGCATTATCCCCAACCAATATGCAGCATTGGAAAGCATGGAAGGCTTTGCCTCTGACATCGCGAAAGCACGTACTTTCGTCTTCGTCCGCGAGATAGAGCCATTACTCAATGCAGGGCTAATCAAGGGAGGCGACTTGGACAACGCGATAGTCATATATGAGCGCCAGTTAAGCCAAGAGCAAGTGGACAAACTCACAGAGATAATGAAAGCCCCCCACGTAGACGCGGACAATTTGGGCTACTTAAACCACAAACCGTTGGTATGGGACAACGAACCAGCGCGGCATAAACTTTTAGACCTCATAGGAGATTTGGCACTCATCGGCAAGCCAATCCAAGGACATATCATAGCAACCCGCCCGGGGCACACCATCAACAACAAATTTGCCCGCACCATCCGCAAAGAAATCCGTATCCACGACGTACAACCGCCTATCTATGACTGCAACGAGCCGCCGATTATGGACATAAACCGCATTCGCGAGTTGCTTTCCCACCGCTACCCGTTCCTACTCGTGGATAAGATCATTGAGATTGGGCCCAACCATATTGTGGGAGTGAAGAACGTTACGGTCAACGAGCCTTTCTTCCAAGGCCATTTTCCGCAAGAACCGGTCATGCCGGGCGTGCTCTTAGTAGAAGCCCAAGCACAGGTCGGCGGGTTATTGGTATTGAACTCGGTGGACGAACCCGAACGCTATTCCACTTACTTCATGAAGATCGACGGGGTAAAGTTCCGCCAAAAGGTCGTCCCGGGAGACACCCTCTTGCTGAAACTCGAGCTTTTGGCACCGATACGCCGCGGTATATCGACGATGAAAGGCTATGTTTTCGTTGGAGACAAGATTGTTTGTGAAGCGGAATTCATGGCACAGATAATAAAAAACAAATAAAATAGCGGAATAAAGATTATGATAAGTACCTTAGCCTATGTTGACCCAAAAGCAACAATCGGCAAGAATGTAGAGATAGCCCCTTTCGCCTACATTGAGAAAAATGTCGTCATCGGCGACAACAACCGCATCATGTCCGGAGCAAAGATATTGGCCGGATCAAGGATAGGCAACGGAAACGAGATTTTTCCCAATGCCGTAATCGGGGCCATACCCCAAGACTTGAAATTCAGGGGCGAGGAGAGTACGGCCGAAATAGGCGACTTCAACCGCATCCGGGAGAACGTCACCATCAACCGAGGCACGGCAACCAAAGGCCGCACCGTGGTCGGCAGCCGCAACCTGCTGATGGAAGGAGTACACGTGGCGCACGACGCGGTTGTCGGCAACAATTGCATCATCGGAAATGCCACGAAGTTTGCCGGGGAAATAGTCATCGATGACAACGCCATTATAAGCGGGGGGGTACTCATGCACCAGTTTTGCCGCGTAGGAGGCTACGTCATGATACAAGGAGGATGCCGTTTCAGCAAAGACGTGCCACCTTTCATCATTGCTGGGCGTGAACCGATCTCTTACGCGGGCATCAACCTCGTCGGGTTACGCCGTAACGGATTTTCTGACGAACTGATTGAAAACATCCACAACGCATACCGATTAATCTACCAGCAGGGACTGAATACCAGCCAAGCCTTGGAACGGGTCAAGCAAGAAATCCCCACAAGCCCCGAAATCCAATATATCTTGGACTTCATTTCCTCGTCGAAACGGGGCATCATACCCTTTAACTCTAAATAAAAAACGGGCAACATGATTTATCAATTTACCCTCATCTCGGATGAAATTGAAGATTTCATGCGTGAAATACAAATCGATTCGGAAGCCACGTTCCTCGATTTCCACCGCACCATACTCGACTCCGTAGGTTTTGCCGACAACCAAATGACCTCGTTCTTCATATGCGACGACAACTGGGAGAAAGGCAAGGAAGTCACCCTCGAAGCGATGGACTACGGTTCCGATGAGGATAATTACGTAATGGAAAGCACCCGCATTTCCGAACTGGTAGAAGACGAGAAACAGAAACTCATCTATATCTTCGACCCCCTCTCCGAACGTTGCTTTTTCATAGAATTGACCAAGATTATCTTCGGCAAAGACTTAGAAATCCCCCTCTGCACGCGGAAAAGCGGGAATCCACCCGTCCAAGAAGCCGACATTGAATCCTTCAACGCCAACCTCACCAATACCCACACGGAAGACTACGGCGAGAACTTCTACGGCGACGAATCGTTCGACGAAGAAGACTTCGACCCCGAAGGGTTCGACATAGCCGAGGGGAATCCCTATGACCAAGACCGCTACTGACACGCTCGTCGCCTTACTCGGCCCCACTGGGGTTGGGAAAACCGAATTAAGCCTCCGCATGGCCGAACAGCTCCATGCGGAGGTTGTTTCTGCCGACTCGCGCCAGATTTACGCCGGAATCCCCATCGGGACAGCCGCTCCCACCGCAGGGGAACTCGCCCGGGTAAAACATCATTTCATCGCTACCTTGCAGCTGGAAGACTACTATAGCGCGGCACAATACGAAACCGAAGCACTGGCCTGCATCGAGTCCCTTTTCCGAAGCGGGAAAAAGGCCCTGCTCTGCGGGGGCAGCATGATGTACATCGACGCCGTTTGCCAAGGCATCGACGACCTGCCCACAATCACGCCTCCCACCCGGGCACACTATGCAGCCCTGCTGAAAAGCCAAGGCGCGGAGGCCGTCTGCCGGGAACTCTTGTTCCGCGACCCCGAGTACTATGCCCACGTAGACCGCCGGAACCTAAAGAGAGTGGTACATGCCTTGGAAATCATAGCAGAATCCGGCCACACCTACACCGAGCTTCGCCAAAGGAAAAGCAAGCCACGTCCCTTCCGCATACTGAAAATCGGACTCAACCGCCCGCGCGAAGAACTCTTTGCCCGCATCAACGCACGAGTGGAACAGATGGTGGCCGACGGGTTGCTCGACGAAGCACGCCACGCATACCCTTATCGCCACTGCAACTCACTCAACACGGTGGGATACAAGGAAATGTTCCAAGTAATCGATGGGACGTGGACACTTCCTTTCGCCATCGAACGGATGAAGAAGAACACCCGCCTCTACGCCAAAAAGCAACTGACCTGGTTCCGGCGCGACCCGCAAATCCATTGGTTCCATCCCGCTGACACGGAATCCATCTTTGACCTGCTCCGAAGCGAAAACCTGCTCTGAGCAATTTCCCTTAACACTATTTCCAAGAAGCCCCGCCTCCCTTGGCGGAAAGCCCCGCATGTTTTCATAAAAAGCACAGGGAGTCTTGAACCCTATGTGCTTTGCAACCTTTACAATCAAATCGTTGCCCTAATAGACTCCCTGTGCACTATTTCCCTGAAACATCCTTTTAGTTAAGAACGGAGGGGGAAGCCGTACTGCCACATACAGCGTCCACGTCGGATGAGACCCTACGCAACCCCTTTTTCACAAAACGCCTGGCAGAGGCTTCTTTACCCTCCGTATTTATTTTTCCTGTTATATTCTTATTTCCAACCTCCGGTTCCCAGTCCCGGCGAATGGCCACGCCATGCCCGTCGTCATCCTTTGCACGCACCTCGTTAGGGGCATGCGGCAAAGAGGCGGCCTTCCCCTCCGGGGTACGCTTCCGCAAAGGCTTCATTTGGCCGGCGCGGCAGTAACGAGCCCGGTGCTGGCGATTGTAACGCCAAGGCATGGGCGTATGGATGGCGACGTGCCGCAAGGACGAAAGGTCATACGCTTGGAACGCCACGGGAAGCGACATGCAACAGCACCACTGCCCGTTATCCAGATAATAATAGAAACCTTCTCCTACACTGTAGTACAAGTCCAACTCGGGAATATAGACATAAGGAGCATCCCATGCCTTCACTCCCAGCCAAGACGGGAGCACCGCACCGCGGACCGGAGCCTCTACGCGCACGCCGACATATACATCCTGCGCCTTAAGCATGCCTCCCGACCCCAAGCAGAGAAGGGAAAAGGCAAAAACCACCATCCTTTTCATCAGCATTCCTCCTTACTTTTCCTGGCTTTAGTTACACTTTGTTGATTCTTGTCCTAATTGGACGTTACAAAGGAACGGAATATTCCCGTTTCGGGCAAAAACTTTCCCCACACGCCCCCATTCTATCGACAAAATCACAAAATCAAACGACCAAATGACAAACGCCTTTTCCGCGCCAGTCCCCGCCGTGGGGAAAGAAACAGAATTATAACCTATAGATTTTGCGCGCTGATTGGAATTTAACTACTTTTGCGTCCTATTCAAAAATGAACTTACCCAGCATGAGAAAATGGCGCATTGAAGACTCGGAAGAGCTGTACAACATAACCGGATGGGGCACTTCTTATTTCAAAATCAACGAAAAAGGGCACGTCATCGTCACCCCACGAAAAAACGACATTGCCGTAGACCTGCAAGAGTTGATGAACGAACTCGCCTTACGCGACGTAGGTGCACCTGTCCTTTTACGTTTTCCCGACATCATCGACAACCGAATAGAAAAAGTCTCGAACTGCTTCGAGAAAGCGGCCGGAGAATACGAGTACAAGGCCAAGACCTTCATCGTCTACCCGATAAAAGTAAACCAAATGCGCCCCGTGGTAGAGGAAATCATCAGCCACGGGCAGAAGTTCAACTTGGGGCTCGAAGCCGGCTCCAAGCCCGAGCTGCACGCCGTCATAGCCATCAATACCGAATCCGACTCGCCCATCATCTGCAATGGATACAAGGATGCCAGCTACATCGAGCTCGCCCTGCTCGCCCAGAAGATGGGGAAACGCGTATTCTTGGTAGTCGAAAAGCTCAACGAACTGAACCTCATAGCCCATATCAGCAAGCAACTCAAGGTGCGCCCCAACATCGGCATCCGCATCAAGCTGGCCTCCTCCGGTAGTGGCAAATGGGAAGATTCCGGGGGCGACGCCAGCAAGTTCGGGCTCACCTCGAGCGAGTTGCTGGAAGCCTTGGACACACTGGAACGCACCGGGCTGAAGGATTGCCTGAAGCTCATCCATTTCCATATCGGAAGCCAAATCACCAAAATACGCCGCATCAAGACCGCCCTGCGCGAAGCCTCGCAATTCTACGTGCAACTGCACGCCATGGGATTCCAAATAGAGTTCGTGGACATCGGAGGAGGGCTCGGCGTGGACTACGACGGCACCCGGTCCGCCAACAGCGAGAGCAGCGTAAACTACTCCATACAAGAATACGCCAACGACTCCATATCCACCTTCGTGGACGCCAGCAACAAAAAAGGCATCCCGCACCCCAATGTCATCATCGAAAGCGGGCGTTCGCTCACCGCGCACCACTCCGTGCTCATCGTCGAAGTGCTCGAGACCGGAAGCCAGCCCGAATGGGACGACAACACGGAGGTTTCGCCCGACGACCACGAGCTTGTCCAAGAACTCTACGAGATTTACGACAACCTCGCCCAAAGCAGGATGATGGAATCGTGGCACGACGCACAACAGATACGCGAAGAAGGACTCGACCTGTTCAGCCACGGCATCGTAGACCTGCGCACCCGGGCCCAAATCGAACGGCTCTACTGGTCGATTACCCGCGAGATAAACCAGATAGCGATTGGCATGAAACACGCGCCCGAGGAGTTCCGTTCGCTCTCCAAGCTACTGGCCGACAAATATTTCTGCAACTTCTCCCTCTTCCAGTCGCTCCCGGACTCTTGGGCCATCGACCAGATATTCCCCATCATGCCCATCAGCCGGCTTGACGAACGCCCCACGAAAGTGGCCACACTGCAAGACATCACCTGCGATTCCGACGGGAAGATAGCCAACTTCATATCAAACCGTGGCATCAGGAACTACCTCCCGCTCCACGCCTTCAACAAGAAGGAAAGCTACTACTTGGGGGTCTTCCTCGTGGGAGCCTACCAAGAAATCCTCGGGGACATGCACAACCTGTTCGGCGACACCAACGCCGTCCACATAACCGTCAGCGACAAGGGCTACTCCATCGACCAAGTCATCGACGGGGAAAGCGTGGCCGACGTGCTGGACTACGTACAATATAACCCCAAACGCCTTGTCCGGACCGTAGAGACATGGGTCACGAAGTCCGTCAAAGAAGGACGCATCTCGGTCGATGAAGGAAAGGAATTCCTCAGCAATTACCGCTCTGGGCTATACGGATACACCTACTTGGAATAAGATACACACAACATCCCAACCCGACTGCCCGGCAGATGCCCGGGCAGTCGCTTATTGTAGAAAATAAAAAGAATGGAACAATGGAAAAACTGACAATCATCAAAGTCGGCGGGAAAATAGTGGAAGAAGCAACCAGCCTGTCCACCCTGCTCGACGACTTCAGCTCGCTCAAAGGACACAAGCTGCTGGTACACGGCGGAGGACGCTCGGCCACGGCCATGGCCACCCGGCTGGGCATCGAGACAACGATGGTGGACGGACGGCGAATCACCGATGAAGACATGCTGAAGGTCGTAACCATGGTATACGGCGGGCTGGTGAACAAAAACATCGTAGCGCAACTCCAGACCCGCGGCGTCAACGCCTTGGGGCTGACAGGTGCCGATATGGACGTCCTGCGCAGCCGGAAAAGGCCTGTCACGCCCGAAGGTATCGACTACGGGTTTGTAGGCGACGTGGAAAAAGTAGATGCTCGCCTGCTCGCCGACCTCATCGCCCGGGACGTAGTGCCCGTGATGGCCCCGCTGACCCACGACGGGGCAGGCAACCTGCTCAACACGAATGCCGATACGATTGCGGGCGAAGTAGCCAAAGCCCTTTCCGCTTTTTTCGAAGTGACCCTCGTCTTTTGCTTCGAGAAGAAAGGAGTCCTGCGCAACGAGCAAGACGGCGAAAGCATAATCCCGCACATCAGCACGAAAGACTTCGAACAACTACGGGAAGGGGGCATCATCACCGGTGGAATGATCCCGAAGTTGCAAAATTCATTTGCCGCACTGGAGAGAGGCGTACGACGCGTCATCATCACCCAAGCCTCCGCCATTGCCCAACCTGGCGCGGGAACCCTCATCGAGCTGTAAGGTCCGGCACAGGATGAAAAAGGGAAGAACCGCCAAATAACGTTAAAAAGCAGACTTTACCCTGCCTCCCCCGTAACTTTTTCCCGCCCCGACCGTCATGACTATAGAGATGCAAGAAAAAGTGCTCCGCAACGAAATCCTACCGCTCAAGGAGAAATTCTACCGAATAGCGTTGCGCATCACACACGACAGCGCAGAAGCTGAAGACATCGTACAGGACACTTTGATACGCATCTGGGAGAAGCGGGACGAATGGCCTTCCATCAAATCGTTCGAAGCGTTGGGACTGACGATTTGCCGCAATCTGGCAATCGACCGAAGCCAACGAAAAGAAGCCCAAAACGTGGAGTTCTTTTCCGAACAAATGGACGACCGGACGCAAACTCTCGACCCCCACGAAGAAATCGTTGCCGACGAAAGGATGGAACTCATACGCCGCATAATCGACGGCCTGCCCTTACGGCAAAGGGAAGTGTTCCACCTGCGCGATATAGAGGGGATGTCGTACAAAGAGATTGCAACCGCCCTGCAATTGACGGAAGACCAAGTAAGAATAACCCTCTTCCGGGCAAGGCAGGCCATTAAGAAACGATTTAAAGACCTTGATGAATATGGATTATAAGTACATCGAACAACTACTGGAGCGCTATTGGAACTGCGAGACCTCTCCTGAAGAGGAGGCAATCCTCCGTGCGTTCTTTTCGCAAAGCGACGTACCTGTCCATTTGCTCAAATACAAATCCCTGTTCGCCTATGCCAAGAAGCAAACAGAAGCCAAACATCTCGGGGAAGACTTCGATAGCCGCCTGTGGGAAGCCATCCATACGCCCATCGTCAAGGCACGCCCCCTGACGTTCGCCTCCCGATTCAACGGGCTGTACCGTGCAGCGGCAGCCGTAGCAATCATCTGCTTATTGGGAGGCATAGGCAACCAAATCTTCCGCCCTGCCCGGCCCATGCCCCAATACGACGGACAAAACCCGCCTGGCACAGAGCAACAAGTGGCTACAAAGGCTGCCCTCCCGGACAAACAAGTCTCCATGATCGACAGCACGAAAGCCGGAAAACAACAGAAGGACTTGAACGGGATTGTTACCGAATGAACATTCTTTTATTTCTGCTTTGAACAATACGAAAGTTTAGTCTGCTTTTTACTTAAAACACACACGTGAAGCTGTGAAGTTTCAATTCTCTCTAAACATTTTCTTATTTATCAGTGAAAAAGGGCATCTGCGTAGATGCCCTTTTTTCATTTCCGCTTCATAAATTCATAGCCGAACGCGCAGAAAAGGCACTTGCGCTTATCACAATACTCCTTGGACAACTGGATCAAAGCCTGCGAGTCCGCCGCATGCTCACATACCATGCCCAGCGACCGCCAACTGCGGATAATACGGTTCTCCTCGGGCGGCAACGACTCCAAGAACCTCGTGGCTCGTTCCACCAACACCCCATTGCCCCGGTGGCGGCCGTAGGCATAAAGAAACGGCACCACCGTATTGATGACCAATAAGCGCAGCGACGAAATACTCATAGGACGCGGGGCTTCCTTGGTCGCCACCCCAAAATGCAGATGCGTGCGCCAATAGCCCCCAGCCTCTGCCGCCAGCAACGCACAAGCCTCTTCCAAGGTGGAGGCCTCCATCAACTCCGAAAACAAAAAAGGCTTCCGGCAATACAAATCCGCCAACTGGGCCAACCGCAGGTGGGGGAAATTGCTGGGACGCAGCCGCATCATGCGGTACATGGGCACTGCGCCCTGACCGGAAACCGCCGACCCATCCGCCCCAGCCCCGGCTCCATCGAGGCTATACTTATAGGCCAAGTACTCATACTCCTTCAACAAATCGCGGGCATACGCATCAGGGGCCGACGCCTCGCCCGAAGCCGTAGTCAATAGCCCTGCCCGGCCAAAGAAAAGCGCCTCGATTTGCTTCCGGTCGTCGCGGTGCTTGTTCAAGATCGTTGTCGGAATCGTCCGGGCCCACTGCTCAAAGGCATCGCTGTTCACCCCAAAACCGAAATTGCGCGCCAAAGTAATGAAAAACGCACGCTCCCAATCCTGCCCCACCACGTCCAAGCGTCCTTGGATGGCCGACACCTTCTGCTCCAAGCGTTCAAATACCAAGGACGACAGCCACGTATGTTTCTTCAAGGCGGGCATGCCCTCCAATGCATCCGCACAGGCCGGGCGACTCAAGTCGGCAGGATGCGCCAACGACTGATAGTTGGCTTCCACATGAGGCGGCACGGGAAGAACCATCTGCGGAATAAGCTCCCCGTCGGGGCGGGGAATCAAAGCGTCCTCCACCTCCACCACATGCAAGATCACGTTGCTGTAAGCCGGGTCTCTCTCGTGCCCATGCCGGAACCAATCAGAGGCTCGGCGGTGTAACTCCACGTTGCCCACCCAAAGCACGCCCCCTATCTTGACCTTGGCGTTAAAGAAATCCGGCCCGGCATCACGGTTAATCAAGCCCGTGTCCAACACCTCCACCGGCAAGCCCGATGTCGTTTGCATCGGCAGCAAAGGGAAAAGGCGATAATTCCATACGTAGTGCAACAAGCGTTCCATGGGAAAAGGTCTTAAGGCACAGCACCATCACTCCGCCCCGCGCAAGCAAAGGTAAAGAAAACCCGCGGCTTTCCGCCAAAAGCTCCAAGGAAAAATGAAAAAAGCCCCGCCACATCTTTCCAAAAGATGCGGCGGGACATGCCACGAATGCAGGCCAATCCCGCACCAGCTCACACTTAATCAAGCCTAATGGGAAAAGGGTTGGCTTGAAACCGGGGCGTCCTTCGCCCTCAACAAGTCCGGGACTGGGCCAGATATTTTCGGGATGGCAATCGCCCCCTCCTGCCAGAACGTCCTTTCTCAGTGTACTTCCACAATATGTGTGGGAGCCTGTTCGACATTACGGCGGTCAACTTGCCTCACTAAGGCATTGGCCAGCAAAAGGAATTGCCGTCCCACCGGCAAATCCGCATCCAAGGCTATCGGCTCGCCGTCATCGCCACTTTCCCGGATTCCCTGCACAATCGGGATTTGTCCCAATAGGGGCACGTTCATCTCTTCTGCCAGTTTCTTCGCCCCGTCACGCCCAAAGATATAATACTTATTGTCGGGCAACTCCTCAGGAGTAAACCAAGCCATATTTTCCACCAAGCCGAGAATGGGCACAGCTACCTTCTCGTTCGTAAACATATTGATGCCCTTGCGTGCATCGGCCAAAGCCACTGGCTGCGGGGTACTCACCACCACCACCCCAGTCAAAGCCAAAGTCTGAACGATGGTGAGATGGATATCGCTCGTGCCCGGGGGCAAGTCGATTAAGAAATAGTCGAGCTCGCCCCAGTCTGCCTCCCCTATAAGTTGGCGCAGCGCATTGGAAGCCATCCCGCCCCGCCATAAGGTAGCTTGGTCCGGGGCGACAAAAAAGCCGATAGAAAGCAATTTAACACCGTACTTCTCAATAGGGATAATCTGGTCTCGCCCATCGATACGTTCAGCATAGGGGCGGGCATCTTCCACATGAAACATCTTCGGGATGGAAGGCCCGAAAATATCCGCATCCAGCAAACCCACACGAAAACCCAACTTGGTAAGTGCCACAGCCAAGTTCGCCGTCACCGTACTTTTGCCCACTCCTCCTTTCCCGGAAGAGATGCCCACAATATTTTTAACCTGGGGGAGCAATTTGCCTGGCTTAGGGGCAGCCTCCTGGAGGGTATGCACACGGATATTTCCCTTAATATCCACATCGGGGGACACATAAGTCAAGATGGCCGTTTCAGCAGCCCGCACGACAGATTTGATGAACGGATCGGTCGGTTTCTCAAAAACCAATGAGAAACTGACTTTCATCCCTTCGATGCGCATGTCATCATCTACCATTCCGGACTCTACTATATTCTTACCAGTACCCGGATAACGGACTGTAGACAATGCGTCCAATATCAGTTTAGGATAAAGAGTTATTTCCATTTTATTCCAAGGCAAAAAAATATCCGCAATCGCTTTCCTCAAAAGGAAGCCATTGCGGACGACATTGTACCAAGCATTTATACGTTGGTCTTCATTACTTCGAAATAAGCCTGCGGGTGCTTGCAAGCCGGACACAATCCTGGAGCCTCGGTTCCTTCATAAATAAAACCGCAATTCCGGCACTGCCATACCACCATTTCGTCTTTCTTGAAGACTTTGCCCTCTTCGATATTCTTCGCAAAGGCATTATAACGCGCCTCATGCCCTTTCTCCGCAATAGCAATATTACGGTACATCGAAGCAATCTCGGGGAAGCCTTCCTGGTCGGCTATATCGGCAAAATGCGGGTAATCCTTTGCCCACTCTTCATTTTCACCTGCGGCAGCGGCCTTTAAGTTTTCCAACGTTGTCCCTATTACCCCGGCGGGGAAACATGCTTTTACCTCCACATGGCCTCCTTCCAAGTACTTGAACATCCGTTTGGCATGCTCTTTTTCCTGGTCGGCCGTCTCGGTAAATATCGCTGCTATCTGTTCATAGCCTTCTTTCTTGGCCGCACTTGCGAAATAAGTGTAGCGCATACGTGCCTGAGACTCCCCCGCAAAGGATTGCATCAGGTTCTTCTCTGTTTGAGTTCCTTTTACGCCCATAAATCGTACCACATTATTTTATGAAGAATAAAGATAAAACCTTCCATCCGATCCATAAGAACCGGCTTTCCGGCAAAGATAAGACTTTCCGGAGAAACTTCCGCTTTTTTGACGTAGCTTTTGTACTTTTGCCATGAAAAATGTGAATCCATGAATTATTATTGGTTCTTATTCCTCAACGGGAAATTACTATTGCAGAAAAACGCCACAGGTTACACCATCCCTTACGGCACTATCCCTCCTCTGCCTACGGGAAACACACATTTCCATAATGTAGGAGAATGGAATGGCATATCCTGTAAAGCTACCGAAATATCAAGCGAAGCATCCCTACCAGCGACCGAAACGCCCCACGGAAGGGGTGAATACCAATGGACCGAACTACGAGCGACATACGACTCCATCCCATTACCGGCCTACAGGATTGCAAGCAAAGCCGCCGAACTCCTCTTCTGGGACAGGAACAGCCACTTTTGCCCTGCCTGCGGCACTCCGACTTTACCCGACACGGCCATCTCCAAGAAATGCCCGCATTGCGGGAAAACCCTATTCCCCCCGATATCGCCGGCTATTCTGGTGCTGGTCCACCGGGGAAGAGAAGTGCTGCTCGTACATGCACGCACCTTCCACAAACCCTTCTACAGCCTCGTGGCTGGCTTTGTAGAGACCGGCGAGACGCTTGAGGAATGCGTCAGGCGGGAAGTACGGGAAGAAACGGCCCTCGAAATCGGGAACATCCGCTACTTCGGCAGCCAAGAATGGCCCTATCCCAGCCAACTTATGATCGGCTTCGAGGCAGACTACATAAGCGGGGAACTGTGCTTTGCCGACCACGAGCTTACCAATGGCGGGGTTTACGGGCAGGACAACCTGCCCCTCTTGCCCCAAAAGCTCAACCTGGCCCGGAAGATGATTGACTCATGGCTTGAAAGAACACATCAACCGGGATGAATGAAAAAGGGAATCTTGCCTGCGCAAGATTCCCTTTCCTTTTCACGGACAAAAAATGCTTCCCGGCTTTTTCTTCCAAAGCCGGGAAGCATTCTTATTTTCCGTGCACCGGAATAGCTTAACCTTGATGGATAGCTTCAGAGGGGCAAGCTGCTGCGCAGGTGCCACATTCCGTGCAAGTCTCGGGATCGATGTGATAGATGTCACCTTCAGAGATAGCGCCCACCGGGCATTCGTCAATACAAGTACCGCATGCAATGCAGTCTTCGCTAATTACATAAGCCATTTTAACCTACTTTTTATATTAGTTAGTATGAATTGTGGAGGCAAAAATAGGGCTTTTCGCAGAACCTTCCCTCATCTTTTCTGTTTAAAATGATTAATTCTCATTCCCCTTCCCCGGCGTCTCCAAGGGAAGAAAAAGGTTGCTCCTCCGACGTTATCATTTTGATTTTCAAGTTTGGGCTTAATACAGCCTGCAACAACAACCGTTTCCGCACCGGTTCAACGGAATCGGCATGGGTACACACCCATTCTACCGGGAAAGCCGTATGGTAACACCCTGCTTCATCTTTGGAAGACGTGAAATCCCCGCTGATTCCAAAAGCCATGTTCAAGACCGCACTTCCATAAAAAGCACGTTGGCTCTGGAGCACGTCGGCCTCCACTGCGCCTTTCTTCCCATAATACAACTCGATGACCGGCTCGAAGAAAGCCACAAGCGCATTCTCGTCATTATCCTGCACGGCGCGGCAATAGGCTTCCATCGTAAGTTCAACCGCTGCCTCCTCTTCCTCCGTGAGCTTCAGTTTTTCCAGGGCCTGCTTCTTTATCTGTGCCTCCACCACATACGCCCCGTCGGGATGGGTATCCAGATAGAAGGCATACGACTCTTCCGTATTCGCCATCAAGGCTTGGCTCCAACGAAGCGAGTCAATCTTTTGCACGGCATACCCCGCATGCAGGCCGTGAGGGTATTGCGCCAAATAACTTTGGAACGGTTCGACCTTGCCCGAACCCGACACGGCCTCCCACGTCCGGTCGTCGGCCTGCTTCAGCACCCGGAACAAAGAGTCGGCCTGCCCGAAATGGACACCGCCGGGATAACGGGCCAGAAAAGAAGAAAGCGCCCCGAGCGTGGCCGAATCACGTGCGGCTTGCCAAGCCCGTTCTTCCTCGACACGGCGCGCCTGCCACGAATAAAAGAGCCAAGCGGCCAATGCCAGCACGAGAAAGGACAAGGCGGCAAGCAACTTCCTTATCCCCCGCGTGCGCCGGGGCTTCTCTCTTTCGGGGCAAGGATTTTCCGGATCGGATGCTGGGAAAATAGAAGAAAGTGCCGCCGCTTTTTCTTCCTCGCCAGAAAGGAACGACGCGCCGCAATGGGGGCATTGGTCCTCACCCCCGGACAAAGGTTCGTGGCACTCCAGGCATTCCAACAAACGCCCGCAACTTGGGCATTTCCCGATGCCAGGCTCCACACGGCTTCCGCAGCGGGGACATGAAACAAGGGTTTTCATTTTCCTACTTCTGATACAAAAGGCTACGTCCCTCCCCTTGGGGTACGAAAAAGAAAGGGACTACGTTTGCGGCACAAAAATGGGCATTATTTTCGTGACAGGCAATGGTTTCTCCCACAAAAAGAGAGCCGGAGGTCTCCCCCCGGCCCGGCATTCCTTGAAGAACGGGAAAGGGCAAATGGACGTGCCCCTACTATCTTCCACCCATTCCTACTCTTGTGTTTCGCCGTATTCTGCCTGCGGCTCTCCCGAAGCATCTGCAACGGCTTTCGGACGCCCCCGGCGTCTCGGTTTGCCGTCAGGGGCTTCTTCCTTGCCCGAATGGCTTGCAGGGGCTTTCCGCTGCTGGGCCTGCTTCTTTTGGGCCTCTTCCAGTTTTTCATTCTTCTGCACCAGTGCTTCGATTTTGTTCGTCAGCTGCTCAATCTCGATACTCTGGTTTCGGATAGTGGTGAGCAACGGGTTCAACTCTTCCGTCTCGATGTCAGCCGGATAAAGGGCATCGACGCGACGAATGAAGTCGGCCAACACGTTCATATAATTGGTAAATGCGTCATAAGGCGAATCATAAATACCCCGGTCAATGCCCACGCCGGAATTCTTGGTCGTCATGAAACGGAAATGGTTGCTGGCCTGGAGGTAATCCCAGTCTTGCTTGATACGGTGGTCGTTGCAGAGGCGAACCCGTTCGGCCACGCCATACAACTTGTTGAAGGCCTCCTTCTGCATCACGTTGCCCAACCACGAACTGACATCGCGCTCCTCGTCGGACCAGGACGTAGGATAGGGCACATCGATTTGCCCCACCGATTTCATCCGCCCGATTATCTCCGTCGGCGTGGAGAAAGTGATGCCGCGTTGCTTGGCGCAGGCGGGAATCGCCTTCAGGAATTCCAAGATATTAGACGAAAGAGGCTGTGCCATACCGATGGAAGCCATATTCATGAAAATGTTGATAACCTGTTCTTCCTCCGGGAAAGCGGCAATCCAGTCCGTATAAGTGTCGGCAAACAAGGGGAACTCGTTCCATTCCGAATTCGAGAAACGCAAACTGATATCGTCGGACAACTTAAAATCGCGCAGCAAGAGCTTTAAATCCGGGTTCTGGTTGCAATGGTACAAATAATGGGGGCTCTTCCAACCCAGTACATACTTGGCTCCTTCGGTCAGCATGCCCTTGAAGCCCATGCTTGCCGCCAAGCCTCCGATATCGTCCGAATAGAGCATGTTGGTATTGCGCAAGACCTTGGGCGTATAACCGAACACTTGTTTCATCTTACGGCACTGCCGCTTCACCTCTTCCTGGAAAACTTCCTCGTCTACCAGCGAAGAAAGCCCATGGGAATAGGGCTCTGCAATCAACTCGCAACAGCCAGTGTTCACCAAGTCCTGTATCTTCTCGATGACATCGGGGGCATGCAGTTCCATGTGCTCCATGGCCACTCCCGAAATGGAGAGAGCCACTTTAAACTCCTTGCCGTAGGTATTTACCATCCACAACAACGTATCGAGCGTAGGGCGGTAGGACTTCTCTGCCAAATCGTTCATGCTTGCCTCGTTGGCATAATCGTCATAATAATAATGGTCACGCCCTATCTCGAAAAAGCGGTAACGCTTAAGGTGGAAGAAGTTATGCAGTTCGAAGAAAAAGCAAATCGTTTTCATATCAGATTTCGGTTTTTTGAATTAAAGTGTTATTATCGATAATTTTGTAAGACGCTCTCATAAATCGCACGCACCTTCAGTCCTGCATTTTCCCACGTAATGCCGTCTACTTCCTTCTTCCCTTCCTCGCATAAATAATTGTAGAGCGACGGATATGTGCATATGCTATATATGGAATCTGCCATGGCATGTATGTCCCAATAGTCCGTCTTTATGCATTTTGAGAGAATCTCAGAGCAACCGGACTGCTTGGAAATAACTGTCGGCACGCTGCACTGCATTGCCTCCAAGGGGGAAATCCCAAAAGGCTCGGAGACGGAAGGCATGACGTAGACATCACTTGCTTTTAAGACTTCATATACCTGCTTACCCTTCATAAAGCCGGGAAAATGGAAACGGTCGGCTATCCCGCGGATCGCTACCAAATTAATCATCCGCTCCATCATATCCCCGTTACCCGCCATGACAAACCGGATATTCCTCGTACGATCCAACACCATCTTAGCCGCTTCTACGAAATACTCCGGCCCTTTTTGCATGGTAATGCGCCCCAAAAACGTAACGACTTTCTCTTTTGGATTTTTCTGGGGCTGGATATCCAGAATCTCCTGCGACAATGGCGTAACAGCATTGTGCACGGTAGAAACCTTGCGGGGATCTTGGAAATAACGATGGATGACTGTCTGCCGGGTCAATTCACTTACGCACATGATATGGTCGGCATAGTCCATCCCGTTCTTCTCGATTCCGTAAACCACGGGATTCACATTCCCGCGGCTGCGGTCGAAGTCCGTGGCATGCACGTGGATAACCAGCGGCTTCCCGCTCACTTGTTTTGCATGGATGCCCGCGGGATAGGTCAGCCAATCGTGGGAATGGATAATATCGAACTGCTGTTGCCGGGCAACGACTCCCGCAACTATCGAATAATTGTTGATCTCTTCCTGCAAATTGTCGGGATACCGACCCGAAAATTCCAAGCATCCAAAGTCATCCGTATGCCGGTAGTTGAAATCGGCATAGATATGGTCGCGCATATCATAGTATAATTGGGGATCCATGTACGCAGAATATCGTGCTTTCACTTCCTCCCAATTCTTTTCGCACCACACGATGGGCACGCTGTTCATGCCGATAATGCGCAAGAAACTCTGGTCTTCATCACCCCACGGCTTAGGTATGCAGAAAGTGATTTCGAGATCTTGCTGAACAGACATGCCTTTCGTCAATCCGTAGCTGGCAGTGCCCAACCCTCCCAAGATATGAGGAGGAAATTCCCAACCAAACATTAGAACTTTCATACTTCTTTTCCTCCCAAGTCTTATATCTTTGATATACTGTTATACTTCGTCAGCAATTTCTTCGAACGCAGGATTTCGGCCACGTTCATGGCAAAAGAAATGGCCCCACGCCCCGAGAAAGGAGGATTCCCATCATAAAGTTCCGACAAGGTGCCGATGCAATGATAAGCCATCTCCGACTCAAAATTATCCAGCTGCCGCTCCACAAAAGAAAGCCCGCTCATTTTGTAAATCCGCAGGTAAGCCTCCAAGTAAAAGCCCATCAGCCAAGGCCATGCCGTACCTTGATGGTAGGCATAGTCGCGCTGCTCTTGCCGTCCGACATAGTTCGGGTTGTAGCCGCCACTCTTCGGGCTCAACGAGCGCAAGCCCTTCGGCGTAAGAAGCTCCTTCGTCACGGTATCCAACACGCCCTTTTTCTGCTTCCGGTCCAAGGGGGAATAATCGAAGGCCACGGAAAATATCATATTCGGGCGCACGCTCCAGTCCATCATTTGCCCGCTTACGTAATCCAGCAAATAACCATATTCATTCAAGAACATTTCCACAAACGAGCGCCCCGACTTCTCGGCCAAGGCGTCCAGCTCGGCGCTATAAGCCCCGTCCTCCTCACGGAAAAGGTCGGCCACGAAGCACAGGGCGTTATACCAAAGGGAGTTGAACTCCACGATATATCCCGTGCGGGGTATCACCGGCCGCCCATAGGCCGTGGAGTTCATCCAAGTAATCGCCTTGTCGCGCCCGTCGGCATAGAGGAGCGCGTTGTCATGGAGTTGCAGGTTGGGATGCGCGCCCCGGCGAATGTAGCCGACCACGTCGCGCAACAAGCTGCCATAGCGCTCGCGGCATGCTTTGCGCGATTCGTGTTTGGCATACTGCTGCAAGGCCCAGACCAGCCAAAGCAAGACATCGGGATGCTCCATCTCGTAAATCTTGGAAGAGGTCTTGCCGGTCTCCATGAACTCGCGCACGGCCTCTTGCGCCGTGGCCATGACACTGTAGAACTCATCCATCTCGTCCAATGCCAACGTCAGCCCCGGGATGGAGACAAACAAGTCGCGCGCACGGCACTTAAACCAAGGATAGCCCGACACTATGTAATGCTTCCCGCCCTGTTTGTTATGGAACTGGTGGGCCGCGTTACGCAGGCAATTCTCAAAGCTGTTGCGCGGGACCCGGCTGTCGTATTCGGCGGCATAAAGTTTCTTCAGCTTCTGCGAATCGGTTTCCGAAATCCCGGCCGAAAAGACAATGCTTTCCCCCTTGCGGATGCTTACCTCGAAATAGCCGGGGACATAGAGGTCTTCATTGAAATGGTAGCCGCGCTCCTGTTCTTTCGTGTACTCGATGCCACGATACCAGTAGGGTTCGAAATGGAATTCGTTCTGTTTGCTGAACTGCATGTACAATTCCGGGTAACTGGGGTACATGCATGTCTTTATCCCGCAGTCGATGCGCGAGAAGTCGCGGTTGGCCATCGGGTTCTCGTGCGTATATTCGCGCACGCTCCTAAAAGCGAGGAAAGGGCGGAAGCGCAAGGTGGTGGCAGAATGCGCATCAACCAAGGTATAACGGATAAGGATGCGGTTCTCATGATGCACGAACAGTTTTTCCTTCGTCAAGAGCACGCCGCCCACGCGGTACGTCGTTTTCGGGACGACTTCGCAGTCATAGCTCCTGATATACTTGTGCCCGCGCGGGCTGTAGTTGTTCCCTTGGTATTTATGCAGCCCCAGATTGAACTCGGCGCCATGCTGGATGACGGTTTCATCCAACGAGGAAAGCAGGACATGGTTCTCGTCATCCAGTTCGGGTATCGGGATGACAAGCAAACCGTGGTACTTTCTCGTGTTGCAGTCCACGACGGTCGAGCAGGAATAAGCTCCCGAACGATTCGTGCGCAGGATTTCCCGTGGGAGCGACTCGTCGAGATTAATCATCGTGGTTCGGTCAAAACTCAAATAGCTCATGGTTTTCTCTCTTATAAGGTTTTATGTTTAATTTCCACTTCAATCGGGGAAAGGCACGAGCCTTCCGCCTTCTTCCCGCTCCCGTCCGGCCAAGTTCCTTGGCAAGGCTTGCGCCGCCGGGGCAAACCGGGCAAACGGCCGCTCCCCTTTCCGCCTCAAATATAAGAAAAACATTCTTTATTATCAAAAAAATCCATATCCAAACTCGTTTTTTCTTGCCCTGCCCGCCAATACGGGCGGCCTTCAAGGGTTCTGCATGCGGTTTGTCCGGGGAAACACATCGTCCGGATAGGCCACATCCATCAGGAAAAGGCCGCAAGCCGGCGCGCTATTCCCGGCGGCACGGCGATCTTTTTCGTCCAAGATGCGGGTTATCGCCCCGGGCGGCATCTTGCCCCGCCCCACGTCGAGCAGCGTCCCCACGACGGCGCGCACCATGTTGCGCAAAAAGCGGTCGGCTTCTATCGTGAATACCAACTTGCCTGGTTCCTCCCCCTGCCAAAAGGCCCGGCGCACATGGCAGTTGTTCGTCTTGACGTCCGTATGCAGTTTGCTGAAACTCGTGAAGTCCCGATAGCCAAGCAGCATGCCCGCGGCGTGGTTCATGGCCTCCACGTCCAAGGGGGCCGCATAATAATAGCAGTAAGCACGGGAAAACGGCGACTTGCGGCGGGACATAAAATATTGGTACGTGCGCGAGAGGGCCGAGAAGCGGGCGTGCGCTTCCGGGACAACCGGACAAATGCGTTCCACCGCAATGTCATGGGGCAAAAAACGGTTCAACCGTGCCGCCATGGCTGCGAGAGCTTCCGGCGTACCCGCCCCTCCCTCCGGGGCGTCGGGGAGGTCGAAGTGGGCCACCATGCGTGCGGCATGGACACCCGCGTCAGTGCGCCCCGCCCCTACCAGCTCCACCGGATGGCGCAAGATAGTAGACAGGGCTTCCTGCAAGACCTGTTGCACCGTGACAGCACCCGGCTGCACTTGCCAGCCGTGGTAGGACGTACCGTCGTAACTGAAGTACATGAAATACCGTTGCATGGCAACAAAGATAGCCAAAGCGTCCCGTTTTTGCAGAAAAGCGCCGCCCCTTTTTTCGGAAACCCCAAGCACTTTTCCCGGCAAACCCTCCCGCTTCCCCCGCACCACCCTGCCGTTCCGTGCAAGGGGGGAGCACACAATATCGGGGCACGTTCTGCGTTAATCAATAAAGCCCAAGTTGCCTTGTAATGCGAAAAAGACCGCTACGCGCGCTCTGCGCAGTCCTGTCCTTCTTGCTCCTGACGGCATCCGCCTACGGGCAGAAGCGCAAAATCCAGAACCGCCCCTACATCGACCAGAGACGGTTCCACTACGGCTTTTCCGTGGGCTTGAACCTGCAAGACTACGAGCTGAACAACACGAACTACGTTACCGAAGACGGCGAACTCTGGTATGCCGACGTGGCGAGCTATACGCCAGGATTCAGCGTCGGCGTGCTGGGCGAGCTCTATTTGAACAAATACCTTGCCTTGCGCCTCTTGCCCACCCTCCATTTCGGCAGCAAGGATGTCGTGTTCCGCAACTACAACGCGTCGGGAGACACCGAGCAAACCGAAAGGCAGCAAGTCAAATCGACCTACCTCTCCCTGCCCCTCGACCTCAAGTTCAGTGCCCCCCGTTTCAACAACTACCGCCCTTACATGCTTGTCGGCTTCAACCCCATGTACGACCTGAGCACCAAAAAGGGAGACCGCCTCCGCTTCAAACCGATGAACTACTTCCTGGAATTCGGGTTCGGCTGCGATTATTATTTCCCCTTCTTCAAATTCATCCCCGAAGTGAAGTTCTGCCTCGGCCTCAACAATATCATCAACCGGGACAAGGACGACCTTTCCGACCAAGCGCTCACCAAGTTCCGCGACGCCGTGAGCCAAGGAAGCAGCAAAATGATAGTGCTCACTTTCTATTTCGAATAGTGGGGGAAGGATGGACAAGCAACTTTCTTGAACCGGAAAGCCCCCATTTTAAAGGAGAAACACTTGCGGAAACCAAAAAAAAGGCGTTACTTTGCACCGCTTTCGCGCAACCGCTGTTAAAGAAGTGTAATTTGGCAAGTTGCGTAAGGGACAATACAAATCATTTTTAGTAAGAGAGAGAACAAACATGGACTTAATCAAGATTGCAGAAGAAGCTTTCGCCACGGGCAAAGAATACCCCTCGTTCAAGAGCGGCGATACTGTGACAGTAGCCTACCGCATCAAAGAAGGCAACAAAGAGCGTACGCAGCTTTATCGCGGCGTAGTCATCAAGATCGCCGGGCACCGCGACAACAAACGCTTCACAGTGCGCAAAATGTCCGGCACTGTGGGCGTAGAACGTATTTTCCCTATCAACTCCCCGTTCATCGACTATATCGAAGTGAACAAAGTTGGTAAAGTCCGCCGCGCAAAGCTCTATTACTTGCGTAAGCTCACCGGCAAGAAAGCCCGCATCAAGGAAAAACGAATCAACGCATAACCAAGTTGCTTATCCGAAGCGAAGCGCTTGACGCACCACGGCCCACTTCCCGCCCCAACATAGGAAGTGGGCTTTTCTTTTCCCGCAGCGGAGGGACTTTTTTATAAAAAAGGCTAAAAAACCAGCAAAAGAGGAAATCCTGTAGAAGAATCCTCATGCCATTACTTTATTTTTGCACGGCTACTCGAAGAAACGGAAAAATAGAAAAACCTTATCCAAAACATCCCAAAATTCTAATTTCTTATGGTGAAAAACAAACTCCTTGCAGTGTTCCTCACATTGCTCATCACAGTCTCTGGGACAAACGCGCGTCCCTACTACGGGGAGACCGTAAACCTCAAACAACCGGACGGGACATCCGTCCCCGTGAAAGTGTTCGGAAACGAATATTACCAAGACGTCGAAAGCCTGGACGGCTACACGCTCATACGCGACGGCGACAACAATGTGATTTGCTATGCCATGCTTTCCGACGACGGCAACGAGTATGAGTCTACCGGCATACGTTACGATGGCGGGGACGCCCCGGCGGCGCTCAAGATGATCGTACAGCCCGGGATACGCATCCATGCAGAAAGCATCAAGGCCAAGATAGAGGCTTGCAAGAAAAGTCTGCAAGGGAACAAAGCGGATGATGGGCAAAACGGAATCATCACGTTAGGCATCTCCTCCAGGAACTTGCCCGATACGGTCTACGGGGTCACGATACTTATCGACTTCCCCGATGTAAAATCCGACATTACCCCCGAACAAGTGGAACGTTTCTGCAACGGCGACAACTACAACGAGTTCGGGAACACACGCTCCATCAAGGAGTATTTCCAATGGATCTCCAACGGGAAACTCACTTATATAAATAAAGTAATCGGGTTCTATACCGCACCTCAAAACAAATCCTACTACGATTGCCCAAGCGAGAATGCCCAACCGGGCAACGGATACCATGATGAGGACATCATGTGCGACATCATTGTCCCCTCCCTCAACAAGGAAGAAGGGTTCAAGCTGAGCGAACTGACCACTAACAGCGGTGGAATCTTGGCCATCAACATCTTTTATGCCGGAACTGCCGACGCGGGCTGGGCCAATGGGCTATGGGGACACCAAGGATGGTGGAACAGTTCCTTCGGCGCCCTCAACGGTTTCTCGGCAAACGCAAGCCATACCTATCAAATGTGCGACCTTGGCTCGGAACTCACGGTGAATACCTTCATACATGAGAATGGGCATATGGTATGCGGGTGGCCTGATTTCTATTCTTATGACGGGCATGACGACAACAACGCCAGCCAATACGGGATTGGCGGCCCCGCCGACTTCGGCTACAACCCGAAGAATCCCAATTACCCCAATCCCTACGTCCTGGATGCCATGGGCTGGCTCACGGACAGGCACGACATCACCAACATAACCGACGGCAGTACCTACACCCTCGCAGCCGAACCCGGAAGTGCGGCCGTATTCTATGGAACCAAGGGCAGCAACTCACCCTACGAACGCTACTACCTACAAGTACGATACAGCACTGACGACAAACCGGAGAACTACAATGGCATCTTTATCTGGCATGTCAACACACAAGGGAACAATAATTATGAAGGGAATCTTGAAGAACTCGACTGCCGTCCCGCCAGCGCAAACGACCCATGCTTCAAGTCCGGATTAAACGAAGATTTCAACGATACCGGCAATCCCTCGGCCATATGGGACAACGGGAAATACTCCCTGATACAAGTCTGGCGCATCAGCGAGGCAGGCCCTACCATGTCGTTCCGCGTAGGCACTGCCATCGTCGTGCCAGAGCTTGATACGCGCGACCACCCCATGAGCCTCGGCGTATTCGGACGCGACAGCCTTGAAGTCTTAGGCGGAAGCAGCCCCTATTCGTTCCAAGCCACCGGTACACTGCCCGCCGGGCTGCAACTGAGCAGCACCGGCGTATTGAGCGGGACTCCCACCGAGGCCGGCGACTACTACGTGCCCGTCGAAATCACTTCCCGCTACCGCGTGGGGAACGACACCCTCCACATCTCAGTGGCGGAATCCACGCCCTACGGGATGCAAGCCACCTCACTGCCCGGCAATTTGCTTTTCACCCGATACGACCAAGGCGGCGAGGGCATTGCGTACCACGATGCCGAGGATGAGAACATAGGCAATGCCAACTACCGTACAAGCGAGGGCGTGGACTTCATCCGGCTGAACACCACGGGCACCCTCTTCGGCGTGTCGTACACGGAAAGCGGGGAATGGATCCAATTCAGCGTCAATGTGGCCGAAGCCGGCACCTATACCGCCACAGTACGCTATGCAACCCTTGACACGACGAACGTAATCAGCATACTGCCCAACGGGCTGCCCGGCGCACAGGGAGTCAAGCTCCCATCGACAAACTCCGACGGGAACATTTACGCGGACTACGAAGACTATTCGTTCGACATAGACCTCGAAGCGGGCGAACAAAAGATACGTTTCTACATCGACAACGCTTCCAACTTGAACCTCTACCGGCTGGGATTCGAAAAGCAAGAGAATGAAGACACGGGCATAAGCGACCCGCAGACGGGAGACAGCAGCCCCTTGCTCGCAACAGACGCAGGCGGGAGCTTCCTCCTAACCGCCACTTGCGAGATAAAAAGCCTGCGCATCCTGAACACGAACGGGCAGGTACTTGGCGAATATACCCCGGGAAGTGAAACATTCGGTTTCGGAAGCGAACTGCCCCACGGCATCTACTTGCTTGAAGTGACGACCTCCAACGGCCGGTACATACTCAAAGCAGCCAAATAACCTCCCCCCAAGAGAGCCATCCCCAGCAGGGCGTTGCCGTTTGTGGCAACGCCCTGTTTTTTTCCTTCCCAAGAAGAAACCGGGAAACGGAAAACCAACGGCATGAAACGGACGTACCCGCCCCGGAAAAGGCAGGGGACGCCTATGGTTTCCCCTCCCGTCCCCAAGGGAATACCGCCACAGGAGAACACAAAAAGAGCCTCCGCCTTTACTGGAAAGTGCCTGATATTTCCAGCAAAAGCGGAGACCCTTTACAACCATCCCGCCGCAAGCGGCCCGGAAGCCCGGCTCGGGGAATCCCGCCCCAAGGACGGGGAGGCGGGCTAAAGCCCATATCCCCATTGCTCCAAGGCAAAGCCCCAATGCTTTTCGACGGTCTCCACCGTCTCCGGGGCATAGGCATAACGGTTCTTCTTATACCCCTTCTTCCGCCCGATATACGCCTCTATGGCCGGACGCGCCTCCCCAAACCCCGGAAGCGAGAGCTTTTGGTATATTTCCTGCGTCATGGCAAAAGGATCCTTCTCATAATCTTCGAAGCGCACTTCAACCAAGTTCCCTTTGGGGATGCACGCTTTGTCCCGTTCGTACTTGTGGTAGAGCTTGGCGTAGACGGAAAGGATGTTCTCCTGCAACTCCCCGTCGCTTATCTCCTGCAGTTTCAGTGGCGCAATCGTGTGCGAAAAGAAATTACGGGTCGATTCGAACACGGTATACGGGCTTCGCACCAGATAGATGAACTTCGCCCGCGGGAACCACTGCACCAATTCGCGGACACGCCCCGTGTGCGGCGGGTTCTTGCTCAAGAAACGGCGGCCGTTCCCCGTATTCCAAAGCGCAATCTTCATGAGCTTCACAAAAGCGGCATGGAACTCCTCCAACTCCTCCTTGCCGATTCCTTCGAAAAGGAGGTAGCGGTCGGCATACTCCTGCATGTGGCGGGGAAGGAACCAAAAGTTATAGTAGGCAAAGGGCATCATATTGGCCAGCGTGAATTCCTCCTCCTGGGGCAGATCGACTGCCAGCTCCATCCCGTCCGTAGGCCGGTGTCCCGGCATGAGCCAAGCCATGTTGCGCTTGAAGAAGGGCTGACCCCACATCATCAGGTGGGGGAAAACCGTCTGGTAGGTCGTATTGTAGCCAAACTGCCTGTCGCATGAAAATATGTTGTGGACAAACGTGGTCCCGCTGCGCCAGTGTCCGAGGATGAAGAGCGGGTCTTCCTCCAAAGGCTTTCCGGCGAGCAACTTCGCGTAACGCCGGTCCTGCAGGGGCTTGAGCAGGGAGAGCAGGCGGCATACGGCCTTCGTCAGCCGGAACTTGCCGCGGTATGCGGGGTCAATCGTGCGTCCCTCCGTGATGCGGTTGAACGTTTCCCAATCGGCGCCTACCAACGTATTGATAGGCAGTTTACTGAATTCGAACAGTCCCATGTCTTCCGTGTAGTTTCTTAAACGGCATTGCCTGATAAGCGGTTCATTCTTCCACCAACTCTATGTCCAACCCTTGGCGCGAGAGCGACTCTACGATTTTACGCACCGCCTCCTTATGCTCCGCCCCGATACCGAGCGCGGGCATGTCGATAAGGGGTTTACCCGAGGGGGCGTCCATGCCTTGCGCCTCCGCTGGGGCGACAATCATGCCCACGGCGCAGGTGTTATTCGTAACCGGGTCGATCAGGACGAAAGCCCCGGTTGCCTTATTCTCCACATACGGGTCAAAAAACAATTCGCCCGAGGAAACCAGCACGACGCAAGCCACTTGGTTCAACTCCATGGGCAGTTCCTCGCGCTTGAGCCGCCCATTCCCGAGGGAGAGCTGTTCCATCGTATTGACGTCTACCTTGTACTTGATGCAGTCTACGCGCGTGCGGCACGTATGGGTCGTCTGTTTCAGGAAAAAGAGCTTGCCCATGTCCATCCGCTCCTCATCCATCCATACCAGCATGGCCTCAATATTGCGCCCCACCTGCGGCAGGTCGCCCGGATGCACGAGCATCTCGCCGCGCGAGACGTCGATTTCGTCTTCCAAGGCCAGCGCCACGGACATCGGCGGGAAGGCGCAGTCCAATTCCCCGTCATAAGTGACGATACTCTTGATACGCGAATGTTTCCCGGAGGGGAGCGCCACCACCTCATCCCCGCGGCGGACAATGCCCGAGGCCACCTTTCCGCCCATCCCGCGGAAGTCCATATTGGGCCGCAGCACGTATTGCACCGGGAAGCGGAAGTTCTTCAGGTTGTGGTCGTTGCCGATGGGCACGTTTTCCAAGAACTCCAGCAGGGAAGGCCCCCCGTACCACGGCGTGCGCGCGGAGCGTCCCACCACGTTGTCCCCCTCCAGCGCGGAAAGAGGGATGCACTGCAAGTCGGAGATGCCCAAGGGGCGGATAAAAGCCTTGTAGCTTTCCACGATTTCCTCAAAGGCTTTTTGGGAAAAGCCCAGCAGGTCCATCTTGTTCACGGCAAGCACCACATGCTTGATGCCCAGCAGGGATACGAGATACGTATGCCTCCGCGTCTGGGTCAATATGCCCGCACGCGCGTCCACCAAGATGACTGCCAGGTTGGCCGTAGAGCCCCCGGTAATCATGTTGCGGGTATATTGCTCGTGCCCCGGCGTGTCGGCTATGATGAACTTGCGCTTGTTCGTCGAGAAATAGCGGTATGCGACATCGATGGTTATCCCCTGTTCGCGTTCGGCCCGCAGCCCGTCGAGCAGCAGGGCGTAGTCAATATGCTCGGGGCCGGCGTTCCCCATCCGTTTGCTGTCGCGCTCCAAAGCCTCGAGCTGGTCTTCGTAGATTTTTTTGCTGTCGAACAGGAGCCGCCCGATGAGGGTCGATTTCCCGTCGTCCACCGAACCCGCCGTCAGGAAGCGCAACAAGTCTTTCCGCTCGTCGCGTTCCAAGAACTCTTCTATCGACATCTTGCCCGCCCCTGCTGCCTTTGGCCCGGGTTGCAGGCGGTTTTTATCTTGGTTCTCCATATGCTTTTCCTTCAAAGTCAAAAATAGCCCTCCCGTTTCTTTTGCTCCATGCTGGCCTCTTGGTCGAAGTCGATGACGCGCGTCGTACGCTCGCTCTTCGTCGTCACCATCATCTCTTCCACGATTTTCTCTATCGTGTCGGCCGGACTCTCCACGGCGCCCGTCAGCGGCCAGCAACCCAGCGTGCGGAAGCGTACCATCTTCATCCCTATCTTGTCCCTGTATTGCTCCGGAAGCCGGTCGTCGTCGGGCATGATCAACTGCCCGTTTATGTTCACGACGGGGCGCATCTTCGCAAAATAAAGCGGCACGATGGGGATTTTCTCCAACCTTATGTATTGCCAGACATCGAGTTCCGTCCAATTGCTCAAGGGAAATACCCGGATGCTTTCCCCTTTCCGGATGCGGGCATTGTAAATGTCCCACAACTCGGGGCGCTGGTTCTTGGGATCCCATTGGTGGAACTCGTTCCGGAAGGAGAAAATCCGCTCCTTCGCCCGCGATTTTTCCTCATCCCTCCGCGCCCCGCCAAAGGCCGCATCGAACTTGTATTTTTCCAACGCATGAAGCAGGGCTTGGGTCTTCATCAAATCGGTATGCACCTTGCTCCCATGCGTGAAAGGCCCCACGCCGGCGCGAAAAGCCTCCATGTTGCTCTCGACTATCAAGTTCCAACCATACTTTTTGGCGTAGCTGTCGCGGAATTCTATCATCTCTTTGAACTTCCACTTCGAATCGATGTGCATCAAGGGGAAAGGCACTTTCCCCGGATAGAAGGCCTTTTCGGCCAAACGCACCATGACGGAAGAGTCTTTTCCGATACTATAGAGCATGACCGGGTTTTCAAACTCAGCCGCCACTTCACGGATGATGTGGATCGACTCGGCCTCAAGCTCTTTCAAATGGCTCAATCTGTATTCTTCTTGCATCTTCTTGTTCAGTTTTATTCCATAGTCACACGGGGGAGCACCTGCTCCAGCAAAATTTCCACGGCACTTTCCACGGAAAGCGCCTCGGTATTCAACGAAAGTGCCGGGGCTTCCGGCGGCTCGAAGGGAGCCGATATTCCGGTGAAGTCGCGTATTTCCCCGCGCCGCGCCTTGGCATAGAGCCCTTTCACGTCGCGCCGTTCGCATTCCGCAAGCGGCGTGCTGACGTAGACCTCCATGAAATCGTCTTTCCCTATGATTTCCTCCGCCATCGCCCGTAGCTCCCGGAGCGGGCTGATGAAGGCGGACAGGGTTATGACACCCGTTTCCACGAACAACTTGCCCACCTCGGCTATGCGGCGTATGTTCTCCACCCGGTCTTCGGGCGAGAATCCCAAGTTCTTATTGATACCGCAACGGATATTGTCGCCATCCAAGATGCGGCACAGCAAGCCCCGCTCCTGCAAGGCCTGCTCCAAGGCTATGGCCAACGTGCTCTTTCCCGAACCGCTCAAGCCCGTAAACCAAACCATCAAGCCACGCTGCCCCAGAAGGCTCTCTTTATCCTCCCGGGATGCCATACGGTCGAATACCGGATATATATGTTTTTCCATTTTTTCTTACCTCCTTTTCTTATGGAACACACCCCGCACCACTACATCTCGAAAGGCCAAATCTGCGGGATGAGCAACACGGACACAAGGGCCAGCAACAAATTCATCGGAAGCCCCACCTTCACGAAGTCGGTGAACTTGTAGTTCCCGATACCCTGCACTATCAAATTGGTCTGGTAGCCTATGGGCGTGGAGAAACTGGCCGACGAAGCGACGCAAACCAAGATGAAAAACGGCATCGGGTCTACCCCCAGCTGGTTCGCGATGGAAAGCGCCAGCGGAAAGGCCAAAGCCGCCGCGGCGTTGTTGGTGATGAGTTCGGTTATAATGTTGGTGATGACATACAAAACGGCGAGCAACACGTAAGGCCCATGGTCATGGCACAGGCTGATGATGAAGTCGGCAATAAAATCGGCCATGCCGGAATTGGTCATCGCCTTGCTGATTCCGAAGGCGCAGGCTATGGTAATCAGGATGTCCCACGAGATGAACTTCGTATATTTACGTGCGGGGAACAAGCGAGCCCAAGCCATGATGACGACCGTTACCGCCGCAAAGAAGAACATGTCCAGCCGAATGCCGGGGACAAGCCCTTTCATGGAAGGCAACTCGCCGACTGTCGCGCCGACAATCATGAACACCAACAAAGCCAAGACGAAAAACTTCTTCTTCCGGTTCTCTTGGGGCTGCGGGTCTTTGCCATTGGCTATCATCAGGAAGACGGACGACTCACCCCAAGTTTTCATGAACGAATCGTCGGCCATGAGCACCAGCGTGTCGCCTTCGTAGAGGCGGATGCGCGACAAATCGCCGGAGAAAGAAGTGCCGCTCCGCTTTACTTCGCGCACTTCAGCCCCGTAATGCCGCTTAAAGTCGAAGTCGCGCAACCGGCGGCCGATGCCCGGGAAACGCGGGCCGATGACGACTTCCAGCGGATGCAGGCTCTCGTCTTGCTCGCCCTCGCCGTCCTCAAGCCTCAAGTCCTTGCGTTCATTGGGCAAGAGGCGCTTGGAGGCCAAAAGGATGTAGAGGATTCCCACCACGGTGATGGGCAAACCGATCCAAGTCAGCTCAAACATGCCCAGTCCCTCATAGCCCGCATCAATCATCATGCCATGCACCACCAGATTGGTCGAAGTGCCGATGAGCGTACACAAGCCGCCAAGTATCGTTACATACGACAGCGGTATCAAGAACTTCGTAGCCGGCAAGCCGGCCGACTTGGCCCAACGCTTGACAATGGGGGCAAAAATGACCACAACGGGGGTATTATTCAAAAAGGCGGAAATGAACGCCACCAAGGGGAGCATGCGCAACTGCGCCTTGACCACCGTGGTTCTCCCCGTAGGCAGCACTTTGCGGATAATCGGGGCAAGGCAACCCGACTGGCGCACCCCCTCGCTCACCAAGAAGAGCAGGGCCACGGTCATCATTCCCTTGTTGCTGAATCCTTCCAGCAGTTCTTTGGGTGAAAGGATGCCGCAGCACATGAAAAACACGACCACGGAAAACAGGATCATGCCCGGGCGCATCCGGTCGCGTACCAAAGCGGCAAGCATCCATACCAAGGCAAGGATTACGATGATTATCTCAGTCATTTCCAAAAGCTATCGGGCTATAAAGTCCGGATTCAACAATTCTTCTTTATTATAACGCAACGGTTCACCTGTAACCGCCTGCACCACTTCGCGTCCTGCGGCACGGACTACGGCATGACCCGCGGCCGTATCCCACTCCATCGTCGGGGCAAAACGGGGATAAACGTCGGCCGTACCTTCCGCCACCAGGCAGAGCTTCAGCGAACTGCCTATCGTGACGCTCTCCACCGCCCCGCGGTGCTCCCGGCGCAAGGCCGCGATGTAGTCCGCCGTGGCCTGCGACAAATGGGAACGGGAAGCCACGACCACGAACTTGTCCCTTTCCCCGGCGCGCGCGAGCGGCAAGGGCTCGGAGCGTGCGGCCAGCCGGGCAAACGTTTCGTCGGCGCGCGGTTCGGAGGAAAGGGACATGCGGTATGCCCCCCGGCCATACAAGCCGAAGTAACATACGCCACGTGCCGGGGCATAAACCACCCCCGCTTCGGGCACGCCATCGCGCACATAAGCGATATTCACGGTAAACTCGCCGTTCCGCTTGATGAACTCTTTCGTCCCGTCCAGCGGGTCTACCATATAAAACTCCCGCCAATCCTTCCGTTCGCCATAGGGGATGGACTTGCCCTCCTCGCTCAAGACGGGCACGCCCCCTCCCAAGCATTCCATGATAGCCCGGTTCGCGGCCCGGTCAGCCCGGGTAAGCGGTGAGCCATCGGCCTTGCTCTCGGTCTCGAAGCCCGCATCCGAACCGGCATATATTCCCATGATTTCCACCCCTGCCGCCCATGCAGCATGGATCGCGCGGCATACTATTTTTTCATCCATAGTCCACAAATTAAACGTAAAGTAACGGCATTTCCATGAAAACGGGATAGTCTGATCCGCATTTTTTATGTCCCTTTTGGCCTTTCACCGCTTTTTTAGGCAAAAATAACTCCCCTTCCATGCCAACGGCCTTTCCACTCCACCCTAATCCCACTGCCGGAAACGGGGAAAAGAAGCGGGGCTTCCGGGAAAGGCACGGGGCGCTTTTGCAGAAAAGCCTTGGGCTTTCCGGACAAGACGGCGCAAAAAAACATGCCGACACCTCCCGGGGGCAGCCGGCACGGCAGAACGCACGCCAAGGGGCGCAAGGTCAATCGAAATAATCGGCCTCGGCAAAGCTCTTCCCGTCCGTGTCCTTCGGCGAAAGGAGCAACTGCTGGGGCGCCAAAGGCCAGTCGATGTCGAGCGTGGCGTCGTTGTAGACGATGGAAGCCTCGGCCTGCGGGGCGTAGACGTTATCCACCTTGTACGTGAATATAGCCTCTTCGCTCAAAACCACGAAACCGTGGGCAAAGCCTCGGGGGATGAAAAACTGGCGCTTGTTCTCCCCGCTCAACTCCACGCTGACGTAGCGGCCAAAAGTCGGTGAGGATTTACGCAAATCCACCGCCACATCCAACACTTTCCCCATGATGACACGCACCAGCTTGGCTTGGCTGTAGGCGCCTTTCTGGTAGTGAAGCCCCCGCAATACCCCAAAAGAAGACTTCGACTCGTTGTCCTGCACGAAATCCACCTTGCCGATGTTTGCCTCAAACTCCTCTTTCTTGAACGACTCCATGAAATACCCGCGCGGGTCGGTGAAGACCTTCGGCTCGATAATCCATACGCCGTCGATTTCCGTCTGAATGTAATCCACGATTTTTCCCTTTCTATGATTTATGAAGTTATCCTACTAAAAACTCTTACGCACCTTCAGCTGCCAGCCAAAGTTGTCGCCATAGATTTCCCCCGAGTCGAACGAAATGGAGGAAACGATACGCACCCCCGGCCAAAAAGCCGGCGTGTATTGCGCCTCGATGAAGCCAGACACGTTGTCAAGCGGCTCCAATATGGGAGACAACGGGGTGCCCCACGTGCGGCTCGCCGAGCATTTCAGGCGGTAGCGCCAGCCCGGAGCCAAGTCGCCATGGAGGCCGAGGAAGAAAGCCCGGACACGGTTGTAAGGAAAACCCATGTATCCCTTGCCCCAGATGCTCTGTACGACTTCGTCGGTGAAATAGATTGGCGACGGGATCAGGGGATTCCCCATCGCTTGCCCCCAATGGGTCCACCCTTGGTAGAGATAGTTGTTATAATAATCGTCGGCACCGCCGGTCTTTCCTGCCCCTTCCGCGTCAGAACCGTGCAGCGGGCCGCTCTGGTCCGTGGTCTGGTAATACTCGAAGACAAGCCCTTTCAGCAAAGCCCGCGGCGCGGCCGATTCATACTCCAGCCCCCATAGGCCGTCGAAGCCATTCAATTTTCCCATTCCGGAGAAATCGTCGAAGAAATTCTCCAAGTAAACGGACAAACGGTACTTCTTGGCCTTGTACATGAGCCGCAGGAACTCGGACCCGAGGAAATTCCCTTGGCGGGCAATGCGCTCCCCTTCAAGGCCTCCCCCGCCGTCGCCCTTCCCGGGAATGAAGGCTTTCCAGTAATCCTTCAAGCCGTTTCCAAGGTCCAGCCTGTCGGGATACCACTCTTGGAGCGGGTGGTTCCTCATATAGCCCCCGAACTGGGCGTCCAGGCGGTAGGCGGCATCAAACTGCCAAGCGCCATCTTTCTTGCCGAAGCGGAAATCGACCTCCTTATGGTGGTATTTGATTTTCTCCGTGTACCAACGGATTCCCTCGGAAACGTCGGCCAAATAACGCGAATCCGTCCACCACCCGTAGGAAAGCTCGCCCCGGATGAAAAACCACGAAGAGCGGAAGACAGGGATATAGTCGAATATCCCGGCACGCACTTGGGGAATCGGGCGTGCATTGCCGCTCCATACCAGGCCGCCGCTGCTCAATTCTGGATTCAGGAACGGGGAAGTCAACTCCTTGCTGCCCACCGAAAGGTCGAAACACTTCCACGCCAAATCGGCATAAGCCTGCTGTACGACAAAAGCGGCGTCCATCCCCACGCACGCGGCCAAGTCAATGCCTGCGGCCCAACTCCAATGCCGCCCGAGCGTATCGCGATAGGAAACGGCGCCCCGCACATATCCGTTGTTGTCCAAGGAAGAAAGCCCATGTTGCAACGCGTTTTGCCACAAAGGGGTATTGTCGCCCGAATGGAGCGTCGTGCCGATTTCCATAAATTCATGCAACCCTTTTTCCTGCGCGCCCAGGCAGATTGGGAAAAAGCCCAAAAGGAATGTCCACCAACCCTTGCTCATAAGTCTATGGTTATATAGCGTTTTTGTCCCCGAAAATGGCTCCGACGAACGTTTTATAAATGATTTTCAAATCAAGGAAGAAGGACCAATGCTCAATGTACCAGACATCGGCCTCAACACGCCTGCGCATAAAGTCCACATCGCGAATCTCTCCCCGCAAACCGTGAATCTGCGCCCAACCGGTAATCCCTGGTTTCACCAGATGGCGCAGCATATATTTATCAACCAGCTCCGAATAAATCCGCGTATGCTCCAACATGTGGGGACGGGGGCCTACGACCGACATGTCACCCCGCAAGACATTGTAGAATTGGGGCAGTTCATCGATGCTCGTCTTGCGGATGATATTCCCAATCCACGTCTTCCGGGGATCATCCCGCACGGTCTGCTTCTTATCGCTATCCGAGTTCATTACCATACTTCGGAACTTATAACAAATGAACACGCTGCCCATTTCGCCATTGCGCCGCTGCCCAAAGAAAATAGGGCCTCGGGATGAAAGTTTTATCAACGGGGCTACGACAACGAAGAAGAGAGGAAATATAAAAACCAATACCAGCAAAGAGAAAACGATGTCGAAAGCCCGCTTGACTATACGGTTCTGCAAAAGCTGGAGCGGCTCGTTGTGCAGGGAAAGTACCGGGACTTTTCCCAACGTGCCCAGTTCGTACTGCTTCGGGACTATGTCCCTCATAAGCGGAACCATGAAAAAACGGATGCAGTTCTTCTCGCAATATGTGATAATAGCGCGTATTTTCTGCTTTTTCATGTCGGAATAAGCGCAATATACCTCATCGACCGGGGAAACCGCTAAGAAATCCAACGCATCGCCTATCTTCCCTAAATAATGGAAGCCCTTCTTTTTCATGCCCGGAGGAAGGGGATGGTCGGAAAAGAAGCCTAAAACCCGATAACCGTAGCCCGCATCGCCAACCATCTCCCGGTATAAGGCCTCGGCACTCCGCCCCATCCCCAAGATTACGACATTCTTATAGTTGAACCCCTTCCGCCGGTAACGCCGGAGGGCGAAGCGGTAGGCCAAACGCCAAGCGGAAAGGGTGAGCGAAAGGGCACCAAACAACAAAAGGATGAACAAACGGGAGACATCTTCAACTTGGAACATGGCGAGTGCCGCAAAAAACAACACCATGTGGAGCAACACCAAATAAAACGTGCGGCGGATTATCTCGTCGGCAAAGAGGATATTCTGATGGACGGAAAGGCTGAGCAGCAAACGGGCTGGGACAAACGACAGGTTGAGCAAGAAAAGGAGCAACCCGAAACTGCGGACAACCGAAAAATCAAGGTCATCACGGAACACGGCGAAAGCGACGAGAAACGTAAGGTTCAAGACAACAAAATCGCCCACCGCAAGAATCGGGGAAAGGAACTTCGAATAACGTGTCTTCTGCTTCATCCCGCTCCCTCCCTGCACAAACTTTCATAGACTTGGTACACCTGACCCGCAATGTAATCCCAGTCATACAGCGACAAATCATAGTCCTTCCTACCCACCGCCCCGTCACGTAATTTCCCGGACAAGGCCTTCTCCAGCGCCGTTTCGTCACCACATGGGAAATAATCTTCAACCGGAAGACCGACCTCACGGTTCGCCGGGATATCACTCACGAGTACCGGCAAACGGTAACTCATGGCTTCCAGCAAAGAAATGGGCAGTCCTTCATGGAAAGAGGGAAGCACGAACAGGGCCGCATGGGTCATCAGTTCGTTCAGCCGTGAGCCACGCAAGAATCCAGCCAGCACCACGCCATTCTCCTCCGCCAAGCGGCGCAGGGATGCGGCATACGCACTTTTGTGGTCGGCAGCGCCGGCTATCACCAAACGATACTGTTGTTTTTCCGACGCGCCCTTGCCCGCCGCCAAGCCCTTCTCGTAAGCCGAGAAAGCCCGGATAAGCAGGTCGAAACCTTTTTCTTCCACGAAACGCCCCAAAGCTACGACATAACGCCCCGGCTCCAAGCCTAAACTGCGTACATAGCCCGTACCTTCTGCCAAGACCGGGCGAGAAGCCCCGTTGTAAATCAAGGCCGTATCGCAGCGGTGGTATTTCTTTTCCAGCATGTCCCGGATCAATGCAGAAATGACAATGACCCGGTTGGCAAAACGCACTCCCCAACGCTCGCCGAGCCGCAAGGCAAAACGAGCCATAAAGCCCCATTTCTTCCGGTCGTAGTCGGGACCGTGGTGGGTCATCACCACTTTCAGCCCCAACAGCCGCGCAAACGGGACGACCAAGGAAGGCCCGACAGCATGGCAATGCAACACATCGGCGTGAACCTTGCGGGCGTAGCAGACTGCAAGGAATGAATGGACAATGGCTTCCAGCGATTTCTTCCGGGGCGCGTAAAGGTCGTGCAACTTCACCCCGCGGTATTCCTCCATCCGGTTGTCCGGCCGCACGTAACAACTGCGCCGCACGACGACTACCTCGCAGCCTTTTTCCACAAGGCGCGGGTAAAGCTCCTCGCAGTGCGTCTCGACGCCTCCCTGTATGCGAGGAATACCACGGGTCCCTATCACGACGACTTTCATAGGTCCTGTTCCTTTCTTCATCTCCCTTGGCGCTTCTCCCGGAAAGGCATCAGGCTTTTCCCGGAAAGGCAAAGGGCTTTCCTCCATCTCCTCATGGCTTCGCATCCCGCGGGCACAAATCGCCTTGGCGGGGATCCTGCCCTACGTCATACCATCTCTTGTCCAGACAAACCGGACGACCGCGCAAACTGTTCCATTTATTGCGGAGCACCCATTCAAGCGGATACCTGATATATTTCTTCATTACGGGCGAGACCGTGCCTACCATCCAACAATTCTTAGGGCACTGGCGCACCAAACGGCGCACTTCCGCCGCCCGTTCCCCTTCCCATATCTCGCGGAAATCGGAAACTTCCCGGATATTGCCCATGCTCAGCTTCCAATACTTCTTCTCCAGCCCGTTGCAGGGAAAAACGTCGCCATAAGGCTCGACAAAAAAGTTCACCAACCCGGCTTCGCACGGCAACATCCGGCGGTTTCCTTCGATATAATTGATCAGGCCCATGTTGAAAAATGCACGAAACCACGATTTCGGGTGTTTTTCCTTGAGCTGCATTTCGATTAGCTTGGCAAAATTCCCGCACACAACGTTCTTTTCCGTAATCGCGTTATCGTATTTATGGAAATAGTAGGAATTATGGAAAGCCGCCGTGGCAAACTCCATGCCCAAAGCCTTGGAGAGGCGGTAGAGGGAAAGCATGTCTTCCGAATTATTGTTGGACACCGTGCATCCGAAACCAATATCCTTCACGCCCATTTCCCGCAACCTCAACAACACGCGCAAGCCCCGGTCGAAACCGCCCGGACGCCCACGGAGCTCGTCGTTCTTGCAAGAAAGCCCCTCTATGCTGATTCGTATCCCGATACGGGGGAAACGCTTGGCCAAGTCTATGACCCGCTCCTCGAACCATCCTGAAGTCGAAATAACCACCCGCGGGGACTTGCGGAAACAGACCTCCACGATTTCCGCCAAATCCTCCCTTATAAAGGGTTCCCCGCCGGTCAGGTTAATAAATTTCACGGAAGGCAAAATCTCCAATTCCGCAGGCGCCAGCTCACGGCTCTTTTCCGTGGGATGCTGCCAGATATTGCACATCTTGCAATGCATCGGACACCGGTAAGTGGTGATGATGCACATATCCGTAGGACGAGGAGGCATATTCTTATTCCCTTTCATAGATTTCCATCAGTCCTTTATAGTAGCTTTCTTCCGAAAACCGCTGCAAAGCCTTCCTTTGCATCTGTCCCCGATTTTCAAAAGAAGCATAAGAAAACATCGTTTTTATCTTCTCCTCCAAATCTTCTTCGACTCCTGCGTCAAACGTTATCCCGTTCACTCCCTCGTCAATCAACTCCGGTATCCCCCCGATACGCGCACCCAACAACGGAGTGCCGACACACAAGGACTCGATTGCACTCAAGGGGTTGTTTTCATAGCATTCCGAAGGCAGCACAGAAAAACGTACCTTCCGCAACAAAGCTCGCACCTCCGTTTGGGAAACCCGCCCGAGCCAAACAATCTGCGGGCAAAGGTAACGTGAACGGAGCGATGCAAAAAGCGGGCCTTCGCCCGCTATATATAATTTATAAGGTAGGCGAGAAGCCACCTTCAACAATGTTTCCACCCCCTTCTCTGCAGAAAGCCGGCCTACATAGCAATAGGCTTCTTCGCGTTCCGGCCCGCCTTCCGAAGAATGGGGCAGAGATTCCGAATAATCTGAAGGGATAAAATTGCACAAGACTTTCAACTTCTTCGGATCAAAACCGCCCGATTCCATTTTTGCGGCCATGAATTGGCTGGGACATACAAAGGCATCCACCCAACGCTCCAAGCGTGCCCGGTTCCAACGTAAGGCTTCCAGATATGCCAATACGCTGGCCGATAGGCTTCCTTTCATGCAACGCGAGAAAAGTACAGGCGTTTTCCGCCGGAAGCAGCGTTCACACGGTTTTCCGCCACAGAGGCAAGAATAAGCCGGACACAACAATTTGTAATCATGCAACGTCCAAAAAACAGGGATACCTCGCTTGGCCGCAATTTCGGCTATGACCGGCGACAAATAAGAATGGATATTCTGCAAATGCACTACGTCCGGGGCGAAATCATCGAGCAACGATTCGAAACGCCCGCATACTCCCGCCCCACCAAACAAGCGCGCCAAAGCCTTCATTTTCCCGCTGGCTCCTCCGGAAAAACAAACCTCGTCAGCAAAATACGGCTGCCACTCCGATGGCAAGTTCTCCGGATAGCGCATGGAAAACACCGCAACTTGATGCCCTTTTCCCTGCAGCAAGCGCATCAAGTTGAGCGTATGAACGCAATCCCCCCCACGAGGATAGAAAAACTTGTTAGCCAATAAGATTTTTTTCATGTAATCCTATTCGAGTCCAGCCGCGTACCCAATCAATCTTCATAACGGACAATCGTCTGTGCACGATCCGGCCCGACAGACACTATCTTAATGGGGACTTCCAATTGTTCTTCGAGGAAACTCAAATAAGCATTGAACTCCTCAGGGAATTCATCTTCGCTGCCCACCTTTGTCATATCCTCATTCCATCCCGGGAGCTCCACATAGACGGGCTCGATGCCTTCGCTGATATCGTAAGGGAAGTAGTCAATCTCCTTGCCGTGTTGCCTATAAGCCACACATGCCTTCACTGTCTCAAAGCCATCCAGCACATCGCTCTTCATCATGATGAGCTTGGTGACGCCATTCAGCATGATGGAATACTTCAGAGCCACCAAGTCTATCCAGCCACAGCGGCGTTCCCGTCCGGTCACAGCACCGTATTCATGCCCGATATCCCGAATCCTTTTCCCCGTCTCGTCAAATAACTCCGTAGGGAAAGGCCCTGCACCCACTCGCGTACAGTAAGCCTTAAATATGCCGTACACGTCCCCAATCTTATTAGGGGCGATGCCAAGGCCGGTACATACCCCGGCACATATCGTATTGCTCGACGTGACAAATGGATACGAACCGAAGTCCACATCCAGCATAGTACCTTGCGCACCTTCGCATAGTATGCTTTTTCCCTCGCAAAGGTAACGGTTCACCTCATGCTCACTATCAACCAATGTAAATTCCTTCAAATAGCGGATTCCTTCCATCCACTTCCGCTCGGCTTCCTCAATGTCGTACGTAAAGCCGAGACCCTTTAGGATTGCTTCATGCCGTGCCTTCGCTATCCGGTACTTCTCGTCGAATCCTTGCAACACATCGCCTACGCGAAGCCCTACCCGGCTTATCTTGTCCGCATAAGTCGGGCCGATGCCTTTTCCGGTAGTCCCCACTTTCGACTTCCCCTTCTGCTCCTCATAGGCAGCATCCAAGATGCGGTGCGTCGGCAAAATCAGGTGTGCCTTCTTCGAGATATGCAGGCGTTGCTTCAGGTTATGCCCGGAAGCCTCCAACGCCTCCGCTTCTTCCTTGAACAAAGCCGGGTCAAGGACCACCCCGTTACCGATAAGGTTGATCTTGTCGCCTTGGAAGATTCCAGAAGGAATCGAGCGAAGCACATATTTCTGACTTTCGAACTCCAGCGTATGCCCCGCATTCGGGCCACCTTGGAAGCGGGCAATCACATCATACTTGGGGGTCAGCACGTCTACGACCTTGCCTTTCCCCTCATCGCCCCATTGCAAGCCTAACAAAACGTCGACTTTCATAGCGTCTCCTACTTATTTCTTTTGTTTCTTACTTGTCTTTGTTTTTCTCACCACTTGGCGTCTACAGCGGCTACACATGCCATAAACATATAGCGAATAGCAGGAAATTTGAAAACGGGGCAGGTGCATTTCGCGGATTTGGTTACGCAAACGGCTATCGTCGCACTCCGTCACGACACCACAGACCGTGCAAATCTGGTGGAAATGGCTACAAGCCCGGTCCATCCGTTCATACACGGCAGAAGAAGAGCCGCCGAACTGATGGCGGACGAGCAAACCCGCTTCCACCAAAAGCTGCAAATTGGAGTAAACCGTAGACCGGCTCACCCGGAAGCGCACCTCCTGTTGAAGGAACCCATGCAGGTCTTCGGGCGTAAAATGCCCGGACGTAGCCAAAGCAGCTTCACATAAGGCCAAACGTTCTGGAGTTTTCCGCAAACCCTTCTGCCGCAAGAAATGAATCCAAGCCTCCTTGCCGGAAAGCAATGCCTCCTCCTCCGTCCCTTTCGTTTCCATATTTGCCATAGAACAGCCGGGCAAAGATAGTTTTTTCCCCTGAACAAGCAGTAAAATAACCGTCTTTTTTCCTAAAAATAAAAAGAAGCCAGACAAAATCGACCGGGACGTACACCAATAACCTCCCCGCAAAGCCGGAATCCGGACAAACCAAGCCTGCCCTTCCTCACAGGCTTATCCCGTATTCGTGCTTTACTTCGTCCATCACAAACACGCTCTCCAACGAGCCAAGATGCTCGATGACACCCAACACATTGAGCACAAATTCCTGATAGTATTTCATATCCGGGGCATGTATCTTCAGCAAATAATCAAAACTACCCGATATGTTGTAACACTCCGTAACCTGCGGAATGCCGCATATCACCCTTTTGAAGTCCTGCGCTATCTCGCGGTTCAAACGGCTCATCTTGACATGGCAAAACACGACAAATCCCCGATGCAGTTTCTCTGCGTCCAATACCGCAACGTATTTCCTTATATAACCATTACCCTCCAGACGCTTCACACGTTCATACACAGGAGTAGACGACAAATTGACACGCGCGGCGAGTTCTTTCATCGTCAACCGGGAATTTTCTTGCAAAACACGGAGGATTTGCAAATCCGTTTTGTCCAAGGAATCCATAAATACAGGCAAGAAAGTTTTTCTACACAACAGGGGAAAAAGCGGCCAAAACAGCCGTTCCATTCTGATTTTCCACGCAAATATAGGCATTTTTTCCTAAAAACAGCCAGCTATTCCCGAACTTATTCCACAAGCCTACCTTTGCAAAGTCAAAACCAATAAAAAGGACAGAGCAACATGGAACAAAAAGAATTGCACTTCGAGACCTTACAAGTACATGCAGGGCAAGAATTGCCCGACCCCGTGACAGGAGCACGTGCCGTGCCCATCTACCAAACCACCTCCTACGTGTTCCGCAATTCCCAACACGCAGCCGACCGTTTCGCCCTGCGCGATGCCGGCAACATTTACGGCCGGCTGACCAACGACACGCAGGGCGTCCTGGAAACCCGCATGGCCGCCTTGGAAAAGGGCGTGGCCGCACTTGCCGTATCCTCTGGGGCGGCAGCCGTGACCTACGCCTTGCAGAACATACTCGGCCCCGGCGACCACATCGTAGCCGCAAACAACCTGTACGGAGGCTCGCACAATCTCATCACCCGCACACTGGCCGCACAAGGAATCTCCCACTCCATCGTCGATATCAACGACCCCGGAGCGCTCCAGGCTGCCATCCGCCCGCAGACAAAAGCAGTATTCGCGGAAACGTTCGGCAACCCCAATTCCGAAGTCACCCACATAGAAAGCGTGGCCGAGACATGCCACCGCCACCACGTGCCCTTCATCGTGGACAACACATTCGGCACGCCTTACCTCATCCGCCCCATCGAACACGGGGCAGACATCGTGGTACACTCGGCCACGAAGTTCATCGGCGGGCACGGAACTACGCTCGGCGGCATCATCATCGACAGCGGGCGTTTCGATTGGGCAGCCTCGCCCGACAAGTTCCCCACACTGGCCCAACCGGAGCCCAGCTACCACGGCGCGGTATTCACCGACATAGCTGGAAAAGCGGCATTCGTCGCCCGCATCCGCTCCGTCATCTTACGCGATACCGGGGCTTCCCTTTCGCCGTTCAACGCCTTCCTCCTGCTGCAAGGGCTGGAGACCCTTTCGCTCCGCGTGGAGCGGCATGTCGCCAACGCCTTGGAGGTGGTGGACTTCCTTGCCCGGCATCCCAAAGTAGGGCGGGTCAACCATCCGTCGCTGCCGGGACATCCGGGACATTCCTTATACGAACATTATTTCCCAAAAGGCGGGGGCAGCATCTTCACATTCGAGATTAAAGGCGGGCAAGAAGCGGCCTGGAGGTTCATCGACTCCCTCAAAATCTTTTCGCTCCTTGCCAACGTGGCCGATGCCAAGAGCCTGGTAATCCATCCGGCCACCACTACCCACTCGCAGCTGTCGCCCGAAGAACTCGCAATGCAACATATCACCCCGTCCAGCATACGCCTTTCCATCGGGACCGAGCACATCGACGACCTGATTGCCGACCTCGGCCAAGCCTTGGGGCAAGCATAAAACCGCTGTGCTCAAACTCCCAGGCGCGCAATGGCCGCACGTATCTTCCCGGCCGAGCGGTGGAACTGCTCCAATTCGACGGGAAGCAGGTGGAACTCGCCAATATCTTTGATTCCCTCACGGTTGAGAATGGCCGGAACCCCACAAAACACATCCCTTTCCCCATACTCCCCTTCCAAAAGGGCCGACACGGGAATAATCCGGTTGTCATCGTGCAGGATGGCTTTCACGATGCGCGTCACGGCGCTGGCTATGGCATATTGCGTGTTGCCCTTGGCCTTCATGACCGTGTTGCCCGCCTCACGCGTCTCCTCCACCAGTTGCTCCAAGGTCATGCCCCGCAGGCCGCCGGGATTGTCCTGCACGATGTCCAGGAAATTCTTGCCGCCTGCCCGGACATGGCTCCAAGGCACCATCATCGAATCCCCGTGCTCACCCATCACGTAGCAGTCGATGCTGCGCGGGTCGATGCGCATGCACTGGCCGATGGCGTACTTCAGGCGTGCCGTTTCGAGCACCGTGCCCGTCCCGACGACCCGCCGCTTGGGCAGGCCCGAAAGCCGGTAGACGAGATAAGCCATTACGTCCACCGGATTGCTCACCACGACAAAAATGCCGTCGAAGCCGCTCTCCATGACGCGCCGCACGACGCCGCGCACGATCCCGGCCGTGTCCAGCATCATGTGCATGCGGTCGAACGTGCCATCAAACTTAGGGCCGGCCGTGATGATGACCACGTCGGCATCGCGGCAAGTAGCGTAGTCGTCAGCAAAGACTCGCACGTTGCGCTCCTGGAACTCCATGCTATGTTGCAAATCGAGCGCCTCGCCCCAAGCCTTCTTCCCGTTGTGCCCGGCAATGAGGGCTATCTCGGCCACTACGCCCTGCATGACCAAACTGTAAGCCACCGTCGTTCCAACGATCCCGCTGCCCACGACTACGGCCTTTGTCCCTGTGTTTTTCATCTCCCGTACCACTCTTTTTCCCTTTTTCCTTAACATGTCTTTCCTCCTTCAGAGCCTCTTGATGCGGGCAAAGCGCAGCAACAACTGTTTCTGCCCGCAGGAGTCGAACCGGATGGTGGCCTTGGCGTTCTCGCCCTCGCCCTCCACCGCCAGCACTTCGCCCTGCCCGAAGCGTTCGTGTTCCACCCGCATGCCCGCCTCCAGCCCATAGGCCTGCGACGCAGGGATGGCGGCTTTCCTGGCGGGCGGCAAGGAAGAAACGGGCGAAAGGTTGGACGCCTTCCCGGAAAGGGGCGGCACTTTGCGGAAGTTCCCCAAAGGCTTTTCCGTAAAATCCTTGGCGCTTTTGGGGGATATGCCCCCTTCTTCCCGTTTCGGGCCGCGGACTTCCAAGTATTGCGGGTCGATGTCCGCGAGGAAGCGGCTGGGGTTGCCGAACTCCATCTTGCCGTAGCGGTAGCGCGAGCGCGCATAGGAAAGGCAACAATGCTCCATGGCGCGGGTCATGGCCACATAGAAAAGCCTGCGCTCCTCCTCCACTCCCCGCGGGGAGTAGAGCGCCATGGCGCTGGGGAAGAGGTTCTCTTCGAGCCCGGCTATGAAGACGTTGCGGAATTCCAGCCCCTTGGCCGAGTGGATGGTCATGAGCGTCACGCGCGGAGCGCCGTCCGTCTCATCCGCGACATCTTGGTCTGTCAGCAAAGAAGCCTCGCTCAGGAAGTCTTCCATGCGGGCGGGTTGCCCGGTTTCCTCCAACGTGGTATCGCAAAAACCCCGCAGGCCGTTCATCAGTTCCTGTATGTTTTCCTGCCGGCTCAAGCCCTCGGGCGAGGGGTCGGCATATACTTCGGTCAGGATTCCGGTATCGCGCACAATCCGGTCGGCCAGCGCATAAGCGTCGAGCTGCCCGCTTTGCTCCGCAAACCCGGCCACCAGCTGCGCGAAGCCCGCCACCTTGCCGAGCGTCCCGCGGTTCAGGCCGAGCGGTTCGTCGGCCAAGCCCTGGATCACGCTCCACAGGTCACACTCCCGTTGCAGGGCGGCCTCCGAGAGCTTGCCTACCGTCTTGTCGCCAATGCCGCGTGCCGGGTAGTTGATGACCCGCCGCAAGGCTTCTTCGTCATGGGGGTTTACGGCCAAGCGGAAGTAGGCCACCAAGTCTTTCACCTCCTTGCGTTGGTAGAAGCCCACCCCCCCATAGATGCGATAGGGTATGCCCCGTTGGCGGAACGCCTCTTCGAAAACGCGGCTCTGCGCGTTCGTCCGGTACAAGACGGCAAACTCCCCGAAAGTGGCCTGCTGCTTCCGCCGCAACTCCAGCAGGCGCTTGGCCACAAACGCCCCTTCGTCGGTATCGGAATAAGCCTGGAACACCTCGATGGGGTCGCCCTTTTCTTTCTCGGAAAAGACGGTTTTTGGAATCTGCCGCTCGTTTTTGCGGATCAGGCTGCCCGCCGCGTCCACGATGGTCTGCGTCGAACGGTAGTTTTGCTCGAGTTTGAAAAGGCGTGCCCCAGGGAAAAGGTTGGCAAAGGTGAGCATGTTGTCGATGCGCGCGCCCCGGAAGGAGTAGATGCTCTGCGCATCGTCGCCCACGGCGCATACCGGGATTTGCCCGTCCTGTGCAAGCTGGAGCACGATTTTATGCTGCGCATAGTTCGTATCCTGGTACTCGTCTACCAAGATGTAGCGGAAACGTTCGCGGTAACGGGCACATATCTCGGGATGGAGGTCGAACAGTTGGTAGGTCTTTATCAGCAAGTCGTCGAAATCCATGGCAGAGGATTGCCGCAAACGCTGCACATAGCGCGCATAAACCTCACGGAAGAAAGGCACGCCGCCCCACATGTCCTGTTCGTAAGCCACCGGGTCTTGCGCGTATTCTTCCGGCGGGACGAGCTGGTTCTTCAGCATGGAAATCTGGTTTTGCATGTCGTTGGGCCGGTATGCCTTCTCGTCGAGTGCCATTTCCCGGATGATTATCTTCAGCAGGCTGCGGGAATCTGCCGTGTCGTATATGGTGTAATTCGGGTTGAAGCCTATGGCCTCAGCCTCGGCGCGCAGTATCCGCGCGAAGACAGAATGGAAGGTCCCCATCCAAAGCCTCCGTGCCTTCTCCCCGACCAAAGCCCCGATGCGTTCTTTCATCTCGCGCGCGGCTTTGTTCGTGAAGGTCAAAGCCAAGATGTTCCACGGGGCAATCCCCTGTTGCAACAAGTAGGCTATCTTATAGGTCAGCACCCGTGTCTTGCCCGAGCCTGCGCCGGCCACGACCAGCGAAGGCCCGTCGCAGTATTCCACCGCCGCACGTTGGCTCGGGTTCAAATCGTTGAGGAAAGAATCAGGCATCTCGCATTCATAAAGTTTAAGCAGGTCATACGCCTACCGCCCGCACCGGCAGGCTGGGAACAAGCGGCTTACCGCCCGGCGCGCCGCAAGGAAAAGGAGCTGGGAGCAAAACGGAGGCTCGCCCAACGCCCGGCATGCACGGCGCACCAACAGGGCAAACAAGGCGAAGCGGGCAAGCAACAAGACGGCGGCGGCAAGCGCAAGCCCATAGCAGGCAACCCACAGGCCGTAAGCCACCAGCGCCAAGGCCGAAAGCTGGAAGAGGAGGCAGAAGGCGTCTTCCGCCATCCAAGTGAGACGTTCGCCGCCGCGCATCAAGGCCGCCGACTCACGCCGCATGGCGCACTCCTGCTTCCAAAGCGAAGGCCACGGGCAGGCCGTGACCTCCACCATGCCCGCGGGCGAAAGCACGACAGCCACGTTCGAGGGCGTGGCCACACGGTTGACAAACAGGTCGTCCTCGCCGCCCGCGGCCTGGTAATATCCGGCAAAGCCCTTCTGCCGGAAAAACAAATCCTTGCAATAGGCCAGATTCTGCCCATAGGCCATGTAGGGTTTGCCACCCAAGGCCGACGAGAGGTAGCGCAACTGGGCGAAAAAGTGGGCAAAGCGGACACGGCGTTCGTGGCGGCTTTCGTTTGGGAGATAGCGGCTGTAGCCCAAAACGATTTCCTTCCCGCCCGAGAAGGCCGCACCCATGTGCCTCAACCAGTAAGGCGAAGCGGGGCGGCAGTCGCAACCCGTAAAGACAAGATGCCCGTGGCGGGCGGCCTTGATGCCGATAGTCAACGCCAATTTCCTGCGGGAGACACGGCATTCCCCTGCCGGGACAAACGTCTGGTAGAGGTTGGGATAACGCACTTGCAGGCATCCCAACTCTTCCTCCACCTCGCCCGAGCCCGTGGCGTTCACCACAATGACCTCGAACTCGGGGTAATCCTGCCCCAAGATGGCGGGCAGGTTCGCTTGCAACAACCCCACTTCGTCGTATGCCACCAATACCACGGAAAGCGGGGGCAGGGCGGCAGCATCCAGCCCTCCCGCCGCCCCGCCCGGACAGGCTTGGGCACAAACCCGCCGGTAGCGCAACATGGCGGTCAGCAATACGGCAAACAGAAAGCACAGCGCCCCAAGGGACGCCCATCCGCCCGGGGGCAATACGAAAAAAGAGGCTAACTCCATCTTTTCCACCGAATCTACTTATGCACGCGCGCGGGATGGGAAAACCACCCGCGCCGTAGTTTTTCGCGTGCAAAGATAGGCAGAAAAAACGAAAGGGAGGCTCATGGGGGCGGCAAAGGGCAGGGCGGAAGGGGACGACAGCACTGGCACTTTAGGGGAAAAACGCTGCCGCTTCCGCCCGGAAGCCCCCGCACTTTCCCGCAAAAAGCATTACCTTTGCTTGGAGAAACAACGGAGGAAAGGAAAATGAAAGACTACACGCTCATCGGATACCCCAAGTGCAGCACCTGCCGCAAGGCGCAAGGCTTCCTGAAAAGCCGGGGCATAGACCTCCCCATGCGCGACATAAAGGCAGAAAACCCTACGGCCGAAGAACTCGGGCGATGGATTGAAATGAGCGGGAAACCGATACAAAAATGGTTCAATACCAGCGGGATGCGTTACCGGGAACTGAACCTGAAAGAAAAAGTGGGCAACGCCCCGCACGAAGAACTGCTCCAACTGCTCGCGTCCGACGGGATGCTCGTGAAAAGACCCATACTGCTCACCGGAGGACGGGTAGCCGTCGGCTTCAAAGAAGCGGAGTGGGAAGCCCTCCTATGAGGCTGCCTTCCCCGGCGGTTACGGCTGGGGCGTCCGTTGCCCGTCGAGCTTCTCCAGCGCCACTGCCGCGGCCTTGCGCACGAAATAGGAGGGGCTGTGGAGGGTCGCCTCTGCCTGGTCGCGCAATTCATGGCCGGCCCGTTCGCTGATTTCCACGCCCCGGACCAACAGGCGTGCCGCCAAGTAGAAGCCGCACACCTGCACAAATTCGCGCTCGTCGGCAATCCAACGGAACACCTTCCGCGGCGCATAGGGCAAACGGCTGAAGAGGTTCATGACCGCCAACTGCGCCAATTCGATATTGTCGATGTCCTCGACCCATACGTCGGCAACCTCGGGCGGGAATTCCTCCCCCGCGGGCTGCAGGAGGGTGGCCAGAATTTTACATTCGCGCACGGGTTCTTTCCATAAGGCCAAGGCCAAGGCGCCGCCGGGTTCGTAGCGGGCGGCGATTTCCTTAATGCGGGGAAGTTCCACGCCGAAGTTCAACTTATAGGCCAGCCCGCGCTGCCGCATGGCCGCCGAGGCCGCCCCGTTCATCATGAGCCGGAGATCTCCTTTTATGGCGCGTATCGTATCGGCAATTTCCATAATGTTTTCCTTTTGCAGGGTTATATCAAGAACGAATAATCACGGCTGTAACGCAGCATTTGCGCGGCATAACCCTCGGAATAATCCACGCGGACATCCTCGAGCGTCGTCCCGTCCGCCGCGTAGACGGGCACATAGCGCGGGTTGAGGAAGCCCTTGTAGGGAGAGAGGCGCAGGCTTTCGTAGCGGCGCTTCACCTCCCGGTGCAAATCGGCGTCGATTTGCACGCCATACCCCTCGACCAAAGCACGTGCCGCCTCATAATCGCCCGTGGAACGGATGCGTTGTACCTCAGCCAGCAAGATGGCGAACAAGCCGCGCAACGCTTCATAATCGTTTACGCGCAAATAAGTCTTCCCGCCGCGGTTGAACCATTCTACCACATCGCCGCCGCGCCGCTTGCCTTGCTCCATTACCCATCGCGCAATGAGCTGGCGGTTGCGCATGTGGGCCTCCTCAACTGTTGCGCCAAGCTCTATGCGGACCAGCTGGGTCATAAGGCCGTTCAGCAGATACGAGTAATATTGCGCCTTATATGCCTCGCCGTCCGGCAAAAGGCCAAGCCTTACCATCATGGGGTCTGCCATATAATACAATCCGAACAAGTCCGCACGCGCCTCCTCTATGGCCGCACCGTAGGATTTAAGCCCGTCCGGGTCGACGCCCGGCAGCAGTTGCCCGGAACCGTGCCCCAGGCATTCGTGCAAATCAGTATGCAAATCGTCCGTGAGGCGGGAATACCGCTCCAGCCTCGCTATCGTTTCCTCGTCGCCGCCCACAAACTCTTGCCAGAAACCATTACCCTTGGCCGCTTCCGCATAGGCCTTCGTCAGATTGCCTATCGTCACCGATTTAGAACCGAAGCGAGCCCGAATCCAATTCGAATTGGGAAGATTGATGCCAATAGCCGATGCAGGATACAGATCGCCAGCCAAAATGGCAGCCTCTATTACCTTTGCCGACACGCCATGCACTACTTTCTTCTTAAAGCAAGCGTCAATAGGGGAATTGTCCTCGAACCATTGCGCATGGGAGCTGATGAGTTCCGTACGGCGCGTGGCCTCCAAGTCTTTTATATTGACGATTGATTCCCATGAGGCTTTCAAGCCGAGCGGGTCGCCGTAGGTTTCGATGAAACCGTTCACGAAATCGACGCGCGGCTCCGTATCTTGCAACCAGGCAATGCTGTATTCGTCGAAAAGGGACAAATCCCCCGTCCGGTAATAAGCGGCCAAAAGTTCGATTGTACGTTGCTGTTGCGCGCTCTCGGCCTCCCCTTTCGCCCGTTCCAACCAATGGACGATACGTTCGATGGCAGGGGAATACATCCCGCCCACCATCCATTTTTCCTCGCGGAGCTGCCCATTGCCGTCCTTCACCAAGCGGCTGTTCAGCCCATATGAGACGGGCGTATCGCCCCTGTAGGCGGCTTTCATGCGTCCGTAGAAGGCTTCGGCCTCACGCTGGCTCACATTGTGGTAATAATTGCAAGAGGAAGTGAGCAAGAGGTCTTCCCCGTCTGTCTGGTTGACACGCTTCGGGAGCACCTCCGGGTCGAAGATTACCGGGAAAAGTTCCGCACACCAAGCGTCGAGCGAAGCACCCTGTGCCATCGGGCGCCATGCCCCGGGACATTCGTCTAAGGCCTCGCGCAGGAAACCCGGGCTGAACCCGGGAAGGAACTTGTCGGTCGAATAATGGTGATGGATGCCAGAGGAGAACCACACGCGCTTCAGATAGACTTCCAAGTCTTGGAATCCTGAAGGTTTCGCTCCCCCTTTGCCCAGAAAATGGAGGTAAAGGGTTTCCAGCATGCGCCGGATACGCAGGTTGTAGCGCCCGTTTTGGTCGAAAAGTATGTCGCGCCCGCACAAGGCGGCCTCCTGCAAATAGAAAACCAACCGTTTCTGGCGGGGGGAAAGGGAATCGAACCCGCCGACTTCATAACGCAGGATCTGCAAATCGGCAAAACTCTCTACATTATAACCTATCTGTTTCTGTTCCATCATACCGTCTGTTGGGTGAAGAATACGAGGCATAAAAAAGGGAAATATCCCATGTCTCTTCCGTTCAACGGGATATTTCTCCGGATATTGTGCCGCGCCCCCCGGAAAGGGAGGGAAGCCACAAGGGTTTATTTCTTGCCGGTTTTCGGCAAATGCTTCTTCCGGTAGCTGTTCGGCGTCTCGCCCATGTTCTTGTAGAACGCGGCATAGAACGACTGGCGGTTGGCAAAGCCCACCATCGCGCTTATCTCTTCCATCGTCTTATCCAAGTAACGGCGGTCGGTCATCAGGTGCACCGCCTCCTTGATGCGGTATTCGTTCAGGAGGCACGAATAGTTCTGCCCGAAACGGGAGTTTACCACTGCAGAAAGGTACCGCGTATTCGTTTTCAAGTCCTTCGCCAATTGCTTAGCCGAATAGTTCACATCCTTATACTTCTTCTGCATTACGATAATGTCGAGTATCTTATCGTACAATTCGTCGGCCAACTCCGGACGTATCAGAGAGCGGTAGGCGGCTTGTTTCTCTTTCTTTTCCTTCAGGTTATAAGGAAGTTTCTTAGGCTCCGTATCACTCGTTCCCATATACCTTTGTTTTTAAGACAAGCTGTTACGGCTTGTTATGCTATCACTTGCAAAGATAAGAAGTTTTTTCTTTTCCTTGAAAGAAAAGGAGGCTTAAATATTTTATAAATTTCATTTTGCGCTTTTTTTAAATCCGACCTCACATTTTTAAAATCCCCCCCCCCTGTGTATGATACTAAGTATCAACAACTTACAAAATCTGCCGTTAAAATTGGAAATATCCGATGGCCTTCAACGTAAATTAGGAGAAACAAGGCCGGAGAGCTTAGTAGCGAAAAAAGGAAGCCGCAGGAGGACACCGCAAAACACCAAGCACTTTTAAAAGAAAGTAGCGGACATTTATGGAAAAAACGGCAAGTATTTCCCCTACTCGACCCGTATGAAGTCTTCCATCACGGCATCGGAAACAAACATGCCCTCCTCGGAAAGGTGGAAAGACCCATCCGCCTCGCGCACCAAACGCCCCGACTCCAGCCACGGTTTGGCGGCACGCAGCAGGAAATCGCAGGCCTCCTGGCCAAAACGCTCCCGCACTTCGTCCAAATAGAAGCCCCAAGAGGTACGCAAGCGGGTGATGACAAAATCATTATAAGAAGTAAAGCGCCCGGCCTCCTCTTCCTCCATGGGAGGGAGGCTGCCGCCCTCAAGGGCTTCCATGTAGGGGAACAAGGCGGAGGCATTCCAACACCGGCGTCCGCCGAGGAAGGAATGCGCCGAAGGGCCGCAGCCGAGGTAAGGGACCTCGCGCCAATAGCCGCTGTTGTGCCGCGAAACAAAACCGGGCCGGGCAAAGTTGGAGATTTCATAGTGGCCATAACCGGCAGCGCGGAGCTTCTCCGCCAACATGGCGTAACAGGCGAAGGCGGAATCCTCATCGGCCTCGGCCACCTTCCCTTGGCGGCGGAGCACTTCGAGCGGTGTCCCCCGCTCGTAAGTGAGCAGATAAGCCGAGATATGCTCCGGCTCCAGGGACAAAGCCTTGTCCAAGTTGGCCTCCCACTCGGGGAGCCGCTCGCCGGGAAGCCCGTAAATCAGGTCGAGGCTCAAGTTGGAAAAACCGGCGCGCCGGGCGTCCCGTACAGCCTCCACGGCCTGCCCCGCCGTATGCCTGCGGCGCAGGAAACGGAGCGTCGCGTCGCGGAAGCTCTGCACGCCGATGCTCAAGCGGTTGACGCCCGCCCCGCGGAGCGCGCAAAGGTAGGGATAAGACAAATCGTCCGGGTTTCCCTCCAACGAGACTTCCGCCCCCCGGGCAAGGCCGAAACACCCTTCGGCCGCAACGAGCAGCTTCCCGACCAAAGGGGCAGGCAAGAGGGAGGGAGTACCTCCACCTACATATATGGTATGCAGAGGGCCGGCAAGCCCGCCGCGCCTCATCGCCATCTCCCGCACGAGGCAATCGACGTAACGGCCGAGCTGGGCAAGGTGGGTCGTAGAGTAAAAATCACAATAAGCACAACGGCTTCCGCAAAAAGGGACATGCAAATACAAACCAGCCATAAGGACACGTCATTGAAAAGCGGGGCAAATATACCCTATCCGCGGCAGAAGACCGGGAAAAATGCTCCAAAACATAATTTTGAAACAACCCGCCAAAATTTGCACCGCTAAAGGAGAATCCATAATTTGCACGCCGTTTTACCAAAAAACACACAGAAACCTATGAAAACATACCAAACGAACGAAATCAAAAACATTGCCCTCTTGGGTAGTTCAGGCTCCGGAAAAACCACCCTCGTAGAAGCCATGCTCTACGAGAGTGGGGTTATAAAACGACGGGGCAGTGTAGAACAAAAAAACACGGTGAGCGACTACTTCCCCGTAGAGCAGGAATACGGCTATTCTGTCTTCTCCACCGTAATACATACCGAATGGAACAATAAAAAGCTAAACATCATTGACTGCCCGGGCAGCGACGACTTCGTCGGAAGTGCCGTAACCGCGCTCAATGTAACCGACACTACGATCATCTTGCTCAATGGCCAATACGGAATGGAGGTAGGGACACAAAACCACTTCCGCTACACTGAGAAACTGAAGAAGCCCGTCATCTTTCTAGTGAACCAGCTCGACCAAGAAAAGTGCGACTACGACGACATACTCAACCAGCTGCGCGACGCCTATGGGGCTTCGAAAATCGTCCCTATCCAATACCCCATCAGCACCGGACCCGGCTTCAATGCCGTAATCGACGTGCTCCTCATGAAGAAATACTCTTGGAAACCGGAGGGCGGGGCACCCATTATCGAAGAAATCCCTGCTGAAGAAATGGAGAAAGCCAAGGAATGGAACAAAGTCTTGGTAGAGGCCGCTGCTGAAAACGACGAAGGCCTCATGGAACTTTTCTTCGAGAAAAACACCCTGACCGAAGACGAAATGCGCGAAGGAATCCGCAAGGGCTTGGCCACACGCGGCATGTTCCCCGTATTTTGCGTATGCGCAGGCCGGGACATGGGCGTACGCCGATTAATGGAATTTCTGGGCAATGTCGTGCCTTTCGTGGCCGATATGCCCAAAGTGACGAACACCGACGGGAAGGAAATAGCCCCCGACCCCGACGCCCCCACTTCCCTTTACTTCTTCAAGACGGGCATCGAACCGCACATAGGCGCTGTCTCCTATTTCAAAGTGATGAGCGGAAAAATACACGAAGGAGACGATTTGACCAATGCAGACCGCGGTTCCAAAGAACGCATTGCGCAAATCTACGTCGCAGCCGGGGCCAACCGGATAAAAGTCGAAGAACTTTGCGCCGGAGATATCGGCGTCACGCTGAAACTCAAAGACGTAAAAACCGGGAACACCCTGAACGCAAAAGAATGCAACAACCGCTTCAACTTCATAGAGTATCCTAATTCAAAATATACCCGTGCCATCCGCCCAGAAAACGAAGCGGACATGGAAAAACTCATGGTGCTCCTGACCCGGATGCACGAGGAAGACCCGACATGGGTCATCGAGCAATCCAAAGAGTTGCGGCAGACACTCGTACACGGGCAAGGGGAATTCCACTTGCGCACACTGAAATGGCGGTTAGCCAATAATGAAAAGATGGGAATCGTCTTCGAAGAGCCACGCATCCCCTACCGCGAAACCATCACGAAAGCCGCCCGTGCCGACTACCGCCACAAGAAACAGTCAGGCGGCGCAGGGCAATTCGGCGAAGTGCACCTCATCGTCGAGCCATACAAGGCCGGGCAACCCGTTTCGGAGAGCTACAAATTCGGAGGGCAGGAAATCAAAATCAATGTCAAGGGGCAGGAAGAAATCGATCTGGCATGGGGCGGAAAATTAGTCTTCATCAACAGCATCGTCGGAGGCTCCATCGACACACGGTTCATGCCCGCCATCCTGAAAGGCATCATGGCCAAAATGGAACAAGGCCCGCTGACCGGTTCCTACGCGCGGGATGTACGCGTAATAGTCTACGACGGGAAAATGCACCCCGTGGATTCCAACGAACTTTCCTTCATGCTGGCCGGGCGGAACGCCTTCAGCATAGCCTTCAAAGAGGCAGGCCCGAAGATATTAGAGCCGATCTACGAGGTAGAAGTATTCGTCCCGAGCGACAAAATGGGCGACGTCATGAGCGACTTGCAAGGCCGTCGCGCCCTCATCATGGGCATGAACAGCGAAAAAGGCTATGAGAAAATATCTGCCCACGTGCCATTGAAGGAAATGTCCTCCTACTCCACGGCCCTGAGCTCCCTCACCGGCGGGCGCGCGTCTTTCATCATGAAGTTCAAAGATTACGAACTTGTGCCCGGCGACGTACAGGAAAAACTGGTAAAAGACTTCGAGGCCACACAAAAAGACGACGAATAATAGGACAAAAGTCCCTCCCTTTAAACCTTTCCCGGAAAGAAGTCCCGTTTGGCAAGCCCTGTCTTTTGCCAAACGGGATTCCTTGTTTTCCCCTGCCCTTTGCCACCTCCCCAAATAATTGTACTTTTGCGTCTCGAAAAACACTGCCACTTCATCGTGAAAGTACTATACCTTCCTTTAAAAAGCGCCCTGCTTTTTTTCTTTTGCCTTGCGCTTATCCCGGCCCGTGCCGCGGAAGAACCCGGAACACGCTCCGACAGCCTATTGCTCCGCTACCTGAACGCACACGGGGTGCAAGCCACCGACAGCAACCACGTACAACTCATCTTCAGCGGGCACGAGAAATTTGAAATGCTCTTCGAAGACATCCGCCAGGCGCGCCACTACATCCATCTCGAATATTTCAACTTCCGCAACGACTCCATCGCCGGGCTACTCTTCGACCTGCTCAAGGAGAAAGTACAAGAAGGGGTGGCCGTGCGGGCTATGTTCGACGATTTCGGGAACAAGTCCAACAACCGCCCGCTCAAAAAGCAGCACCTGGAAGACCTGCGCTCGGCGGGCATCGACATCATACGCTTCGACCCCATCCGGTTTCCCTACGTAAACCACATATTCCACCGCGACCACCGGAAAATCGTAGTCATCGACGGACGGATCGCCTATACCGGGGGCATGAACATTGCCGACTACTACATCGAAGGCCTCCCCGAAATCGGGCCATGGCGCGACATGCACGTGCGGATAGAAGGGCAAGCCGTCCAAGACCTGCACGAGATTTTCATCGATACATGGGAAGAGGAAGCAGAAGAGGAAATCCCCGAAGAAGAACACAAGCGCTACACGCCACCCACCACCCTTGGGGAACCGGAAGAAACCGGCCCGGCGCAAGTGGCAATCGTAGACCGCAAGGCCAAAGACAAACGGCTGAAAAAACTGCTCCGGCGCACGTTTGTGGAGACTATCAACAGCGCGCAAGACTCGCTCACCCTCATCAACCCCTACTTCACGCCAACGAAGAAAGTGCGCTCCGCACTGAAGAAGGCCGCCGAACGCGGGCTGAAACTCAAAGTCATGGTATCCCCCAACGGCGATATCCCCGTCACGCCCAACGCCTCCCTCTACACGGCCAAGCAACTCATGAAGCGCGGGGCCGAAGTATGGCTGTTCTACGGCGGGTTCCACCATTCCAAAACGATGACCATCGACGGGACACACTGCACCGTGGGCTCGGCAAACCTAAATAGCCGCAGCCTCCGTTGCGACTACGAGGTGAACGCGTTCATCTTCGACCCCTCGGCCACTGCGCAAATCGACTCCCTCTTCCGGGCCGACTGCAAGCAATCGAAGCTGATGGATCGCCAAGTATGGAAAGAGGACTTCTCCCCGTGGCAACGTTTCCGCTGCTGGCTGGCCAACCTCCTCACTCCCTTCCTATAAAGCAATGCCGCGGCGTCACTCCGGCAAGAAGCCCTGCTTCCGCAACAAAGCCAGCAAATCGGCCGAGACCGCCTCGTTCGACGCTTTGGGGTAGCGCACGTCGGTAAACACTTGCGCCAAGGTCTCCTTCCCATTCTCCACGATAAACTGGCGGCTCTCGGGCAACGCCTCCTTGGGAGCATAGTAGCGGTCGATGTCGCCCGCCGCATAATCGTGGTAATACTCCTCATGCAGGAAAGCCGGCACGGCAAGGCGGTCGGTCTGGGCCGGCTGCTCGTCGGGATACCCCACGCTGAGCGTCGTCAACGGGAATACCAGCCTCGGGAGCCGGAGCTGCCCGATTATTTGCCCCGCCGTATAAAGCGTCGTACCCAAGTAGCAAATCCCCAGCCCCGCCTCCTCGGCGGCCGTGGCAAAACGCTCCGCCAAGATGAGCGTGTCGATGGCCGCGTTCAGGAAAGAAAGCAGGTTGTCGTAGCCGGGCACGGCACGGCGCTGCCTGCACCAGAGCGTAAAACGCCGGAAATCGACGCAGAAGGTCAGCAACAACGGCGCGCCCTCGACCATGGGTTGCCCCATGTGGAGCGGCGAAAGCGCTCGCTTCCCCTCGGCAGAGGTAGTCTTCACCACACTGTACAGCTGCATGTTGCCACACGTGGAGCCGCGCGAAGCCGTCGCAAGCAGCTCCCCGAGGAGCGCGTCCCCCACCGGCTGGTTCGTATAGCGCCGTATGCTACGGCGCGAATTCATGGAGTCTATCATAAAAAATACGTCTTTGGTCCAATAAAGAATTAGGGCAAAGATAAAAAGGAGGCGGGAAACTTCGGGCAAAGGCGAAGCACTTTTTTCGGAAAGGGGCAAGGCTTTCCCGCGGAAGCCCTGCCCCTTTTCCCGGGAAACGGCAACACACCGTCCTGCGCAAGGCGGCACGCGATGTCCCCACATGCGCCACACGCGGGCACCAGCCCCGCCATCCGATTGCGCCAAACGGGATACATTCAGACAGAAGGGAAAGGGAAACTTGCGCAAAGTGGAAAACTTTCCACCCACATGCGAACATGTAGTGCAAAGATTACCATCCGAGTAAGACAAGGAAAACAAGTACTCCCAAAAAACTGTGGATAACTTTTCCACTTATTCCTTGCCCATGAGGAAAAAGCTCTTTAGTTTTGCGTACCATAACCATGGACAGGAAAACAATTCAATAAAGCCTCTCAAAAGTGGAAACAAAGACATATTCTTATGAAGAAGCCTATGAGGCTTCGCTCAAGTACTTCGATGGCGACGAACTGGCAGCCCGCGTATGGGTAAACAAATACGCACTGAAAGATTCCTTCGGGCATATCTACGAAAAATCCCCCGAAGACATGCATTGGCGCATAGCCAACGAAATAGCCCGCATCGAACAAAACTACCCGAACCCGCTTACTTCCGAAGAACTCTTCGGGCTGATGGACCATTTCCGCTACATCATCCCGCAAGGAAGCCCCATGACGGGCATCGGGAACAACTACCAAATCGCCTCGCTCTCCAATTGTTTCGTCATCGGCGTGGATGGCCCGGCGGACTCCTACGGGGCAATCATAAAAATCGACGAAGAACAGGTGCAACTCATGAAGCGGCGCGGCGGCGTAGGGCACGACCTCTCGCACATCCGCCCCAAAGGTTCGCCCGTCAAGAACTCGGCCCTGACCTCGACGGGGCTGGTGCCTTTCATGGAGCGCTACTCCAATTCCACACGCGAGGTGGCGCAAGACGGACGCCGCGGGGCACTCATGCTGAGCGTTTCCATCAAGCACCCCGACTCCGAGGCGTTCATCGACGCGAAAATGAAAGAGGGGAAAATCGCCGGGGCCAACGTATCGGTGAAACTCGACGATGAATTCATGGAGTGCGCCATCGAAGGGAAACCCTACACGCAGCAATACCCCATCGATGCCAAAGAGCCGCTCGTGAAAAAGGAAATAGACGCGGCGGCCTTATGGAAGAAAATCGTGCATAACGCTTGGAAATCCGCCGAACCGGGCGTACTCTTCTGGGACACGATCCTGCGCGAATCCGTGCCCGATAGCTATGCCGACCTCGGATTCCGCACCGTTTCCACCAATCCCTGCGGCGAAATCCCCCTTTGCCCCTACGACTCCTGCCGCCTGCTGGCCATCAACTTATATTCCTACGTGGTAAACCCGTTCACCGATGAGGCACGTTTCGATTTCGACCTGTTCCGCAAACACGTAGGCCTTGCACAACGCATCATGGACGACATCATCGACTTGGAATTGGAGAAGATCGACAAGATATTGGCCAAGATAGAATCCGACCCGGAGAGCGAAGAAGTAAAAGAAACGGAGCACCACCTCTGGCTGAAGATACAGCGCCGCAGCGCACAAGGCCGCCGCACCGGGGTGGGAATCACCGCCGAAGGCGACATGCTGGCCGCCCTCGGGTTGCGTTACGGCACGCAAGAAGCCACCGACTTCGCCGTGGAAGTACACAAAACCATAGCCTTGGCCGCCTACAACTCGTCGGTACAAATGGCCAAAGAACGCGGCGCGTTTGAAATCTTCGACTTCGAACGCGAGAAAAACAACCCCTTCATCAACCGCTTGCGCGAAGCCGACCCGCAACTGTACGAAGACATGCGGAAATACGGCCGCCGCAACATCGCGTGCCTCACGATCGCACCGACCGGCACCACCAGCCTCATGACCCAGACGAGCTCGGGAATCGAACCGGTCTTCCTCCCCGTCTACACACGGCGGCGCAAGGTAAACCCGAACGACACGTCCGTCCACATCGACTACGTGGACGAAACGGGCGACGCATTCGAGGAATATACCGTCTTCCACCCCAAGTTCCTGACTTGGATGCAAGCCAACGGAATCGACACGAACCACCGCCTTACACAAAACGAAATCAATGCGCTCGTGGCACGCTCGCCTTATTACAAAGCGACTTCCAACGATGTAGACTGGCTCATGAAGGTACGCATGCAAGGCGCCATACAAAAATGGGTAGACCACTCCATCAGCGTCACCATCAACCTGCCCTCCGACGTAGACGAGGCGCTCGTAAACCGGCTTTACATAGAGGCCTGGAAGTCGGGATGCAAGGGATGCACCGTCTACCGCGACGGATGCCGCTCGGGGGTCCTCATCGCAGCCAAGGACGACAAGCAGAAGAACAACGAACCGCCCATCTGCAAGCCGCCCCAGGTGACGGAAGTACGCCCGAAGGTGCTGGAATGCGACGTAATCCGCTTCCAAAACAAGAAAGAGAAGTGGGTCGCTTTCGTAGGGCTGCTGGACAACCATCCTTATGAGATATTCACCGGACTGGAAGACGACGAGGAAGGCATCATGCTCCCCAAGAGTATCACGAAAGGACGCATCGTGAAGAACTACGACGAAGACGGCACGAAGCACTACGACTTCCAGTTTGAGAACAAGCGCGGGTACAAGACCACGGTCGAAGGGCTCTCCGAGAAATTCAACAAGGAATATTGGAACTACGCCAAGCTCATTTCCGGGGTCTTGCGCTGGCGCATGCCCATCGACAGCGTCATCAAGTTGGTAGACTCCCTGCAGCTCGACAGCGAAAGCATCAACACTTGGAAGAACGGCGTGGTACGCGCCCTGAAGAAATACGTGCAGGACGGGACTGAAGTAAAAGGGAAGAAATGCCCCAACTGCGGCAACGAAACCCTCGTCTACCAGGAAGGTTGCCTTATTTGCACCAACTGCGGCGCTTCCCGCTGCGGATAAACCCCAGAAAACCGACCGACCGCCTATGCGACTCCACCTCACCATTGAGTACATAACCCATTGGGGCGAAGAGATACGAGTCTGCGGTTCCATTCCCGAGCTGGGCGGGGGGGCAGAAGAAAAGGCTGTCCCCCTGCACACGGCCGACGGGAAAACATGGACACTGCAACTGGAATTCGACTCCCCCGGCAGGACTCTCATCGAGTACCGCTACCTTGTTTTCCGGAACGCGGAGCTTTTCCCTAAAAAGTCCCGGCACTTCCCTGAAAAAGCGGAAGCGCTTCCCCACAAAAAGGCAAGGCGGAAGAACGGGAGCTACGTGTTCCGCCGCGAATGGGCCGACTATCCGCGCCGCATCCACCTGCGCCACAGCCCGAACCGCACGTACAGGTGCATCGACCACTGGCGCGACGTGCCGGAAGAGCGCATCTTCTTCAGCGGCCTCTTCACTTCCGGCCCGACGAAGCACGTGCCTTCCTTCCCCGTCATGCGCACCTACGGGAAGAGCCTCCTGCTGAAGGCCTTCGCCCCGCGGGTGAAAGAGGAACTATACGTGGGCGTCTTGGGCAACTCGCCCGCATTGGGCGGATGGGATCCCAAGAAGGTACTGCCGATGAACGACGCCGACTATCCCGAATGGCGCATCGAGCTTGACGCCTCGCGCTTCCAGTATCCCATCGAGTACAAGTTCGTCGTCTGCGACCCGCGCAGCCGGCGCGTGATCGCGTGGGAGGAAGGGCCCAACCGCAGGCTCGACAACCCGAAAATCCAAGTAGGGGAAAGCGCCATCATCGACGACGCCATCCCCCACTTCCCCCTCCCCGTGTGGAAAGGGGCGGGAGTGGCCGTGCCCGTTTTCTCGCTGCGTTCGGCCGACAGCTTCGGCATCGGGGACTTCGCCGACCTGCACCTGCTCATCGAATGGGCTGCCAAAACCAGGCAGAAGGTCGTGCAACTGCTCCCGATAGCCGACACGACGATGACGCACTCATGGCTCGATTCTTACCCTTACAACAGCATTTCCATCTACGCGCTACACCCCATTTACCTCGCCCCGTTCCGCATGGGCGTATTGGACGACGGGGAAAAGCAAACCTACTACGAGGGACTCCAAAAACAGCTGAACGCCCTGCCGCAAATGGACTACGAGGCCGTGGAACACGCCAAATGGGGTTACTTCAAGCTCCTCTACCGCCAAGACAAAGACAAGACACTGGAAAGCAAAGGGTTCAAGCATTTCTACGCAGAGAACAAGGCTTGGCTCGTCCCGTATGCCACGTTTTGCTATTTCCGCGACCTCTATTCCACCGCCGACTTCAGGACTTGGCCCCGCATGAGCCGCTACGACCGGCAGGAAGCCGAAAGGCTTTGCCAGCCCGGATCTGCAGAATACGACGGGATCGCGCTCCACTTCTTCCTGCAATACCACCTGCAAAGGCAACTGGCCGAGGCCACCCTCCACGCCCGCCACGAGGGGATAGCCCTCAAGGGGGACATTCCCATCGGAATCAGCCGCAACAGCGTGGAAGCGTGGAAAGAGCCTGAATATTTCCACATGGACTCCCAGACCGGGGCGCCGCCCGACGACTTCTCGATATATGGGCAGAACTGGGGATTCCCCTGCTACAACTGGGAACGCATGGAAGAGAATGACTACCAGTGGTGGAAGCAACGGTTCCAGAAGATGGCCGAATTTTTCGACCTGTACCGCATCGACCACCTGCTAGGCTTCTTCCGTATCTGGGAAATACCCCTCCATTCCGAACGCGGCCTGCTCGGACAATTCTCGCCCGCCTTGCCCTTGAGCCAAGAGGAAATCGAAGCCTGCGGGTTGCCTTTCCGCCGCGAACGTCTCCTGCAGCCTTTCATCCCCGAGGCCTTCCTCGACGAGCTGTTCGGGCCTCATGCGGGATTCATTAAGAACAACTACCTGCTCCCCCTCCCCCAGCCCGGGCAATACCGGATACGCCCCGAGTTCGACACACAACAGAAGGTACGCATCCATTTCGAAAGCCAAGATGGCGGCGAGACCGCCAGCCGCTTACGCGACGGGCTATACACGCTATTGGAGAACGTGCTCTTCATCGAAGACCGCCGGCAGCCCGGCCGCTACCACCCGCGGGTCTATGCCCGCAAGAGCTGCACCTACCGCTACCTGAAGCCGGAGGAACAAGCTGCATTCGACCGCATCCACGACGATTTCTACTACCACCACCACAACGACTTCTGGTACAAAAGTGGAATGTCGAAGCTACCCACCTTGGTACAGGCGACGAAAATGCTGCCCTGCGGGGAGGACTTGGGCATGATTCCCGCCTGCGTCCCCCAAACCATGAAGGAATTGAGGATTTTGAGCCTCGAAATCCAGCGCATGCCCAAAAACTGGGAAGAATTCGGCCGACCTGAACACTACCCATACCACAGCGTCTCGAGCATCAGCACGCACGACATGTCCACCCTGCGCGGCTGGTGGAAGGAAGACCCCGGGCAGACGCAACGCTACTACCGCGACATCTTGGGCCATCCCGGCGAAGCCCCGGCCGACATGCCCTGCAACCTATGCGAGGAAGTCATACGCCAACACCTGCAAGGGAACTCCATGCTGTGCATACTCAGCCTGCAAGACTGGCTGTCGATGAGTGACCTGCGGGCAAAAGACACTGACTCCGAACGCATCAACGTGCCCTCCAACCCCCACCACTATTGGCGCTACCGCATGCACCTCACGCTGGAGGAGCTACTCGCGACCGACGATTTCAACCTCCGCATACGCGAACTCATCAGCGTGGCCGGAAGAAACCCGCAATTATAACTCCACGCATTGTTGCAAGCAACAGTACGCTGACCTCCTTTTCCAAGCGGTGCGCAGAACTTTGTTTTACGCACCACTTGGAAAGTATATCAGGATTACGTACTCTGCACACTGGCACCAGACTTCCGCCCCAACAGGCTGCGCCCAGAGCGGAAGCGCTTTTCTTTTAAAGCAGCAGCACTTCTCCGCAAAAGCAGCGCAACTTCTCCGCCCTTCCCGCAACAGAAACGAAACAATCATGTAGCCGAGTTGTCGTTTTCTTCACACCAGTACGTAACACGCTATGCAGACCTTTGCACCCGGAAAACAAGAATAGGCACAAAACGAAATGAAAAGGGCAAAAAGATGCGCAAGTTTAATCTTGCTGTTAATGATGGTCGCAAGCGTGATGGCCATGACCGACGACAAAGTAAATGTATTGGGATACATTGCTGTCCGATAAAACTCGTCAGACACAAAAAAGTATAGCCCGGTCATCGT
>CAYTPX010000004.1:67297-103712 GCA_964439955.1 uncultured Bacteroidaceae bacterium | reverse complement strand
ACGATGACCGGGCTATACTTTTTTGTGTCTGACGAGTTTTATCGGACAGCAATGACAAAGAATATATCATCGACGGCAGCGTAATCGTAGCGGACGGAGCCACGCTCACCATACCCGCCGGCATGACCATCAAGGCTCGCCAAGGATTTGCCAGCTACATCCTGGTAGACCGTGGCGGACGCATCATGGCTGAAGGTACGGCCGAGCAACCCATCACCTTCAAGGCTGACCGCGACGATGCAGGCTCCGGCTACTGGGGCGGCATCATCCTCAACGGACGCGCACGCATCTCAGGCCCGAACGCCAGCGGCAACGAGAGCGCAACCGAGATCAACAACGACTACCGCTACGGAGGCGATGACGACAACGACAACTCCGGCGTACTGACCTATGTGCAAATCTTCAACTCCGGCGCACGCACCAGCGGCGACATCGAGCACAACGGCTTGACGTTGAATGCCGTAGGTAACGGAACGCGCATTGAGAACATCTACATTGCCGACGGCGCGGACGATGCCATTGAGTTCTTCGGCGGATGCGTAAACGTAACGAATCTGCTGACCGTAAACTGCGAAGACGACATGTTCGACTTCACCCAAGGTTACAGGGGAACGCTCTCCAACTGCTACGGCATTTGGGAAGACGGGTTCACCACCGACGAAAGTGACCCGCGCGGCGTAGAAGCCGACGGCAACCTCGACGGGGACGGGCCTACACACACGCCCCAATCCGACTTCGCTATTGCCAACATGACCATCGACAACCGCAGTACGGCCGCCGAAATGCAAGACGCCATCAAGATCCGCCGCCGCGCAAAAGCCACCATCACGAACGCTTTGGTAAAAGGACAAGGCATTGTGGCTGACCTCGTGGATATGAACGACAGCAAAGACGCAGGCGATGCCGCCTCTTCTATCTCCATAAGCAACGAACTGGAGAACGGAATCACCGGCAATGAAGTGAACGGTGAAGCACAAGTTACCATAGCTGCCGGCAATACCGGCGCGGATATCAGCGTATTCGGATGGACCGGATATACTAACTTCTAAACTATAGTTTAGTTTACAGCTTTAGGGCTGCGCCGAAACAGTGGGTTCGGCACAGCCCTTTTTCTGTTTCTCCCAAAAACATCAAGAGAGACTAAAAAGGCAAACCCTCCACACGCTGGAAAAAGCAATGCAAGGCAAATAAAAAATTGGCACGCACCTTTTTTCCAAAGGCACGCGCCAAACCTGAAAAAGTCTTGCAACAATCCCTTAACAACCACAAAGGTTGCTGAAGCGCCCGTTGCTTCTTTTACATTAAAGACGTCATCCTACAACCCTTCTGCCCCACGCAAAAGAACAAAACATAGTCAGACGCTTTGCAAACGAGCCGCATTTGCTTTTTCAATGCGGTTGCGGGCATAATCGAGCGAAACTGTTATCTCCTTCACATCACTGCCCGGCGCATCGAACATGATGTCCGCCATGACCGTCTCCACTATCGAGCGCAAGCCACGGGCGCCAAGTTTGAATTCAATCGCCTTATCGACAATATATTCCAACGCCTCTTCATCAAACGAAAGCTGGATATCGTCCATCGCCAACAATTTGATGTACTGCTTGATAATCGAGTTCTTCGGCTCAGTCAGAATAGCACGCAACGCTGCACGGTCAAGCGGTTGCAAATAAGTGAGCAACGGCAGACGACCGATAATCTCCGGTATCAGTCCGTAGGCCTTCAAGTCTTGGGGGGCGATATACTGCATGATGTTCTTGCGGTCCACCTGGTCTACGGCCTTGGCTGCGGCGTACCCCACGACGCGCGTATTGAGACGTTGCGCAATCTTACGCTCGATTCCGTCGAAAGCGCCGCCGCAAATAAACAGGATATTTTTCGTGTTCACCGGTATCATCTTCTGCTCCGGATGTTTCCGCCCGCCCTGGGGAGGCACGTTCACCACCGAGCCCTCCAGCAACTTCAGCAAACCTTGCTGAACACCTTCGCCGCTCACGTCGCGCGTGATGGAAGGGTTGTCGCTCTTGCGGGCTATCTTGTCAATCTCGTCGATGAAAACAATACCTTGCTCCGCCTTGGGCACATCGTAGTCGGCCACTTGCAGAAGGCGGGTCAAGATACTTTCGATATCCTCACCCACGTAACCGGCCTCGGTAAGCACCGTGGCATCCACAATGGTGAAAGGCACGTTGAGCAATTTGGCTATCGTGCGCGCCAAAAGGGTCTTTCCCGTACCGGTACTGCCTACCATTATTATGTTCGACTTCTCGATTTCCACGTCATCCTTGCCGTCTTCCTGGAGAAGGCGCTTATAATGATTATAAACCGCCACGGAGAGATGGCGCTTTGCCTCGTCCTGGCCAATGACAAACTGGTCAAGAAAAGCCTTGATCTCATGGGGACGGGGCAAATCTTCAAAGCGCAGGTTGTTCGCATTGCGGTTATTCGACGACAAATGCAGGTGTTCCTTTACCATTTCCCCTGCCCGCAGGGCGCAATCGTCGCAAAGGAAGCCATTCAAGCCGGCAATCAACATGTTCACTTCCGTTTCCGGACGGCCGCAAAAGCTGCACTGGTTCATTTTAGCCCGCCCGCCTTTATGATTATCCATAATCACATCACTATAAAAAGAGAGATGCGCTCTTATTTCCCCGCCATGGGGGAAAAGGAAAGCATCTCCCGTGTTTACTTCAAATAATTAAGTTCTTACACCGGTTGGTTCATTTCGTTTCGTCCGTCTGCGCCGCTCCATTCCCCGAAATACTGTCTGCCTGCACCGGCTTGCGCACCATAACCTCATCGATCATGCCATACGCCTTGGCCTCCTCAGCCGTCATCCAATAGTCACGGTCGGAGTCCGCATAGACTTTCTCATAGGGGGTATGCGAATGCTGGGAGATGATTGTGTACAATTCCTCCTGCAATTTCTTGATTTGCCGGGCCGTAATCTCAATATCACTCACCTGCCCCTGCACGCCGCCCATCGGCTGGTGGATCATAACGCGCGAGTGGGGCAAGGCATAACGCTTCCCTTCGGCCCCGGCCACCAACAGCACTGAAGCCATGGAAGCGGCAATACTGGTGCAAAGAGTAGAGACTGGGCTGGCAATGAACTGCATCGTGTCGTATATGCCCAAGCCGGCATATACGGATCCACCGGGGGAATTGATATAAATCGATATGTCCTTCCCCGGGTCTACGGAGTCCAAATAAAGCATCTGCGCCTGCAACGTGTTGGCCGTATAGTCGTTTATCTCTGTCCCGAGGAAGATGATACGTTCCATCATCAGGCGTGAGAAAACGTCCATCTGGGTCACGTTGAGCTGCCGCTCCTCCAAGATGTAGGGATTCAGGTAGCCGGCTTGTGCACGGACCACGTCGTCCAGCACATGGCCATTCATGCCCAAATGTTTGGTTGCATATTTCCTAAAGTCGTCCATTGCCATCATTTAGCCTCTTCCTGGACCATCTTGTTAAAGTCGTCCACGCTTATCGTCTTTTCATCCAACGTTACCATGCCTTTCAGCGCGGCAGTCAGTTTCACTTCCACTGCCCGGTTGAGCACGCGCTCTGCGCTCTCCTGCTTCTTCAGCATCTCGTCGGCATACTTGTCCAAGACTTCAACGGGGGCGTTGAGCATCCCGTATTGGGCAAACTGCATTTTCACCATGTCGCGGGCTGTGGACTTCAAGTCGGAGTCGTCCACTTTCACTCCCGTCTGCTTGACCAGTTCTTCCTTGATCAAGTGCCAAGTGAGTTCCTTCGTGCTCTGCCCGTAGTTGGCCTCGATGGCCTTCTCATCCTTATCCTTACTGTTGGCCAGTATGATGCGCTTCAGCAAATTGTCGGCGAAGGCCACCGTCCCGATTTTTGCCTCCAAAGCGGAACGCACGTCAAGTAAAAACTTGTAGTCGCTGTCCATGGCATATTGTCCGGCAACGAGGCTCTTTACTTTGGAGCGGAAGTCGGCCTCGGTAGTAACCGTCCCTTTCTCGAAAACGGAGTCGTACAAGTCCTGGGTGAACTCTGCCAACTTATAACGGGAAATCTCCGCGATCTCAAAACTGAAGTCGCCCGTGTGTCCTGCCAAGGCCGTTTTCTCAACCTTCAGCAAGGCCGCGATTTCCGTCTCCGAACCTTCGTATGCCTTAGTCGGGTTGAATACGACGACTTCCCCTTTCTTCTTACCGTCGAACAAAGCCTTTTGGGCATCGTCCTTCATGTAAGAAGGCATGAGCAAAGTTTGTTCCAAAAGCAACCCGCCTTCCTTGGCATTCCCGTCTTCATCCAATTCCACGAGAGTCCCTTTCAGCATATCCTTGTCTTCGTAGCTCTCGGCAGTCCCGTATGAGCCACCCCGCTGGCGATACATGTTTATCTGGTTGTCGGCCATCTCGTCGGTCACATCTATATGGTAATAAGGCACTTTGTCGCCTTTGCCGACTTCCACTTTCACCTCAGGAGCCAAGGCGAGGTCGAAGAGGAATTCAAATTCTTCTTGGGTATCGAAATCAATCTGGGGCTGCTTGTCCTCGTTAGGCAGGGGTTCGCCCAAGATGGGCACTTTATTCTCTCTGATATATCCGTAGACCTTTTCGCCTAATATCTTATTGACTTCCTCTGCCTTCAAGGCTTTCCCGTACAACTTCTTGATGAGGTTCATGGGCACCTTGCCCGGTCGGAAACCCGGAATGCGGGCTTGCTGGCGATACTTCTTTAACGCTTTCTCGTATTGGGCCTCATAGTCGGCTTTCTCCATCTTGACGGTAAGCAAGGCACTTACGTTGTCGTCATTGTTTTGCAATGAAATGTCCATTCTGCAAGTCTGAATTTATGGGATTTTATTTTCTTGAATTCTTTATTATCTGCCCGTAACAGGGCATTTAGAGCGTGCAAAATTACAGATTTTCTTCCAACTGGCAAAAAACCGCCGCCGCATATTTCCCATATCAAAATGGAAGATAGTATCTTTGTCCCTGCTATGCTATACCAAGGAATGTTCGAACACCGCAGCCGACGATGCCAAGCCGGCATCCTGCTGCTCCTCTTCGCGGTAGGCTTCTTCCTCTGCCTGTTCCCCCTGGCCTTGCTGCAAATCGCAGCATCCGGCCCCACACCGCCAGCCGTGGCCCGGGCTTCGGTCGTCATACAAGACGTATGCCTCTTCGTCCTCCCGCCCGCGATGGGCGTGCTGCTGCTTTTCCGGCAACCGGCCCTGCAGGTCTTGTCCATCCGCCGCCCGTCCATCGTACAACTTCTCTGCGGGGTCGGGGTGATGGGACTGCTCACCCCCTTGGTTGACGCCACGACCCAATGGAACATGGGATTGGAATTCCCCGCGCAGCTGCAAGGGCTGGAACAATGGATAAGGCAGGCGGAAGCCAATGCCAACCAATTAGTGGAAAGCATGCTGTGCGACGGGAGGATATCCATCTTGATGCTCAACATATTGATTATTGCCGTCTTGGCCGGGGCGAGTGAGGAACTCCTCTTCCGCGGCCTGCTCATGAAACTCGTCTACCGCTGGCTTTTCCCAAAAAGCACGACGGAAAACGCGCAAAGTGCCGCCGCTTTTCCCCGGAATCCCAAACGCTTCCATGCGGCGGTATGGATTACTGCATTCCTATTTTCCGCAATCCACATGCAATTCTACGGCTTCCTGCCCCGGCTTTTGATGGGGGCCGCGCTGGGTTACATTTGCGCCTACGGGGGGCTATGGGCTGCCATATTGGCCCACTGTGCCAACAACACCCTTGCCATCCTGACCTATCCCGGACAGCCCTATAATGAAAACTGGTATTGGGTGGCCCAATTCAACGAAACGGACGGCGGCGGCTTCTCTTTCTTGCCACTCATACTCTGCACCGCCTTAGCCATCGGGCTGCTTTGGGTCATGCGGAGGCATTCCGCCACTTCCCCGCGTTGAAGGAAAAGATGCCCACCATAGGTAAACAAGCCTTCCGTCTTCCTAAGACGGAACAAACAGGCCATCACATCCCGCCCAAACGAAGGGCTCGAAATGCCGCAAGACAAAACAGATTTATAGCTTGATCCTGAAAAAGAAGGGTATCGAGGACACCCCTAAAAGACTGCCCTGACATCCCAAAACAAAGAAGTTGGACACTAAAAAAGGCTGCCCCAATCCATTTTCCCGGGACAGCCTTTCTTATAAGACTGGATGTTATAATCCACAAAAGGGTTAGGCAGCCTTCACCTTTTCCACTATGGCCTTGAAAGCCTCGGGATGGTTCATAGCCAAATCGGCAAGCACCTTACGGTTAATTTCGATGCCTGCCTTATGCAAAGCCCCCATCAAAGTGGAATAACTCATGCCTTCCAAACGGGCAGCAGCGTTGATACGCTGAATCCACAAGGCACGGAAATTACGCTTTTTGTTCTTACGGTCACGGTAAGCATAAGTAAGACCTTTCTCCCAAGTATTCTTGGCTACTGTCCAAACATTCTTGCGCGCGCCAAAATAGCCGCGGGTGAGACGTAAGATTTTCTTTCTTTTTGCTCTCGAAGCAACGTGATTTACTGATCTTGGCATAGTTTTTTCTCTTTTTGAATGTCAGCGTCACTGATTCAACTTACTCATCAGAGAACTTTTCCCATTCTATTTTTATTAGCTGAACATTCGGTTAATAACTAAATTAGTAGAAAACTTTATTTACTTATCTCTGGGTTATCCCACTACCGCAAGCAAAGAAGTTCTTTGACCTGGCGTACATCAACAGTTGAAACAAGTCCCATTTTGGACAGGTTCTTCTTCCGTTTCTTTGTCTTCTTTGTCAGAATGTGATTGTGATAAGCATGCTTCCTCTTAATTTTACCCGTTCCGGTAAGAGCGAATCTCTTTTTTGAACCGGAGTTAGTCTTGACTTTTGGCATTGTTCCTATTATATTTATTAGTAATTAAACATGGCCGCGCAACTATACCATAAGAGCTGCGGCACATTTCATTTTCCACATTTCCATCACTTCTCGTCCTCCTGTTGCTTTTGGGCTACAGCCTGTTGCTTCTCGGCCTTGGCGGCCTTCGACAGCCCACCTTTCTTAGGAGCGATAAAGAGAGTCATCCGTTTACCTTCAAGCAGGGGCATCTGCTCTACTTTGCCGCAATCTTCCAAATCATTGGCAAAGCGTAACAGCAACACCTCACCCTGTTCCTTGAAAAGAATGGAACGCCCACGGAAGAAAACATACGCTTTCACCTTGTCGCCCCCCTCCAAGAAACCACGTGCATGCTTCAACTTAAAGTTGTAATCATGGTCGTCCGTCTGAGGCCCGAAGCGTATCTCTTTCACATTGATTTTCACTTGCCGAGCCTTTTGCTCCTTGGCTTTCTTCTTCAACTGGTAAAGGAACTTGGAATAATCTATCAGGCGACATACAGGCGGTTGCGCCGTAGGAGAGATTTCCACGAGATCTACGCCATGCTCTTCCGCTATTCGTAAAGCCTGAGCAATAGGATATACCTTCGATTCTATATTATCGCCCACGATACGCACTTCTTTTACGCGTATTTCATCGTTGATGCGATACTCAGGTACTTTACTCTTTTTTCTGCTATCGTTTTTCATTCTGTTTCTCGATTATTCCCTTTCTTCTAAATCGTTGATATGAGGGCGCAAAGTTAGTACTTATTCAGCATAGTTCGAACCTCATCTTGTATTTTTTTCGCAAAATCGGCAATTTTCATCACCCCTTGGTCGCCCTCACCCTGCTTGCGGACAGAAACAGTTCCTTCCGCCTGCTCCTTCTCACCTACGACGAGCAAATAAGGAATCCGGCGCAACTCATTATCACGAATCTTGCGTCCGATCTTTTCATTCCTCTCGTCCACCAAAGCACGTATATCTTCGGCATCCAGCAGGGCACGCACCTCTTTCGCATACTCATTGTACTTCTCGCTGATGGGGAGTATGACCACTTGGTCGGGAGTAAGCCAAAGGGGGAACTTGCCGCCGGTATGTTCAATAAGGACTGCCACAAAACGCTCCATGGAACCGAAAGGAGCACGGTGAATCATTACCGGGCGATGCTTCATGTTGTCGGCACCGGTATATTCAAGCTGGAAGCGTTCAGGAAGATTATAGTCCACTTGGATGGTACCCAACTGCCATTTGCGGCCAATCGCATCACGCACCATAAAGTCCAACTTGGGCCCGTAGAAAGCGGCCTCGCCATATTCCACTTTGGCCTTCAGCCCTTTCTCCTCACAAGCCTCCACGATGGCCCGTTCTGCCTTCTCCCAGTTCTCGTCGCTACCGATGTATTTGTCGCGGTTGTCCTTGTCACGCAAAGAAATCTGGGCTTCAAAATTGTCGAAATCCAAAGCCTTGAAAATAATCATGATGATGTCCATTACTTTCAAGAACTCCTCCTTCACCTGATCCGGGCGGCAAAAGATATGGGCATCGTCCTGCGTGAAGCTACGTACGCGGGTCAATCCATGCAGCTCGCCGCTTTGCTCATAGCGGTATACCGTGCCAAATTCGGCAAAACGCAGGGGAAGGTCTTTGTAGGAACGCGGTTGCCATTTATAGATTTCGCAATGGTGCGGGCAGTTCATCGGTTTCAGCAAATATTCTTCCCCTTCTTCCGGAGTGTGGATAGGTTGAAAAGAATCTTTCCCGTACTTGGCATAATGCCCGGAAGTCACGTACAGTTGCTTATTCCCGATATGGGGCGTCATCACCTGCAGATAGCCAAAACGGCGCTGTATTTTTTTCAGGAAGTCTTCCAAGCGCAGCCGTAGGGCCGTGCCGCGCGGCAACCACATAGGAAGCCCCTTTCCTACCATTTCGCTGAACATGAACAGCTCCATCTCCTTGCCAATCTTGCGATGGTCGCGTTTTTTGGCTTCCTCCAGCAAAACCAGATATTCCTCCAGCATTTTCTTCTTGGGGAAAGTGATGCCGTAGATGCGGGTCAGCATGGGCCGGTTTTCCTGCCCGCGCCAATAGGCTCCTGCCACGGACGTCAGCTTTACAGCCTTGATGGGAGCCGTATTCACAAGATGCGGGCCGCGGCACAAGTCGGTAAAGCGTCCTTGCGTATAAGTCGTAATGTGCCCATCTTCCAAGTCGGCGATCAATTCGCACTTGTAAGCCTGGCCTGCAGCGCTGAATTCCTTGAGGGCTTCCGCTTTCGCCACGTCTTTCCGGATTAGCGCCTCGCCTTTCGAGGCCAACTCTTGCATCTTTTCTTCAATAGCCTTGAGGTCTCCTTCCTTGATGACCGTATCGCCCGCGTCCACGTCGTAGTAGAACCCATTCTCAATGGCAGGCCCGATACCGAACTTTATGCCGGGATAGAGTTCCTGCAAAGCCTCCGCCATCAAGTGGGCGCTGGTATGCCAAAAGGCGTGCTTTCCTTCCTCGTCCTCCCATTTGTAGAGCACGATGGAAGAGTCCTCCGATATAGGGCGGTTTAATTCCACGGTTTCTCCGTTCACGCCGCAAGCCAGCACTTCTTTTGCAAGGCGGGGCGAGATACTCTCTGCTATTTGCATGCCGGTGACTCCTGCTTCATATTCGCGCACTGAGCCGTCCGGGAAAGTTATCTTTATCATAATTCCTTCCTTTATTCTTCCTTTGGTGGCAAATTTACTTATTTCTTTCCGGTTAGCATTACTTTATGAATCGGAATAACAGCAGAGTCCGCGTTTAAACGGGCTGACAACGGTCACGCAACCATTCGCGTTCCTCTTCCGACAAATAGGGGGAAAGTTTCAAGAACACCCGTTCGTGGTATTCATTCAACCAACTGATTTCACGCGGGGCCATCATGGAACGGATGATGGGCTCCGTATCGATTGGACAAAGCGTAAGGGTCTCAAAACGATAGAAATCGCCGAACTCCGTCGTTTGGTCCGGGCAAATCAACAACATATTCTCCGTACGGCAACCATGGCTTCCTTCTTTATACAAGGCAGGTTCATTGGTAATCGTAGAGTTCAGCATCAACGGGAAAGGCATGCTGTCCATCCGGAACTGGTACAAATCTGTTGCCTCATGCACATTCAAATATTGGCCCACCCCGTGGCCTGTCCCATGCAAATACTGCATACCCCGTTCCCACATCGGTGCACGGGCAAAGGCATCCAGTTGCGTACCGCACGTTCCTTTCGGGAACTTTACTGAAGACAGGTCTATATTCCCGCGCAAGACGCAGGTATAATCGATTTTCTCATCCTCGGTCATTGAGCCCAATACTATCGTGCGTGTGATATCCGTCGTACCGTCCAAATACTGGCCTCCGCTGTCCAACAACAAATATCCCCTTGCCTCCAATTTTGTATCAGTCTCCAAGGTTGCGCAATAATGAGGCGAGGCCGCATTGGCCGCATAACCGGCAATCGTGGCAAAACTTTCGCCACGGAACAAATCCTGTTGGGCGCGGAATTCACACAACTTCTCCGACAAACTCATCTCTGTCACATATTCTCCACGCTGTACCGCATTGACCAGCCATTTCTGGAAACGGACAAGCGCCACACCGTCACGTATCATGCAGCGATGCAAACCCTCAATCTCCACCGGGGTGCGCACTGCTTTCATCCACGACAAAGGGGAACGTTCTGCAATTATTTCATTTTGAACCGGGTCAATTGCCCCATACGCAGCCATGCTCGTCTTCGTAGGTTGCAGGAGGACATGCCTTCCTTTCATCCGAGACAATGCCCCAAATACTTGGCCATAAGGAGCAATGGAAACGCCCTCTTCTCTCAAATAATCGACCACTTCCTGAGGACATTTCTCTGGATGCACGAACAAAGTAACCTGCCCAGGTTCTACCAACAAATAACTGATAAGAACCGGATTATAGGCGACATCCGTCCCTCGGATATTCAGTAACCAAGCGATTTCATCCAGCGGGGAAACAAATATCGAGTCCGCTCCCAACTTGGCTAGTTCCGCCCGCAGGCGTACCAAGCGTTCCGATGCTGTTTCGCCGGTATACTTTGAATCATAAATCTCCGTCTTGCCCATCGGAATGGTTGGCCGATCTTTCCACAACTCTTCCATTGGATCCGGACTGGCCACCAACTCTAAACTCTTTTTGGCAAACATCCCGCGCAAGCACTCAGCCTCAGCTTGGGTGAAAATCTGCGCGTCAATGCCGACACGGCTTCGCTCCGGCAATTCTTCAAGTAGCCAAGCTGGTATTTCCACCATCGTTTCGTGTTGGAAACTACGGTACAATTCCAACCCGCTCCCTGCCAACTGGTGTTCAGCCTGTATAAAATATCGGGAATCTGTCCACAATCCTCCTTTATCCCGCGTCACAACCACCGTGCCCGCCGAACCGGTAAACCCGGAAATCCATTCGCGGGATTTCCAAAGCGGGGCTATATACTCTCCCATGTGCGGATCCGCACTGGGAATGATAAATGCGTCCAAATTCCGACGCTTCATCCATTCTCTGAGCTGAGCGATGCGTTCCTTAACCATAAAAGCACTTGAGAATTTAAAGAAGCCCCACTTCAATAAAGCAGGGCACTCTTACACATTATATAATATAGAAAAATCTCATTTCAAATTGCCGACCTTTAGCAGGTATTCAGCTATCTGCACCGCGTTCAAGGCAGCACCCTTCTTAATCTGGTCGCCTACTATCCAAAAAGCAAGACCGTTTTCATCAGCCAAGTCCTTACGAATCCGCCCTACATACACAGGGTCTTTCCCCGCCAAGAAAAGCGGCATAGGATATTCCTTCTCCGCCGGATTGTCCATCAAGACTAACCCTTCTCCTTCAGCAAAGGCCTTACGAGCCTCATCCACGGAAACCGGCCGTTCAGTCTCGATCCAAATTCCTTCGGAATGGGAACGCAAGGCAGGAACTCGCACGCAAGTCGCACTCACTTTGATATCCGAATGCATGATCTTACGCGTTTCATTGTACATCTTCATTTCCTCCTTCGTATAGCCATTTTCTTGGAATACGTCTACTTGGGGAATCACATTATAGGCAAGTTGGTAGGGGAATTTCTCCACCGTTACAGGTTGTTCATTATTTATAATCTGCCGGTACTGTTCGTGCAGCTCCGCCATCGCAGCGGCACCCGCCCCACTTGCAGCTTGGTAGGTAGCCACATGTACCCGGCGGATATGGGAAATATTTTCGATGGCTTTCAAAGCCACGACCATTTGTATGGTAGTACAGTTAGGGTTGGCGATAATACCGCGCGGACGCCGGAGGGCATCTTCGGGATTTACTTCCGGCACGACCAAAGGCACATCCTCGTCCATGCGGAATGCGCTGGAATTATCTATCATCACCGCACCATATCTTGTAATATCGGCGGCGAATTCTTTCGACGTGCCGGCTCCGGCCGAAGTAAAAGCCAAGCCAACGTCCTTAAAATCATCGTTGTGTTGTAATAATTTCACCGCTACTTCCTTGCCCCGGAAGGAATAAACACGGCCTTCGCTGCGCTTGGAACCAAACAACACCAATTCATCTATCGGGAAATCCCTCTCTTCAAGCACTTTTAGGAATTCTTGTCCTACTGCGCCGCTAGCGCCGACTATGGCTACATTCATCTTCTTTCTTAATTCTTCCTTTTCTTTAATAGCTCTTTGTTATGCTGCCAAGAACACGTACCTTTGGGCACAACTTGAAAACGGAGGCAAAAATACAATAAACCAACCACATGAAAAACATTTTATTTAGAATATTTTTCTCGGGGGCAAGCTTCATTATCGCCTGCATGTGTTGCACATGCGGATACGACTACGCCCCCTTGCCTTCCGAGCCGGAAGCAGAAGAGAACCAATCCGGCACGCCGGAAACTCCCGACCCTGAAGACGAAAGCCAAAGCCCATCACCGGAAATCACAACCATCGACTATACCGATTTCGCAATATGGGGTGGAGACACCGCCCTTTTCGAACAACGCTTTTATCCCGGTGGCTACTCCCTCTTTTCCCTCAACGACCAGAAAGCCGGGAAAGCCTACCTCTCTTCCTCTTCGACCGCCCTAAGAGGCGCCCAATGGGATTTCCGTTTCCAACTGAACGGGAAAGAACCCACAGCAACGACCCAAGCCCGGTTCTACTTGGCAGCCAACAACTCCGACCTGCGGGATTCCCTGCAAGGATACTTCTTGGCACTCGGAATCAGCAACTCCGGACTGACCGGTGACCCAACGGGACAATACCTTGCCCTTTGCCGGCAAGACGGGTCGCCCAACGACACAGCCATCATCTTTGACTGCCACTATGAAATGCTCCTCACCGGGCATTCCATGCCCAAACTACGCGTCCGGTGCGACGAACAAGGTAAATGGGAACTTTTTGTCAATATCGAAGGACTATCGGACCTATCCCTATGGGGAAACGGCACCGACACCACCTACACTAAATCCACCCACCTCGGCTTTTACTGCACATACACCCTGTCCCGTTCGCAAAACTATGCGTTCGGAGACCTAAAAGTGCAGTATCCCGCGGCCACAGAATGAAGCGGAAGAGACCTTTCCGCTATTTCAAGCCAGCCTGGATGAACAGCAGTCCATCCCGCAAACCCGCCTGCCAATAATTCCAATCATGCCCGCCATCGCGCACACGATATTCGTGACGCACCCCGCAGTCGCGCATCAAAACATGAAGCATGGAATTACCTTTATAAAGAAAGTCATCGTCGCCACAATCAATATAAAAACGTACTTGATTCTTCTGCCCGTCCGGCAAGCGGGAAACCAAGTTCAAAATACTATAATTCTCCGCATAATAAAGAGATACATGGGGCTCTCCTTCCACATGAGCCCCCAAGGCAATGCGGTAGCGCGAGTTGTATTCCCTCTCATTGAGCGCCTCCATCTCCTCATCCGTACGTATTCCCGGGCTCAAGGCCACGCAACTTTGGAATAAGTCCGACCGATGGAGCGCATAGAGCATCGCCCCATATCCTCCCATTGAAAAGCCTGCCACTGCAGTGAAGCGCTTCCCTTTCGCGACCCGGTAGAAACTCTCCATATAAGGCTTGAACTCACGGAAAAAGTAATCTTCATAAGGAACCTCCCCGGAGCGGCTATTCATATAATAGCTCATCCCGGCATCAGGCATCACGACAATCATAGGACCTATTGCCCGTGATTCTATCAACCGGTCCATTATCTCTTTCAGGTTCCCCCTGCGCAACCAGCTCACATGATTCTCGCCCGCCCCGTGAAACAAGTACAAGATCGGATAAGACCTCTTGGAAAAATGATAACCCGGCGGAAGGTACAGTGCATACCGCATCTTCCTTTTCATCAACACGCTCTCCAATGCCAAGTTATCATAAACCCTGCCACCTTGGGCCTGCATAATACCCGGGAAAAAGAACAGGAGGAGGGAAAAAAGCACCCCTAACTTTTTCATAAAAGCGATCCTAATCTTCAGAAATTGCCGCCCGACATCCTGCCAAAAAACAAATCCAAGACAGGCAAACGGATTAAGGCAACCCGACTTCAGTTCCCACCTGTCTTTTCTCCCGCTTTTCCATGATTCCTTCCGCGGCCACGCGACCGCCGGGGAGAACGGGCTGTTTCTCCGGAAGGGGTCGTTTGCGGTCGGTCGTTCCGTTTAGAACGGCCGCGCGAATGACCCGGCGTCCCATTGCCGTTCCTGCGTCCATGTCCATCTGCCCTTTTACCCTGTCCGCCACGGCCACCCCCGCGCGGATTATAAACAGGCACTGCCCCAAACTCTTCCGGGACTACATTCCGCTCCACCTCCTTCCCAAGGAAGCGCTCGATGGCAGCCCATTTCGCCTGCTCCGCCTCTCCGACAAACGTAATCGAAGCCCCATCGCGGTCGGCCCGTGCAGTACGCCCAATACGGTGTACATAATCTTCCGCGTCGTGCGGCACATCATAATTGACCACCAGCTCGATGTCGTCAATGTCAATCCCGCGCGAAACGATATCCGTCGCCACCAATATATCCAAATGCCCGTTCTTGTACTGGCGCATCACCTCGTCGCGCTGGGATTGTTCCAAATCGGAGTGCATCTCCCCCACGCGAAAACCTTTTTTCAACAGCATCCGTGCCACTTCTTTCACTTTCTGTTTGGAAGAAGAAAAAAGCACTGTTTTGGGACATTCGCCATTACTTCCGAATATTTGCTGCAGGATGGGCAACTTCTGCCGTTCGTAGCAAATCGTAACGCTTTGCTTGATCTTGTCGGCCGGTTTGGAAATCGCGAGTTTCACCTCCACGGGGTCTTTCAAGATGGCTTGGGTCAGCTTCTTGATATTAGCCGGCATCGTAGCCGAAAAGAGGATTGTCTGGCGTGTTTCCGGCAAAAGACGCACCACCTGCATGATATCGTCATAAAAGCCCATATCGAGCATCCTATCGGCCTCATCCAGCACAAAATAGGACACACGCGACAAATCGACGTACCCCAGCGCGATATGGGCCAACAGGCGTCCCGGCGTCGCAATGACGATGTCCGCCCCCAATGTCAAGCCCCGTTTCTCCTGCTCGAAACGGGTACCGTCGTTCCCTCCATATACGGCCACGCTCGAAAAAGGCAGGAAGTAAGAGAAGCCCTCCATCTGCTGGTCTATTTGCTGGGCCAACTCCCGCGTGGGTGCCATAATCACGCAGTTGATGGCATCTTCGGGATGCCCGTCCGAGAGCATGCGGTTCAATATCGGGAGCGTGTAAGCAGCGGTCTTGCCCGTTCCCGTCTGGGCTATGCCTATCAGGTCATGCCCCTCCAAAATGGGCGGTATCGTGTGTTCCTGCACCGGGGTGCATTCTTCGAAACGCATTGCGTCCAATGCATCCAATACAGGGTCGTCCAAATCAAGTTCTGCAAATTTCATGAAAGTATCAACTCTGTTTGATTCTATTTTTCCACGCGCAAAGATACATTTTTATTTGGACTTCTTTCCACATTCCCTACCTTTGCCACCCTAACATACACAACTATTTGCATTTTAAGGTCATGAACAAATTATTTCTTTATTGCACGCTGTTCCTCTTCTTCGGCTGCATTTCCGTCGCACAAGCGGGAAAGAAAGGCGAAAAGAGGACCTACGTTACCATTAAAACCAACCAAGGGAAATTCACACTCTGGCTCTACGATGAGACTCCCCTGCACCGCGACAACTTCATCCGCCTATGCAAAGAGAAGGCATACGAAGGGCTCATTTTCCACCGGGTCATCAAAGATTTCCTGATCCAAGGGGGCGACCCCACAAGCAAAAACCCGATTCCCGGGAAAGCCTATGGCGACGGCGACGGGGGATACTGCGTTTATGCTGAAATCAACCCCGGTTTCTTCTGCAAGCAAGGGGCGCTTATCGACGCCAAGCTGGGCGACGAGGTAAACCCCACGCGCAATTCGGCAGGGACGCAGTTCTGCGTCGTACAAGGCCGCACTTTCACCGACGAAGAGTTGGACAAGACTGAAAAACGCATGGACGAATGGCGGCAAAGCTACCTCTACCACCGCGCCCGCTACGAGCTGATGCTCGAAGAGCCGCAACTCGCCACGCCGGACAATGCCAGCCTGCTTGCCGGACGGGCACTCCAACGGGCAAAGGAGCAGCACGAAAAGGAAGGACCCGTCACCATTCCTGAAGAACACCGCAAAGTGTACCGCGAAATAGGCGGCACGCCCCACTTGGACGGTACTGTCACCATCTTCGGCGAACTGGTGGAAGGGCAAGACGTCGTGGAGAAAATCACACTCATGCCCACCGATTCCAACGACCGGCCCGAAGAAGACGTAATCATCCTCTCCACCAAAGTTTTCCACAAATAAGCCCTATCCGGCAGATACCATGACGCCCGCCGGATTTCCCCTCTCTCCGACCGCAAAACGATGAAAGCAATCCCCGCCCTCCTCTTGGCATTCTTGACATTCACCCACCCGGTGGCACAAACATTCCCTTTGGCCATCTCGCCTTTTTACTATGCCCCGGCGACGACGGGCTGGCCACCATAGGCGTGAAACGGCGCGTCTACGTGGGTGGGGGCTACCCCGCGGAATGGGAAACCGAGGGCATGTATTTAGCATCACCTCCACCGGGCAGGGATTCACGTTGCATGCCGACGCAGAACACAAGCAAACCATCCCCATCCCCCACAACGGCACTTTCCGCGCCCGCCTCATCAACCGCTCCAACCGTGTGCAAGTCCCCATCAGCACCGACAGGGAACAGTGGACTACGGTAGCCGACGCCCTCGATGCCTCCCGCATGCACCACAACACCTATGGGGGCTTCTTCGCCCTGCGCCCCGCCTTGGCCTCCCTCCGGGACGGCCAAGCCTGTTTCCGCGATTTCCGCTACACGCCCCTCGCGCCGTAACGGGATAAGAGATTGCGGGAAATCTCCCCCCTCCCCCGGCGCAGTTCCGGAGCAAAAGCCTCGGGGCTTTTTCCCGGAAGCACCGCACCTCCTCCCCGGAAGCCGTGCCGCTTTTCCCACGCGCGGCATGGCTTTTCCCTCCATTCCCCAGCCCTCTTTCAAGCAAAGCCCCGCCACTCCCGGGCCGACGTGCCTCAAAATTTTCCGCACAGCCCTTTTTTTTTCATTGAAAATTGGCTTCCTTTGCACGGTGCTTCCACCCCTTTCCCAGACGAAAGGAAAAAGCACAAAAACAACATTCTCCGCAAGGGAAAAACAAAAACACAGCAAAAATGAAAATATCCCACATCGAACACTTGGGCATCGCCGTAAAGAGCATCGAAGAAGCCCTTCCCTATTATGAAAAAGTCCTTGGGCTGAAGTGCTATAACATAGAGGCCGTGGAAGACCAGAAAGTGCGTACCGCGTTCCTCAAGGTCGGCGACGTAAAACTGGAGCTGCTTGAACCCACGGACGAGGACAGCACAATCGCCAAATTCATCGAAAAACGCGGCGAGGGCATCCACCACTTGGCGTTTGCCGTGGAAGACGGCGTAGCCAACGCCCTGCAGGAAGTGGAAGCCGAAGGCATACGCCTCATTGACAAGACGCCGCGCCCCGGGGCGGAAAAGATGCACATCGCATTCCTCCACCCCAAATCGACGCAAGGAATCCTCACCGAGCTATGCGAACCCGGGCAATAAGGAAGAACGGCCTGCCCACATTCCCCACCAGAACATCCAACCCATCAACCAAAATAACCCAATGAGCACTCAAACGGAAAAAATCAGGGAACTCATCGAACTCCGCGCCAAAGCCCGCATCGGCGGCGGGGAGAAAGCGATCGAGAAACAGCACGAACGCGGGAAATACACGGCTCGCGAACGGATAGCCATGTTGCTTGACGAAGGCAGTTTCGAAGAATTGGACATGTTCCAGCTGCACCGCTGCACCAATTTCGGCATGGAAAAGAAACAATACCTGGGCGACGGCGTAGTCACGGGCTATGGCACTATCGACGGACGGCTCATCTATGTATTCGCACAGGACTTCACCGTGGCAGGCGGTTCGCTGTCGGAAACCATGGCCTTGAAGATATGTAAAGTCATGGACTTAGCCATGAAAATGGGAGCCCCCTGCATCGGCATCAACGACTCGGGAGGCGCACGCATACAGGAGGGCATCAACGCCTTGGCCGGATTTGCCGAGATATTCCAACGCAACATCATGGCTTCCGGCGTCATTCCCCAAATCTCCGGCATCTTCGGCCCCTGCGCCGGAGGAGCTGTCTACTCCCCGGCGCTGACGGACTTTACCCTCATGATGGAAGGCACTTCCTACATGTTCCTCACAGGCCCGAAGGTCGTGAAAACCGTTACGGGCGAAGACGTAGACCAAGAGACGTTGGGCGGCGCCAGCATACACTCCACCAAGTCCGGCGTCTGCCACTTTACCGCCGAGACCGAAGAGGAAGCCTTTGCCCTGCTCCGCAAACTCGTCAGCTACATACCGCAGAACAACATGGAAGAAGCCCCGCGGGTAGAATGTACCGACCCCGTGGACCGCATGGAAGACCGCCTGAACGAGATTATCCCGGAGAACCCGAACAAACCATACGACATGTATGAGGTTGTTTCGGCCATCGTGGACAACGGCGAGTTCCTCGAGGTCCAGCCGGATTACGCAAAGAACATCATCATCGGTTTCGCGCGCATGAACGGCCACTCCGTAGGCATCGTGGCCAACCAGCCCAAATACATGGCCGGGGTGCTTGACTGCAACGCCTCGCGCAAAGGCGCGCGCTTCGTCCGCTTCTGCGATGCGTTCAACATACCCCTCGTCTCTTTGGTGGACGTGCCGGGCTTCCTCCCCGGGACAGGGCAAGAATACAACGCGGTCATCCTCCACGGTGCCAAACTCCTCTACGCTTACGGCGAAGCAACAGTGCCCAAGGTGACGGTTACGCTGCGGAAAAGTTACGGGGGCAGCCACATCGTGATGAGCTGCAAGCAACTCCGGGGCGACATGAACTATGCGTGGCCGACGGCCGAGATAGCCGTAATGGGCGGCGCGGGGGCTGTAGAAGTTTTATATGCAAAAGAAGCCAAAGCGCAGGAAGACCCTGCCGCATTCCTTGCCGAGAAAGAAGCCGAATACACCAAGCTTTTCGCCAACCCCTACAACGCGGCAAAGTACGGCTACATAGACGATGTGATCGAACCGCGCAACACGCGCTTCCGCGTCATCCGCGCTTTGGAGCAACTGCAAACCAAGAAAGTGGTAAACCCTGCGAAGAAACACGGGAATATCCCCCTGTAAGCATCCGCAGGCAGGGCATGTTCCAACAAAAAAGACCCTTATGGACACAGAAAAACAAAACAACCAACCCGGACGGGCCTGCGAGGAATACGCCGCCATTACGATGGCCTTGTACGAAACGCTCCTCTCGCCCCACGACATTGAACCGAACCGGATTACCATCCGCAGCATCTCTTCGGCCTGGGCCTTCAAGCCCTGCCTGATGCCGGGCAGCCCCGTGCGGAAACAAAAATAAACCGTTTTACTTCACACATACAAGATGAATTATGAAAGAATACAAGTATAAAATCAACGGGAATCCCTATACCGTCACCGTCGGCGAGCCCGAAAAAGGGAAAGTGACGGTGGAAGTCAACGGCGTGCCCTACTCCGTGGAGCTGGAAGAGGAGCCCAAAGCCGCAGCAGCCCCCGTGCACCCCGCCGTAACCCACAGGCCGGCAGCCAAAACCGCAGCGCCCGCCCAACCGGCGGCTACGAAAAAAAGCGAAAAATCGCCCCTCCCGGGCATCATCGTAGCCATCAAAGTGAAACCCGGCGACACGGTGAAGCGGGGAGATACTTTGATTATCTTGGAAGCCATGAAGATGGAAAACAACATTCCCGCCACGACCTCCGGAGTAATCAAAGAAGTATGCGTCAATACCGGCGACTCCGTGCTGGACGGCGCAGACCTCGTGACCTACGAATAAGGGAACAACCGACCAATACCCAAGAGCAGCCCCGCACTCTCCCATACGCGCCGGAGAGGAAAGGCTGCTCTCTTTTTCCATTACCACACGACCGATGCACCAAGCACCCCCACTCATCCGGCTACTACGCCCGGCTCAATGGGTCAAGAACCTCATACTATTTCTGCCAATCTTCTTCGGCCGGGAAATCACCGATTGCCACAAACTGGCAGCAACAACTTGGGCAACATTGGCATTCTGCCTTATATCCAGCGGAATCTACATCATAAATGACCTGAAAGACGCCCCACAAGACCGGCAACACCCGCTCAAACGCCACCGCCCGCTCGCACAAGGCAGCATTTCGCCTGCCGCAGCCTGCCTGCTCACCTGCCTGCTTCTGGCCGCCGGCATGGGAATTCTCCTAACCCGCACTGCCATCGGACACCCACAAGCACTGCCCCTGCTGGCAACCACATATCTCACGATCAATCTGGCTTACACGCTCTGGCTGAAACAATACCCACTACTCGACGTCACCCTCATAGCCGCCGGCTTCATCCTCCGCCTGCTTGCCGGAGGAGCCGCCTCAGACATCTACGTTTCCCACTGGCTCATCATCATGACGTTCCTCATAGCCCTCTTCCTTGCTCTTGCCAAACGCTACGACGACCTGCGCAACTTCCGGCAAACGGGACGCATCTCACGTAAAAACGCCCTGGCTTACACCGAAGAATACCTTCAAGTTGCACTCGCTTTCCTCTCCGCACTCATCGCCGTGGTCTATATCCTCTATACCCTATCGCCAGAAGTCATGCAAAGAAGCGACCACAGAATGTATTACACCATACCTTTCGTTTTACTCGGCATCCTCCGATACCTGCAAATCATACTGGTAGAAAAACAAAACTGCAACCCAACCGACATACTCCTGCACGACCGCTTCCTGCAAACCACCATAGCGGGATGGTTTCTGACCTTTGCGCTCATCCTCTATTAAAGCTCCGCAAAATGACATATCCTCTTGCAGCCCGACCACAGGAAATAGCCGTATTTGACTTCGACGGCACACTCATCCGGTGCGATTCCCTACCCGACTTCCTCGTGCACGCCTGCGGATGGCGCGCCTTCTTCTGCCGCATGCCGTTGATGGCGCTCATGAAAACAGCCGTTGCCCTACGCCTCTTTCCGGCCGGGAAAGCCAAAGAATACATCTTCGGTTCTTTTTTCCGCGGAATGAGCTACTCCGAATTTCTACGCCACTGCCGCCACTATGCATTACGCATTCCGCAGCTACTGCGCCCCGGAGCTGCCGAAGCCATCGAACGCCATCGCCGAGAGGGCACACGCATGCTGATAGTCAGCGCTTCCCTACCACAATGGATTAAGCCATGGGCCGAAACTGTAGGTATCGCAGAGGTAATCGGCACAGAACCGGAGGTGCAAGACGGACGGCTTACCGGACGTTTTGCCACCCCAAACTGCAAAGGTGCAGAAAAGGTGCGGCGCTTCTCGGAAAAAGTGCCACACTTTTCGAGATTTGCCCTGCATGTTTACGGAGACAGCGCCAGCGATAAACCGTTATTGGCACTGGCCCAATTCCCACACTACAAACCTTTTCGCTAACAAGCACAAACCCGATGAGAAAATACATAGTCCGCTCCCTGCGCAACCTGCGCGCCACGCTCCACGAGGCGCGTACCCTTCTGCTCCCGCCCGACAAGGCCGAAGCCATCCTATGCACCGCCCTTTTCCTGGCCTATGCCTGGCTGGGCGCACAAGTGCTGTACCATACTCCGTTTATCGACATGGAGGAAGGCACAATAGGCAGCTATTTAGGATACGACAACATATCCTATTTGCACACGCGGGGCGGCACATTCGACATTTGCCACCCGTTCTTCAACGTATTCCACATACTGAAAACCTTTTTCCTACTACCCTTCTCGGCCATGGGGCATGCCCGCACAGGCATTCTCGGCCTGCTGCTCGGAACAAGCCTGTTGACTTCCTCCGCCGTCACGCTCGTTTTCCGCTACCTGCGCCGCATCGTCGGGTTGCCCACGAGGCGCGCTTTGCTGCTGTCGCTGTGCTGCGCGGCGTTTTTCACCACCACCGTGCTGTCGTTCACCATCGAAACGTACACATTCTCCCTGCCCGCACTCATGTTCAGCCTCTACTTTCTGGCAGAAGAATGGAAGAAATGCGGATATGTGCGAGGACGCAGCGTGTTTCTGCTCACCTTTTTGTGCGGGGGCATTACCGTTACCAACGCAGCCAAGCCGCTCCTCCTTTTGTTACTCAACCGGCGGATGACGACGTGGCATCGCATTTTCCGCAGCATGTGGCGGTGCACTTGGCCATTCGCCGCCTGCGTGTGCCTCGTGTTTGCGCTCTATTCCATAAAAATCAAGCTGCTCGCACCCGATGAGCCTTCGCCTGTCGAGACAACCATCCAGCTCAAAAAATATTTCATCTTCGGCGATTCCGGATTCGCGCAGCGCGCTTTCACAGACTTCTGGGGCAGCACGATGCTCACCGCACCGCTCACGCCACAAACCGTAGGCACCGAGACAGTGCTCCGCCCGGCCTCGACCTATGGCGATGCGCACTGGAAAACAGTATGCGTAGGGATTATTCTACTGTTTTGCACAGTCTCCGCATGGAAAGCCCGCCGCAATAAATATGTGCAGCAACTGCTTTTGTTTCTGAGTATTGACGGCCTCGCCCATTTCGTCCTGCGCTATGGGATGAATGAGGCCGTCATTTTCGGAGGGCACTGGCTCTTTTCAATACCGCTGCTGTTGGGATGGGGATACGGGCAAATACCTCCCAAGCTACGTCCTGCCGCCGACGCGCTTCTGCTCGCTCTCTTGTGCGCATTGCTCATAGGGAACGGCGCGGAACTCCTCCGCGTCTATTCCCTGGCATGCTGACCACCGGTTCAGAATCCCAAGCGGCGGTCGATGAAGGAACAGATGAACTTGACGGTTTCTTCTATGCCGAGGATGGAAGAGTTGATGCAGAGGTCGTAAGACGCAGCCGCCCCCCAAGTCTTGAGGCTATAAAAATTATAATACTCCGAGCGTTTCCGGTCGGCCTTCTCCATCAAATTTTCAGCCTTGCGCAGGTCCACGCCGTAAAGGGAAGAGATTCGCCGCAAACGGTCTTCCTTATGGGCGGAAATGAATACGCTGACAGCACGAGGATGGTCGCGCAAGACATAATCCGCACAGCGCCCCACGAAAAGCCCGGAGCCTTTTGCCGCCGCCTTGCGGATGACATCGCTCTGCACCTTGAACAGCTGGTCGCCATCCAACGGCGTCCCATGCCCAACATTACCGTCAACCGTAAAAGGGAAGCGCATCCCGAAAACCCCGCCCATGATGCGGCGTTTGTTACGCTCGTCATTCTGCTTGAAAAAACGCACGTCCAATCCGCTTTCTTCTGCCGCAAGGGTTATCAACTCCTTATCATAAAAAGCAATCCCATAATGGGTTGCCAGCGCACGCCCTATCTCACGGCCGCCGCTGCCCAGCTGCCGGCCCAAATTGATTACGAAGTTTTCCATATCCTATTTCGTTGCATTTTTCGTTTCTCCCGCAATTTGCTTCTTGAACTTGCGCAGCTGGGCAAACAGCATCGTGCCTGAAATTATGATAGCTGCCGCATCGGCCACGGGGATGCTATACCAGATGCCCTCCTTCCCTACGAACCGCGGCAAAATGAGCAGGCAAGGGATGAGGAAAATCAACTGCCGGGCGAGCGAAAGGAAAATGGCCTTTTGCGCCATCCCTATGCTCTGGAAGAAATTGGAAGCGACCATCTGGAAACCGACGAGGGGGAAAAGCATCATTACCACACGCATCCCTTCGACGGAGAGGCTGATGAGTTCGGCATCGGTGGTAAAGGCCGAGACAATCGTGGCGGGGAGAAGTTGCCCGAGCAGGAAACCTAACGTCGTTACCAGCACCGCATACAGCACCGTCTTCTTCAGCACTTCTATCAGACGCCCGTACTGCTGCGCGCCATAGTTATAGCCTGCAATCGGTTGCATGCCCTGGTTCAGACCCATGACTATCATGATAAAGATGAAGACCACCCGGTTTACGATGCCATAAGCACCGATGGCCAAGTCGCCCTCCTCGCCGTAGCCTTGCGTAAGCCCTTGGTTGATGAGGATTACGATGACGCAAGCCGCCGTATTCATGAAGAACGGAGCCAGGCCTATGCTGATGGTTTCCCGCACGAGGCGCGCCTTCAAGCGCATTTTCTCGCGCGAGAAATGCAGGAAATTATCTTTCTTCATGAAAAAACGGAACTGCCATTGGAGCATGATGACCTGCGAGATAATCGTGGCCAACGCGCTCCCTTTGATACCCCACCCGAAGAGAAAGATGAAAACCGGGTTCAGGACGATGGTAAAGAGCACCGTCCCGATGGTTGCCTGCATGGCCTTTTGCGGAAGGCCGGAAGAGCGGAGCATGGCATTCAGGCCGAGATACATGTGGGTCACTACATTCCCGAGCAGGATGATGCGCATGAAATCACGCGCATAGGGGAGGGTTTCGTCGCTTGCCCCGAAGAAGATGAGCAACGGGTCGAGCAAGAACAAGAAAACCGCGGTAAAAGAAATACCGACGACCAAGTTCAATACCAGCACATTGCCCAGTATGAGATTGGCGCTCTCGTAGTCCTTCTGCCCCAGCCGCACGGACAAGAGCGTGGAAGCCCCCACGCCGACGAGCGACCCGAAGGCGGCGGCCAGGTTCATCAGGGGGAAGGCCAACGCCAAGGCGGCAAGAGCCAAGGGGCCTACCCCATGGCCAATGAAAATACTGTCCACAATGTTGTAGAGGGAAGAGGCTGTCATAGCCACAATAGCCGGGCCCGCATAACGCCACAGCAGCTTGCCTATCTGCTCGGTGCCCAGCTCCAAAGGGGTTCCTTTAGCGTTCATTTTTATTTTGAGTCTTGTGTCTTGCGCCTTTGCCTAATGTAGGGAAAGCGGAAAAGCGGCAGCAGTCCTAAGGAAAAGTGCCTGCGGCCTTTGGGAAAAAGACAGGCACTAAAAGGGAAAACGCCCGGGGCTTCCCGCCGTGGGCAGGAGGCATGGCCTCCTCCGGCTTCCGCCCGCCGCCTGGCAGCACAGGGGAATATCCTCGCCCCTTGCCGCTTTGGGGCAAGGGGCGGGGATGCCCTTATGCGTCGATATTGGCATAGACGGCATTTTGTTCTATGAATTCCCGCCGCGGGCCTACGTCCTCGCCCATCAGCATGGAGAAGATTTGGTCGACCTCGGCGGCATTCTCCAAGACAACTTGCTTAAGGATGCGCGTTTCGGGGTTCATGGTCGTCTCCCAAAGCTGCTCCGGGTCCATCTCACCCAAGCCTTTGTAGCGCTGCGTGACTATGCCCTTTTCCGTGCCATTCTCGCCGTAGGTCTTGATGAAGCGCTCGCGTTCGGCGTCGTTGTAGCAGTAGGCCGTGACCTGGCCCTTGGAGCAACGGTAGAGCGGCGGCGTGGCAATGTAGAGGTAGCCTTCGCGGATCAGCTCGGGCATATAGCGGAAGAAAAGCGTCATGATAAGGGTGTCGATGTGCGAGCCATCGACATCGGCATCGGTCATGATGATGATTTTATGGTAGCGCAGCTTGTCGAGGTTGGCCGCCTTGGCGTTTTCCTCGTCCAGCCCGAAGCGGACGCCCAAAGCCTGGATGATGTTGTTCACCGTGTCGCTTTCGAAAGCTTTGTGCCACATGGACTTTTCGACATTAAGTATCTTGCCCCGTATCGGAAGGATGGCTTGGTACACGCGGTCACGCCCCGACTTGGCCGAGCCGCCCGCGGAGTCTCCCTCCACGATGAACAGCTCGCATTTCGAAGGGTCCTTGAGCGTGCAGTCGGCCAGCTTGCCGGGCAACCCGCCGCCCCCCATGGGTGTCTTCCGCACGGTCTCGCGCGCCCGGCGGGCTGCCACGCGGGCTTGCGCGGCAAGCAGCACCTTTTCCACGATGAGCTTGGCCTCCTTCGGGTGTTCTTCCAAGTAGTTCGTGAGCGCTTCCCCCACGGCTTGGTCCACGGCGCCCATCACCTCGTTGTTGCCCAGCTTGGTCTTTGTCTGGCCTTCAAACTGCGGTTCGGCCACTTTGATGGAAATGACGGCGGTCAGCCCCTCGCGGAAGTCGTCGCCCGCAATCTCCACTTTTACCTTTTCCAGCATCTTGTTGTCGTCGGCGTACTTCTTCAACGTGCGGGTCAATGCGCGGCGGAAGCCGGCCACATGCGTGCCGCCTTCTATGGTGTTGATGTTGTTCACATACGAATAAAGGCTCTCGTTGTAGGAAGTGTTATACATGATGGCCACTTCCACCGGCGTGCCCTGCTTCTCGGTACTGATGTAAATCACATCGTCGAAGAGGTGTTCGCGCGAAGAGTCGATGAAACGGACGAACTCGCGCAAGCCTTGTTCGGAATAGAACACTTCCTGCTTGTAAGAGCCATCCCCGTCTTGCTCCCGGTAGTCGGTCAAAGTGATACGGACACCGGCGTTCAGGTAGGCAAGCTCGCGCATCCGGCTGGCCAGCGTGGCATATTGGTACTCCGTCACCGTGAAGATCCCGCCGTCAGGCCAGAACTGCTGGCGCGTCCCGCTCTGCCCGGAGGGGCATTCGCCCACCACCTTCACCGGATAGAGGGGGTGTCCCTTCTCGTATTCCTGCTGGTAGATTTTCCCGTCGCGGAAGACTTGCGTCGTCATGTGCGAAGAGAGCGCGTTCACACAGGAGACACCCACGCCGTGCAGGCCGCCCGAAACCTTGTAGCTGCCCTTGTCGAACTTGCCGCCGGCGTGCAGCACGGTCATCACCACCTCCAGCGCCGAGCGTTTTTCCTTCTCGTGGTAGTCCACGGGGATACCGCGCCCGTTGTCCTGCACGCTGATGGAGCCGTCGGGATAGATGCCCACTTCTATGTGCGAGCAGTAGCCCGCCAAGGCTTCGTCTATTGAGTTGTCCACCACTTCGTAGACCAAATGGTGCAGACCCTTCAGGCTGATGTCACCGATATACATGGCAGGCCGCTTGCGCACGGCTTCCAATCCTTCCAACACTTGGATGTTGCTGGCCGAATAGGCATGTTCCGCGTTGAGTTTCTCTTCTTCCGTCATTTATGTGTAGCTTATTGTTTTACAAATGCCTTAACGCGCGCCCCGGGAACAGGCTGCCGCCCCCGTCGCACGAACAGGGCAAAGATACGGTTTTCTTTTCATCCGGCAATAAAAAGTGATACCGCTTTTCGGCGAAAGCGGCATCACTTTTCCCGGAAAGCGCGGAGGCTTTCCGCGGACTCCCCCGCCCCTTTCTGCCCCTTCCTCCCCACCGGGCAAGGAAAGGCGCGGCACGCCGCCCCTGGAAACACTGCCGGGCGGACTCCCCGAAGAAGCCCGCCCGGCTGGCATATACGTGTCCTAAAGGATTTTCCCGGTTACCAAACGACTACTTTCTGCCCGCCAACGATATAGAATCCCGCAGGAAGATTAATCGTCTGCACGCCCTCTTGCACCGTATAGATACCTACCAAGCGCGCATCAAGCGTATAAACAGGCACCGTAACCGTGCCTTCAGCCGTAAGCTCCACGCCGCCGGAAATGTTGCGTATCGTCAAGCCCGGGGTCGCAGCCGCGCTCACTTCGGAAATGCCCGAGGCAACAGAGAAATGCACGGTGTAAACATTTACATTCTCAGGGGCTTCGTCATAGTCGCCGCCGCGCACCGTCACGGTATACGTGTCGGACTGCCCGTCGGCACTTTCGGCTTCCACCGTGGCACTCGCGCCATTGGCCACAAAGCGCACGTCCCCGTCATAGGGTACAGGCACGCTGAACTCCGTCTCCCCTTCAGGTACTTCATACTGCGTCCCGTCGACTTCCACATAAGCCAACTCCGAGTTGTAAATGAACTCTATGGCGTCCACAAAAAGGCTGTCTGCACTGCTTCCTTCACCCGCATTCTGGTTCGTCGTGATGGAAATCAACACGTATTTCTGCCCGTCGTAATCGAAGTTTGACCCATCGTACTCTAACGGGGCCGACACGCGTTGCCATTCCCTGCCCACGTACATGACGGGCAAATCGGCCGAGCCAATGCGGTATTCCGCCACCTCTTCATCCGTGGCATACGGCTGCTTGTAGTTGTAGGCCTTGTGCAGGATGCAGCTTACGGAAGCGGTGTCGTCTTGCTGTTGGGGCAGGAACTTCACCCACACCACGAGCGAGTCGGGCAGGCCGTCGAAGGTTTGCGAATATTGCTCGTCCTCGATGTCCGAATAATTGTAGTTCTCTTCGCTGGCGGCGGTGGTCGCTCCCATATGGATGCGCCCGGTTGTCAGGTTTCCATTAGAAATACTCCCCAACATGTTCTGCTTTGAAACAATGAGCATACTGTAACTTCCCTCATACGCATCCGTGCTTTGCGTAGAAGTGCCTACTTGATTGAACGTAAAGGCTATGCTCGTCAAGCCAGCAGTCTCTGCCGTAAGAAAAGAATTCCATCCGTCGGCTGCGTCAGAGGTATAAGCACTACGTGTCTGCTCCAGCTGCCATTCTCCCTCGAAGCCTGCGTTCGGGAGTTGATACTGCGCCTGTACGCCGCCGCACATGCAGGCCGCCGCGGCAAGGGCCAAAGTACTTTTTGTAAATAACTTCATTTGGTGTCTGTTTTTTATCTTGGATTTGACAATGATACCTTAAGGGAAAGTGGGAAATATGTACAAAGATATTGTTTTCGTTCTTTCCACAAATCACCTTGCAAAGGTAGCACTTCTTCCAAGAAGTACGACCAGAGCACAGGATTTATTAAGCATTTGCCGTCCATTCTCACACTTTTTCAGCAAATAAGGGGTCAATATCCCTCGCCCGAGGCGGCGCAATGCAAGGCATGGGCGGCAAGGACGAGGAGAAGGAGGGGAAACCTTCCGAATAAGAATCGATAAATTTGTACATATCCGGCCTCCCTTTTCCGCAAGAGCCCCCACCCCGGGGAAAGGAAGCGCGGGGAAACAAAGAAGCCGCAGCTTGACCCGGCTGCGGCTAACCCTATTTTTTATCTGAAAACTCAAAGAGAAAAGGCGCGACTGGCGCGCCTTCCTATCAATATTCTTGCGGATAGCTTATGCAATCTTGTTCACGTGGATAGCCAACTTCGACTTCAGATTGGCTGCCTTGTTCTTGTGGATTACGTTTTTCTTGGCCAGCTTGTCCAGCATCTTCGTTACCTTCGGGAAGAGCAATACGGCCTCCTCCTTGTCGCTGGTTGCGCGCAACTTGCGCACGGCATTACGCATTGTCTTCGCATAGTACCGGTTGCGTAGCCTGCGGGCTTCTGTCTGGCGGATTCTTTTCAGGGATGATTTATGATTTGCCATCTCGACTAACCTTTATTTCGTTTACTCGTTTTTGTTACCTTCGTAGCCGGTGGGGGAATCGAACCCCCCTTTCAAGAATGAAAATCTTGCGTCCTAACCGATAGACGAACTGGCCATCTTTTCGTTTTGTGGCTGCAAAGGTAGCGCTTTTTCTTCACCCGCCAAACATTTGCCCCTGTTTTTTCACAACGAAGCACTGTTTTTCTACGATACGGCCGCAAGACAAAATCCTTTTCCTACCTTTGCAAGGCGGGAAAACCGGAAAGGCTTTCCCGGAAAAGTGCCTGCGCTTTCCCGGGAAAACGCCAGCGTTTCCCGCCAAAAGCCCCACCCTTCCTACTCCCGGATTTATGCTCCTTACCACGCAAGCCGTCGTGCTCCAGAGCACGCGCCACGAGGAATCGTCCATCATCGTGCACCTCTTCACCGAAGAGGCGGGCATGGTGCATGCCGTGGCACGCAACCCGCGCACCCGGGCGGGGCGCAACCGGGCGGGCACGCGCCTGCTCCAACCGCTGGCGCCCGTGGAGGCCGTGCTCAACCGGCAGGCGTCGCGCCCGCTCGCGACCCTCAAGGAGACACACACGGGCATGCCGCTCCTGCGGACTTCCTCCGACCCGCTGCGGGGAAGCATCGCTTTCTTCCTTGCCGAGTTCCTCAACCACGCCCTCGCGCAAGAGGGCGAAAACCGCCCGCTCTTCGCCTTCCTGCGCGAATCGCTCCGTGTCCTCGACCGCGCGGAGCGGGGCATCCCCAATTTCCACATCGCCTTCCTCCTCCGCCTCCCCCTCTTCCTGGGCATCCGCCCCTTGGCGGAGAGCTACACGCGCGGCGCTTACTTCGACCTGCGCGAAGCCGCTTTCGTGGAAAACCGGCCTTTCCATCCCGACGTGCTCCAACCTGGCGAAGCGACCCGCCTCGCCATGCTGCTGCGCATGCGCTACGAGACAATGCACCTCTTCCCCTTTTCCCGGCAGCAGCGCAACCGCTGCCTAGAACTGTTGCTCCGCTACTACCGGCTGCACATCGCTTCGCTCCCGGAGTTGAAGTCCTATGCCGTGCTGAAGGAACTCTTCGACTGACCCGCGCCGCACCGTCTCCCTTACCCGCCCAACGGGCACGCCCTTCCCCACGCCACCGGGCAGGGGGAAATGCCCCATCCCGTCCCTCCGCCCGCAGAGGCCGAAAAAAAAGGCGCTTTCCTCCTCACGGAGAAAAGCGCCCTAAAAAAGATAAACACATTGACTTATCTAACAATTCCCATCCTTCTCCCTCCGGGGGAGGACTGCCGCCCCGGCGGTTCAGCAGCGTGGCTTGAGTTGCTTGAAGAAGTCGTTTCCTTTGTCGTCCACCAAGATAAACGCGGGGAAGTCCTGCACCTCTATCTTCCAGATGGCTTCCATTCCCAGTTCGGGATACTCCACGCATTCGATGCTCTTGATGTTGTTTTGCGCCAATATCGCGGCAGGGCCGCCGATGGAGCCCAAGTAAAATCCGCCATACTTCTTGCATGCGTCCGTGACGGCTTGGCTTCTGTTCCCTTTGGCCAGCATGATCATGCTGGCCCCGTGGCTCTGGAAAAGGTCTACATACGGGTCCATCCGCCCGGCGGTAGTCGGTCCCATCGAACCGCAGGGCATCCCTTCCGGCGTCTTGGCAGGGCCGGCATAGTAGATGGGGTGGTCTTTCATGTATTGCGGCAGGCCTTCGCCCCGGTCGAGGCGCTCCTTCAGCTTGGCATGGGCTATGTCGCGGCCCACGATGATGGTGCCGTTCAGCGATAGGCGCGTGGCCACGGGATACTTGGACAGCTCCTCCAGGACTTCCGCCATGGGGCGGTTCAGGTCGATGCGCACGGCATCGCCCTCGCCGGCTTGGCGCAATTCTTCGGGAATCAGGGAACCGGGATTGTCATCAAGCTTCTCTATCCAAATACCGTCCTTGTTGATTTTACATTTTATGTTGCGGTCGGCCGAACAGCTCACGCCCAACCCTACGGGACAACTTGCCCCATGGCGCGGGAGGCGTATGATACGCACGTCGTGGGCCAGGTACTTCCCGCCGAACTGTGCGCCGAGGCCTATCTTGTGCGCCTCGGCGAGCACCTGCTTCTCCAGCTCCACGTCGCGGAAAGCGCGGCCATATTCGTTGCCGGTGGTAGGCAAGCTGTCATAGTAGCGGGCCGAAGCCAGTTTCACGGTGAGCAAGTTCTTTTCGGCCGAAGTGCCGCCGATGACAATCGCTATGTGGTATGGTGGGCAGGCTGCCGTCCCCAGCGTCTTGATCTTCGCCACGAGGAAAGGCACCAGCGTGTCCGGGTTCAAAAGGGCTTTGGTTTCCTGGTAAAGGTAAGTCTTGTTGGCCGAACCGCCACCTTTCGTCACGCAAAGGAAGCGGTATTCCATGCCTTCCGTCGCCTCTATGTCGATTTGCGCAGGCAGGTTGCAACGGGTATTTACTTCCTTATACATGTCGAGGGGGGCATTCTGCGAATAGCGCAGGTTCTCTTCCGTGTAGGTCTTGTAGACCCCGAGCGAGAGGGCTTCCTCGTCGCAGGCGTGCGCCCCCGTCCATACTTGCTGCCCTTTCTCGCCGTGGATGATTGCGGTACCGGTATCCTGGCAAAGGGGGAGTTTCCCCTTGCAGGAGACTTCCGCGTTGCGCAAGAAGGTGAGGGCTACGTACTTGTCGTTCTCGCTGGCTTCCGGGTCGGCGAGTATCTTTGCGACCTGTTCGTTGTGGGAACGGCGCAAAAGGAAGGAGACATCACGGAACGCCGCATTGGCCATTGCCGTGAGGCCTTCGGGGTCCACCTTGAGGATGGGAGTCCCTTCGAATTCGCCCACGGACACGTAGTCTTTTGTCAGCAGGTAATATTCGGTTTCGTCCTTTCCGAGTTCGAAAGGCTTCTGGTACTTAAACGGAGGTGTTGCCATAATTCTTTATATTCTTTATTGCGTGATTGTCTTTTTCCGGGAAACTGCCCGCCGCATCCCGCCTGCGCGGGGTTCGGAAAGGCCGTGCTTAACCCCTGCAAAAGTACGCATTTTCCAAGAAAAGCAGCAATATCTGCCGCTTTTTTGCCCGTGCGCCTTCGCAGGGTTGCGGGGCAGGGCGGAAAAAGGCCCGGCGCTTTCCGGGAAAAGTGGCGAGGCTTTTTCCGGAAAGCGCCGGGCTTTTCTCCTTCTCCCAGAGGACAAGGAAAGGAGCGGCTCACCCGCTCCAACGGTTTTGGTAAACCGCCGACTTGCGGCGCACTTCCTCCCGTTTTTCCCGGAGGGAAGCCAAAATAGGATAATGCCCCGGCGTGCATCCGGAAGCGGCGAAGTCGCGGTCGAGGTCCTCCGTGCTGCGGCAGTCGATGCCCGAAGAGATTTTCATGGCCGGGGCAAATTCCTTTTCCCCGTCGGCCAACACTTCGCCAAGCAACGCTTCGCCCGCTTCGGCCCAAGCTCCCACGGCGCGGAGAAAATCCTGCGGCGAATGGATGCGCTCGCCGGTCAGCACAAACTGCAACGAAGAGAGGGAAGGCCGGGCCAGCTCCGCGGCCTGTGCATCAATCTCCCGGAAAGCTTCGGAAAGGGAGCGCATGTCGGCTATCGAACCGCAACGCAGCCGGGAGAGGATCTCCTCGAGGGCGGCTTCCGTAGTCTGCATGCCTGCCACATCCACCCAGTAGAATTGCCCGAAAAGCTTCCCCAGCCCGTCCCAACCGTTCTGGCTCTTTTGGGAAAGGGCTTTCCCGAGGGCCGAAGAAGGGTCTCCGGTTACAAGGAAATTGCCCACGATGTACTTCAACGCACAGTCGTAAAGCCGTATTCCCCGCTCCAGCGAAGCGCGGCGGATGATAGCCCCTTGGTAAGAATACTCAGGGCTTTCGAGTCCTTGCGAAGTACGTATTTCCTCCAAAGTCTGGATGCCCGCGACCAGACGGGTAGCGGTATAAACGGAAAACACCTCCGTATCAATCACGTCGGCCGGGACTGGCAATGCCTTCCGCCCGTCGCGGCGGGGCCATTTCTCCGCATCACGCCAAGTACCGATGCTGCGCAACGTGGCACCCGGCGCAAGGAAACATTTCCCGCCCTCACCTATTATATATGAGAAAGGCAGGTTGCGCGTGTCAAGATGCAGCTTGATTTCCCCGATGACGGTACTGAACATGCCAATACGGGAAGGCCAAAGCAAATAGGAGTTACTCCCGGTGCGGCATCCCCTCTCCAGGATTCCATAATGGAGAGGCCCTAACTTATAGGCGTGATTGCTCTGGTTCGTGCTGGAGCCCGCATTCAGGAAAGAAGCCATGCCCCCGATAAGCAAAGTGCCCTTGTGGTGGCTCACAGTGTAAGGGCCTCCGAAAAAAGCGCAGGCCTCCCCGTTCTCAAGCTGGCAGTTTGCAAAGAAAAGGCAATCGCTCGCCCGGAAGCCATGCGCCACCGTGGAGCATTCGCCCACGAGGCAACGGGTCAGTTGGGCGCCGCTTTCCACCTTTGCGCCGCGCATAAACACGAATCCCGTTGCCGAAACACCGCGCCCCACGCAAGCCGCCGACCCGCCTTGGCCGCCGCAGAGCGTGCCTTCCTCCAGCACTTCCGCACCGTCGGCACGGCTTCCGTCGGAAAAGCGCACGTTGCGGATGCGCCCGCAGTGCGTGACACGGACACCCGCCCCAAGGCTTCCGCGCGAGGAGGTATGTTTCTCCACGACGCCGGCAGCCAGTTTTTCCAATGCGGCCTGCACCGCTTCATCGTGGCGGTAGCAGCATTGGAGATAAGCGGCTTGGGCCGTCAGTTCTTCATGCAAGGCCACTTCCCGCCCGCCATCCTCCTTCAGTACGGCGACACGCACCCCATTCCCGAAAGCCGTGGGGCCTTCGGTATATAGCTGCTCCACATGTTCGACCAAGCTGCCAGGCCCGATGTCATAGTTGGCAATGAAGTCTGCGATATCGGCCACGCGGCAGTCATCGGCGACCGAGGCATTGGCCAACGTCGCCCGGTAAATGCCAGAGGGGCGCTTCAACCCGCAGGGATACTCGTGCATCTTACGGAAGACGCCCAAGCGTATATCTCCATGGAAATGCGCGTCTTCCACAGAACCGGTGCTGAACCCGCGGGCAACGAGCACCCGGCTCCAGTCGTCGGCGGTACATCTTTTCCGCTCCAATTCCGCAATTTCCGGGGGAGTGAGCGGGCGGTAATCAAGTGGAGTGTCCATCATTCGGGGAGTTCGTCCAAGGGTTTTTCTTCGAATCCATCGGCAGCACACATCTGCGCCACCTCCTCTTCCGTCGGGTAGAGGAAGTCGTTATAGGGGAAACGTTGCACGTGGAGTTCCTTGACATGGGCATAAAGCAACTGTTTCAACTCGTCGATATTCTGGCGGCCGCGTGCCGAAATAAAGATGCAGGGGCGGTCGTCCATCTTGGCAGGCCAAGTTTGCATGAGTTCCTCCAGCGTTATGTTTTCTTTCGTGGGAGGCGTCAGGTCGTCCGGGTCTTTGGCTTTGTGCATATAGGCGTCTATTTTGTTGAAAACCACCAGCTGCGGTTTCTCCCCGCCGCCGATGTCGGCCAAAGTACGGTTGACGATTTCGATTTGTTCCTCGAAGTTCGGGTGGGAAATGTCCACGACATGCACCAAAAGGTCAGCCTCGCGCACCTCGTCGAGCGTCGATTTGAACGATTCGATCAAGTCGGTCGGCAATTTGCGTATGAACCCCACGGTATCGCTCAGCAGGAAAGGGAGATTGGCGACGGTCACTTTCCGCACCGTGGTGTCCAACGTGGCGAAAAGTTTGTTTTCCGCGAATACTTCACTCTTGGCCAGCAGGTTCATCAACGTGGACTTCCCCACATTGGTGTAGCCCACGAGGGCAACGCGTATGAGCCTCCCGCGGTTTTTGCGCTGCGTGGCTTTCTGCTTGTCTATGTCCGCCAGCTGCGACTTGAGCAGCGCCATGCGGTTCAATATGATGCGCCGGTCCATTTCGAGCTGCGTTTCGCCCGGCCCGCGCAGCCCGACCGAGCCGCCCCTTCCGCCTCCCGAGCCGCCGCCTTGGCGCTCCAGGTGCGTCCACAGGCGCGTCAGGCGGGGAAGCATATACTTATATTGTGCCAGCTCTACCTGGACCTTGGCGTGCGCCGTGCGTGCGCGCATGGCGAAGATGTCCAATATCAAAGAGGTGCGGTCGAGTATCTTGATCTTCAGCGTCCCTTCGATGACTCGCATCTGCTTGGCCGAAAGTTCGTCGTCGAAGATGGCCATCCCCACTTCGTGTTCTTCCACGTAGCAGCGCAATTCTTCGAGCTTTCCCTTGCCCACGTAGGTGACGGAGTGGGGCTGTTCGATGCGCTGGGTGAAACGCCCGACCACGCGCGCCCCGGCGGTCTCGGCCAAGAAAGCCAGTTCGTCGAGGTATTCTTGCGTCTTGCGTTCGTCCTGCACCTGCGTGATGAGCCCCACCAGCACGGCAGTTTCCTGTTGGGCTTCGGAGAGTATGAATTCTTTCATCTATCGTTCCTTCGTTCTTGTCCGATGCAAATATACGCTTTTCGGCGCACTCCCCTGCCGCCCGGGCTTCCTTTTCTTGGAAAAAGCGGCAAGGGAATGCGCTCATTCACCCGCGCGGTAGGAGCAAAGGAGGCGG